>JAZUAS010000050.1:0-25207 GCA_045638125.1 Eubacteriales bacterium | reverse complement strand
ATTACTGTTAACGTTAAATGTGTGGGGCTTACTGCAAAAGATGCAAGGCACGGTAAGACGCATAGTTCCCTCGTCTCTGCGGTAGACTATCTGCATCTCGCTTCCCCCGCAAGTGCATTTCAGCTTAACCATATCGGCTGACAGAGTGAAAAGTCCCACAAGACTTATAACGCCCGCTCCGCATTCGGGACAACGATATGCCACGGTGGTTTGCTTTTGATCTATAACCATATTTTACTCCTATCAAATATCGCTTCAAAGTGCGGTATCTTTACATAATATGCAACTGATATATTTATTGACATAGGGCTGTCACGTTTCGCGGCAGCCCTGTAAAATTTCAAATATTAATAGCCTAACAGTGCGAGGTAGGGCTTAGCGGTCTGAATCTGGTTAACCGCGTTACCATACTGAACAGGATTGTTCTTAAGCTGTTCCTCGTACCAATCGCTGAACTGCTCGGATACTGCGCCCGCCTTAGCGTTTACATACCAGGTCTCAGAGTCATGGTTCTGGAAGAAGATAACTCCGTACTGATACTTGGTGGTTACCTTGTTATCGGAACCTGTGGAGGTTATCTGGATTTCAATAACATCGGAGAGTTCCTTGTCCTTTCGGTCAGCGGACTCTACCCACTTATTAAGCACTCCGTAGCTGGTGTTGAATGCGCCCGCTGCTTGCTTTTCGAGAGCGTCGAAAGCAAACATCTCGTCGTCGCTATGCTCGTGTCCCTCAGAGGAATGCATATGCTCGTTAAACTCCTCTGCCAGCTTCTTGAAGGCTTCGATATCCTTGATGTCGCTTGCCTTGCATTTCTCAATGAACTCCTCAATGACATGCTTGTCGTTAGAAACGAGGTATGCGAAGTTGTGGGTAAGCTCCTTATCGAGGTGCATAGGCTCGAATACGAAGTAAACGGTTACCTTGTATGTGTCATACTTCTTAACTCCGTCGTCCTTCTTCTCGGTCTCGGTCTCGGTTTCGGTCTCGGTTTCGGTGTCTGCCGCGGTCTGAGAATCAGCTTCCTTCTTGTCAGCTTCCTTCTTTGCGGTAGTGGTCTCCTTCTCGGTTGCGGTTCCGGTTTCCTCAATTACGGTTACGTCGTTCTTTTCTGCGGGCTCGACAGCGTCAGAACCGGTCTCCTCGTTACCAAAGAGGAAGTCGTTGAGCGCGTTACCTGTGCCGGTCTCGTACTCGATGGTATCCTTATACTTATCGTACTTCTTCTCGATATCCTCGGTCTCAGTAGTAGTCTCAGTAGCAGATTCTGTAGCAGACTCGGTAGCAGTTGCAGACTCGGTAGCCTCGGTCTTGTTGCTTGCAGCCGCCTTGCTTTCTTCCTCGTACTTTTCAACAAATGCAACGAACTCTGCGGGGGTCTTTGCAGCAGCGATAGCATCTGCAGCTGCCTTTGCTTCCTTAACCGCCTTATCGTATTCCTCCTCGGTCAAGCCCTTAGAAGTCTTGCTGATAGTGTAGACGAGACAATCTGCAGTGTAGAAATTCTGCTTGTTGTTCTCGGGATATTCCTTGATCTGCTCGTCGGTGATCTCATTCTCCAGCTTATCCTGATAGTACTCAGCGAAGTTCTCTGCCAAGTAAACAAGCTCGTAGCAACGACGAACGTCTCTCTTGGTTACGCCCTTGCCGTAATAGTCGCCGTAAGAAATTCCGAGGCTCTTGAGGTTGTTGTCGACGTTAACGAGAATCTCGTCGATAGCTGTCTTATCTTCCTCGGTAAGGTCAAGCTTAAGTGCCTTAGCTGCGTCTGCATAGATAACGTACATCTCAACCTCGGATTTTACCTGCTTGAGGAAGTAGTCGTACCATGTACCGTCGAAGCTGCCGAGGAGAGAAGTCTCGTAGCCGTAGCCGTTATTCTTATCGCCGAACTTCTGAAGCTTGAGGTCTCTTGTAAGATCAAGACTGAACAAGCTCATGTAACCACTGTACTGGCTGTACCAGTTCATAACGTAGTCATTGAGGAAGAAGCTCATCATAGCACCGTCAATGCTGGTATTCTCACTGGATACAGCAGTTTGTGTACGCAGGAAAATACCTGCCTCGCTCATTACCGAAACGGCAAGAGTAAGTACGATAATAGCTGCCAAAGCTATAACTGTGATAGCTATGAACTTATCAAATTTAGACTTTTTAGCCTTTGCTTTTTCTCTTGAGAGATTCTTTGCAGCGTATTCAGCGCTTTCCTGGGATCTCTTAAGATTGTTTCTGTTACCTTTTCCCATTATAGGTTCCACCTTTTCATTGTATTTCGTTTTTTGAATTTTCCGAGCAATATCGGAGCATAACATTCTTAATTATAATATAATCGCGTGACGGTTTGTTGAATAGAATATGAACAAGACGAAAATTTTCGACAAATAATCAAAAATCACACGTTCATTATCATGGGAATGATCATAGGCTTACGTTTTGTTGCGCTATATATATATTTCGCCAAATCATCCTTAACTCTTCCCTTTATGTGATACCAATCAAGCTTGTTGTTGGCTCTGAGACATCCGTTTATAGTTTGAAGAACAACCTGTCTCATTTCCTCCATAAGGTCCTCGCTCTCACGGACATATATAAATCCGCGGGAAACGATGTCGGGACCCGACAAAAGATAGCATCCGTCAGAGCTGACCGTTGCTACTACAACGATAAGACCGTCTTGCGAGAGCAAAAGTCTGTCGCGCAATACGATATTACCAACGTCGCCGACTCCGTATCCGTCCACAAGAACTTTACCTGCGGTAACGGTTCCGCTGATCTTGGCACCGTCCTTGTCTATCTCAAGCACGTTTCCAATGTCGGAAATAAAGATATTTCTCGAATCCATACCCATCGAAAGCGCAAGGTCGCGGTTTGCCGCAAGGTGCTTGTACTCTCCGTGAACCGGCATGAAGTACTTAGGTCTTATAAGAGCCTGCATAAGCTTAAGCTCCTCCTGGCAGGCGTGACCCGAAACGTGAACGTCGGCAGACGCATCGTGAATTACTTCAACACCGCACTTGCAAAGCTCGTTGATGATTCTTCCCACCAGCTTTTCATTCCCGGGAATTGCACTGGAGGAAATTATAACGACGTCATTCATAGTAAGCTGAACCTCGCGATGCTCACCAAACGCCATACGGTAAAGCGCACTCATGGGCTCGCCCTGACTTCCCGTTGTAACGATGGTGATCTGCTCGGGATTGTACTTGCGGATCTCGGAAATATCTATAAGCACGCCCTTTGGGACGTTCATATAACCCAGCTCGACCGCCGCGCCCACAATGTTGAGCATACTGCGACCCGTGACCGCCACCTTACGCCCATGTCTTACCGCTGCATCGATTATCTGCTGAACACGGTGAACGTTTGACGAGAATGTAGCTATAACTATTCTCTGCTTTTTGTGGGTATTGAAGATGTATTCAAGAGACGCACCGACCTTTCGCTCCGAAGGAGTACTGCCCGGGCGCTCCGCATTAGTTGACTCGCACATCAGGAGCATAACTCCCTCTTTGCCCAGCTCGCCAAGACGGGTAATGTCCATTATCTCGCCGTCGATAGGAGTAAGATCCAGCTTGAAGTCACCCGAATGAACGATAGTGCCGAGAGGTGTCTTGATCGCAAGAGCGCAGGCATCTGCGATCGAGTGATTGACGTGGATAAACTCAACGCTCATGCCTCCCAGACGAATAACGTCGCCCGCTTTGACCTCGATCAGCTTAGGCTCTACGTCAAGAGAAAACTCCTTTAACTTGTTGCGAACGATACCAACGGTCAATCTCGTTCCGTATATAGGCGGATTGATATTGCGAAGCACATACGGAATGGCACCGATATGATCCTCGTGACCGTGGGTTAATACTATTCCTCTCACTTTTGCGGCATTTGCCTCAAGATAGGTCACGTCGGGAATAACAAGGTCAACTCCGGGCATCTCCTCATCAGGGAATGCCAGACCGCAGTCGATAACGATAATATCTTCACCGCACTCGATGGCCGTCATATTCTTTCCTATCTCGTGAAGACCGCCGAGAGGAATGATCCTCACCTTTGCACCCGGATTATAAGCTATTTCGGGAATAGCTGCCGCCTTCTGCTTTGGCTTCTTATCGCGCTTTACCGTCTTGGTGCTTTTGTTGTTCTTGGTCTCCTTTTTGTCCTTTTTGGGAGAGAGCTCAAGTTCACGAACAACTTCGCGTTCTACGTCCTTTTTTGCAACGCGACGCTTGCTTTTTTTCTGCAAAGCAGGGAGATTCAGCTTTGACGCGCCTCCCTTGTCTTCATTTTTGCTATCAAGTCTTTTATCATTGTTTTTCTCGCTACGCAGGCTACCTCGGTCACTTTTGCGAGCGTTTTTGTCGTTATAGTTGTTTTTTGCCATAAATTACCTTCCTTTCTTGAATTCTGAACAAGTAACGTACACGTATCCCGATTCGGTCGGGAAAAGCTTTTCAGATCTGTTTTGCCCAAAAAAGAGCAACAAGTCAAAGCCTCCCTAAAAAATCCCGCCTTCGTTCCGCAGGTTTTTAAGGACGCTCAAAGAGGTGCAGGAGAAATACACCGCAAATAACAGATCCGATTATATCTAAAGAGGTCTCCCTCTAAAAATTTTAATATTTAAGATTAACTATCTCGTCAATTATACTACAAAAAGCACGATTTGTCAATAGATACCTTTCGACTCTTTCGCGCTCACTTCGACTTAGCAGATCATAGCAGAAGCATAAGTGCGGCAATACCTCCCCCGGTAGCTATTCCGCAAGCAAAGCAAGCAATGCCAAAAGCAAGTCCTTTTACTTCGTTTCTCCTCGCCGCGCCCCTTTTGTCTCCACTGCTCTCAATTATTCTGTTAGCCTCTCTTACCATATCGGCTTCAACCGCGAGTCTTTCGCGACGAAGTACGAAATATGCCTCCTCAAAGACCGCGCTGTCCGCAGTCTTTATCACTATCATCTTTTTTTGAGCGCCCTTTATCATTTTTCCTCCGCAAAAATTTGATTTGAGTTATTTTTGCCACCTATATCCCCAAAGAAACGCGTTATAAATATATTTTTCTAAAAAGCACATAATAATCTCGGTGGCTCAAGGCTCTATTGGTTCTCTCGACATCTATTTTTATACTTCGACAACATTCGACAGATTAATGTATATAATTTGTAAACAATACATAAATTCCCAATTTTGGTGTTGACATTCCATTTTTCGTGTGATAAAATCACAGTGGAAAGCAATAAAATGTCGAATTTAAAAAATAAAAATGACCAAAACAATATGAAATATTAAAAAGGAGAACAAAACCGTGAAATCAACAGGAATAGTACGTAAGGTAGACGAGCTGGGACGCGTAGTGCTCCCCATAAGCATCAGACAGACCATGGACATAGCCGAAAAGGACTCTCTTGAAATATTCACTGATGAGAACCGCATAATACTTCAAAAATACCAGCCCTCTTGCGTCTTCTGCGCAAATGCCGACGATATAGTCTTCTTCAACGGAAAGCGTATATGTGAGGATTGCCTTAAGAAGATCAAGGAAGCTTTTTAAAAAGACATATTTCATAAAATTTGCGGGATGCTCGTTTTTCAGCCGAGCATCCCATATTTTATGTTCAATATTTAAATAGTACTGAAAAAAATCAAAAAAGTCCTTGTGAAAGTCATTTAATTATGATATAATGATTACGTATTGCAAAATTCATTTTTAGAAAGGAATCTGTCACCATGAATTACGAAAAGCTTATTGAAAGCATAAAAGTAGGCGCACTTAACGAAAAATTCACCGTGCTTTACGGCAAGGAAAACGTAGAGAGTGCCAAATCAAGATATATTAAAGCCATCGAAGAATTCGTATCCCTTTACGGCGAGGACCGTGACGTAAGCCTCTTCTCTGTTGCGGGAAGAAGCGAGCTTTCCGGCAACCACACCGACCATAACAAGGGTTGCGTAGTTGCCGCATCTATCAGTCTTGACATCATAGCGGTGGCATCGGCTACCGATGACGGCATCGTTCGCGTCAAGAGCGAGGGCTTTGACGAGGACTTTGTGAACATAAACGAATACGTAGCACCCGTTGAGGCAAAATTCGGAAGTAGCGAGTCTATCATCGCAGGTATGTGCGCAGGCCTTAAGGCTAACGGACACAACATCGGCGGATTTGTGGCTTACACTACCTCCAGCGTACTTAAAGGCTCGGGACTTTCCTCCTCTGCCGCATTTGAGGATATGATCGGCACTATCGAGAGCCATCTCTATAATGACGGAAGCGTTGACAACGTTGAGATCTCCAAGCTCTCCCAGTGGGCTGAAAACGTATTCTTCGGCAAGCCCTGCGGACTTATGGATCAGGTTGCTTGTGCAGTGGGCGGAATCGTGGCTATCGACTTTGCTGATACCAAGAATCCCATCATTACCCCCATCAGCTTTGATATGACTGCGGCAGGCTACAACCTCTGCATCGTAAATACCGGCGGAAACCACGCTGACCTCACAGACGACTACGCATCGATCCCCACAGAAATGAAAGCCGTAGCCGCTTACTTCGGCAAGGCTGTACTTCGTGAAACCGACGAGGCCGAGGTCATAGCCGCTATCCCCGCTCTCCGTGAAAAAGTTGGCGACAGAGCAATTATGCGCGCACTTCACTTCTTCGAGGAAAACCGCAGAGTCGCAAAGCAAAAGGCGGCTCTTGAATCGGGAGATCTCGATACATTTTTTGAAAACGTCAAGGCATCGGGACGCTCGTCCTTCTGCTATCTCCAGAACGTATACACCACCAAAAACGTAAGCGAGCAGGGTCTTTCGCTTGCTCTCTGCATCGCTGAAAGAATTCTCGGCGACAAGAAGGCGGCTTGGCGTGTTCACGGCGGCGGATTTGCAGGAACTATCCAAGGCTTCGTTCCCACAGAGAACGTTGCGGAGTACAAGGCGGCTATGGATGCTTGCTTTGGCGAGGGCGCGTGCATAGTGCTCGACATCAGACCCATCGGTGCTACCAAGATCATTTGATAAAACGACATGGCAAAATTCAAGAATAATAAAAATATACCGGAAGCTCCTCGCACTTCTCTTTCCCCCGAGAAAAAAAGGCTTATCCTCACGATTGCCGCAAACTCGATATTGCTCACGGCGATCTATTTCGGAGCGTGCTACGGTATCACTGATCCCGCACTCTGGGTGATCTCACCGATAGTATCGGTAGGATACTGGGTGGTGTTTGCCGCTTTTCTCGTGTCGTACATCGTTTACAACCGCGCATTCAGTCGCAAAGATCTTACTCCCGACATGCTTCCGAGAGATTGGCCCCCCGAAAAAAGAGAGGAATATGTCGCCGACGGCAAGCGCAGATTTGAAAAATCCCGTTGGATGCTCTCGGTTATCATTCCCCTGCTCGTCCCCATAGCATTGGACGCTCTCTATCTCTTTACGCTCCCACTTATCCAAAACCTTTTTGGAATAACACTTTAATAAGCGAGTAACAAAATGCAAAACTGCAAGATCTGCTGTCTTTATTCGGGATCGAAGGGCAACTGCACCTTCATCTCCGCAGGCGGCGCAAACATACTTATAGATGCGGGCAGAAGCGCAAAAGCTCTCTGCTCCGCTCTATGTAGCATCGGCGTTGATATTGACGACATCGATGCTATCTTTATAACCCACGAGCATAACGATCACGTATCGGCGCTTCAGGTATTGTCTCATAAGCACAAGATACCGATACATATACTTTTAAATTCGGCGCTTGTATTCAACGGTCTCTGCGACGAAAGGCTCTGCGACTGTCTTCGCATTTATCGCGGCGACGGCTTTGAAACAGAGATCAAGGGACTTACCGTCAAGGCATTCCCCACTCCTCATGACAGCCGCGCGGCGGTAGGCTACAAGCTTACCTTCAAGGGCGAGAACGGAGAGGAGGTCTCACTTGCCGTCTCCACCGACACGGGCTGTGTTACAGACACTATGCGTGAAAATCTTCTTGGCTGCTCGGCGGTAGTCATAGAGTCAAATCACGATCTGCAAATGCTGACAGACGGCCCTTATCCTTATGAGTTGAAGCAACGCATACGCTCCAAAAAGGGGCATCTGTCAAACTCCGATTGTGCCGCTCTCGCAGCCGAGCTTTATGAAAGCGGAACAAAGCATATAATGTTAGCTCACCTCAGCGAGGAAAACAACCTGCCCGAAATAGCATTTAACGAGGTCTTTACCGCAATCGCGGACGAAAGCTTTGACCTAAAGGTAGCAAGACAGGACGCACCCGTGTGGCTGATTGGAGGCTAAAATGGCAACGATAAAATTTATAACCGTAGGCACACTTAAAGAGGACTACCTTCGTGAGGCGGTCAAGGAATATGAAAAAAGGCTTTCGGGCTTTTGCAACGTTGAGCAAGTGAATCTGAAAGAGGCAAAATTGCCAAATGATCCGAGCGACGGCGAGATCAAGCGCGCGCTCGCAGAAGAGGCAAAAGCAATTCTTGCCGCCATGCCCGACCGATCCTATAAGATCGCCATGTGCGTCGAGGGAAAGCAATTCTCCTCCGAGGAGCTGGCGGCAAAGCTTGAAGGTGCATTTTCCCAGGCAAACGAGATCTGCTTCGTTATCGGCTCGTCCCACGGACTCGACGATAGCGTCAAAAACGCCGCAGACCTCCGTCTCTCGGTCTCAAAAATGACCTTCCCCCACCAGCTCATGCGCGTACTTCTCATCGAGGGCATTTATAGGTGCATGAATATCATCAAGGGAACGAAATATCATAAATAATAACATTTTAGCCGCAGGACAATCATAGAATAGTTAAAAATGAAAGGAAGCTATCTATGAAACGCCCTGCGGCTTTATTTTTTGTTATTATTTTTTTGGTTTCGTCGCTTTTTTCATGCTCAACGGTGGGAGCTGTTCACACCCCCTGCAGACAGGTGATAGACGCTATGACCTCTGCAGAAATCGGTCTCCCTGCAGGCAAATATTATTCACTTGCCGCTATCGAGGGTGACGGAGAATATCTTTCCGACTCTCTCATCTCCTCGCTTTTCGGCAACGGCTCGTATCCCACGATAGCCGATGATTGGCTTGATGGCGCTCTCTATCTCTCGCTTGGCAACCATCCGTGCGAATTTGCCGTCTTTCTCTGCCGAAATCGCGACACCGCCGAGGACACGGCAAGACTACTCTCTTCACGTCTATCGGCTATAAGGATCACAAAAACCGACCCTCAATACTCCAAAATATTAGAAAACGCAAGCGTCACCGTCATTGGCAACTACGCAATTCTCATAATTTCTACCGACACAAAAACCGCTCTGTCAACGGCAAAAAAGGCGATTAAGGGTCAATAATTGACCACCGGCAATCATCCAACCAGGCTCATGACCCAGTAGATCACTCCCCAAACGGCGCCTGCCAGAGTTCCGTAAAGCAGTACGGGCCCGGCGACGGTAAATATCTTGGCACCAACTCCCAAGATTAAGCCCTCCGCCTTGGAATCGATAGCTGGCGAGACAACAGAGTTTGCAAAACCTGTAATAGGTACAAGGGTTCCGCCTCCCGCTCTCTTTGCTATCTTTTCAAAAAGTCCCAGTCCCGAAAGCAGTGCCGCCATAAAAATAAGCGACACAGAAGTCAGAGTTCCCGCATCTTTTTGATTAATTCCAAATCCGTCGCGGTATATCATCAAAAGCCCTTGCCCCACGGCGCATATCAAGCCGCCGATAAGAAACGCCATGGCGCAATCCTTTACTATCGGAGATGCAGGCGCATGGGCCGCGGCATATTTTTTATATGTCTTTTTTTCGATATTCATAATTTCTCCTTATATCTTTCACAATTTCAAATTTCATTTTTTCATCTATCACAATTATTTTTCCGCAAAAAGAAATAAATAACCGAAAAAAAGCATTACCTCTACTGTAAAATTATGTTATCTCTTGACAACCGCAACTGCATACTATATAATATTAACATCGGATAACATTGAAATCAATGAAAGGCAGAATAAAAACATGTCAAAATGGGATAATTTTAAATCGGGCATCGAGTCTATCGCAGGCAAGACCGCAGACAAGACCCGTGAAATAACCGGAGCCGCCGCAATCAAGATCAAGATTGCCAACAAAGAGGCTGACCGCGACCGCGAATATAAGCTGCTCGGCAAATTGGCATACGCCAAGCTCAAAAAGCTCAATGTAAGCGACGCAGAGGAGCTTACCGTCAAAATCTCCGAAACTCTCGCAAAGCTTGACAAAATATTGGCTGAGATCAACGCCCTCAAGACAAAGGAAGACGAAATGAAGGCGGCAAAGGAAGCCGAGAAGGCAGCTCGCGCCGCGGCAAAACGAGCTAAAGAGGAAAGCGAGCTTGACGACGAGGAAGACGAGGTCGATACCGTTATAATGGATGAATTTAACAAAGCGCGTAAGGAAGCTGACGTAGAATACGAAAAAGCAAAGCAGGCGGCAGAGGATGCCGAGTGAAGAATAGCGAAAGGTGAGCGAAAAATCCCCTCACTTTTCGTTTTTTTCAAAAAAGCCTTGACAAATCCATCGATAAATGATATTATTTCATTAAATAATAAAACACATCAAAAAGATAGAGGCGCGATCTCGTAAAAGTAATGCGGTAACGGCTTGGGAAAAGCTCGCAGGAAAGGACAGATCGCCGAAGCGCAGACTCCCCCAAGGTCGGCGCTGGGGTATGCGGAAATACCGTATGCACTGTCGCACACGCGGAGAGCTATCAAATCTGCATTTTTGCATTTTTGCGCGGCTTTCTGCTGCGCTTTATTTTTTGTTGTAAAAAAGAAAGGACTTTTACTATGTCACTCACAAGAAAAATCATTCTTGCGGTGGTTGCAGTGGTCATCGTAGGGCTTCTGGTGTTTGCCGCTATCAGCGGAAGTATTCCCACCGACGAGCCTACACAAGAGATCGGCTGCGAGATCATCGACTGCGAGGAATGTAATCCCATCACTTATCCCGTAAGCAATCTGTACGGAACCGCGTGGTCACTCTTCCCAGCGGTAGTAGCAATCGGACTTGCTCTTATCACTAAAGAGGTGTATAGCTCGCTCTTCGCAGGAATCCTCACGGGCGCACTTCTCTACACCGACTTCTCGTTCACGGGAACAATGGACACTCTCATAGGAGACGGACTTATTTCCGCCGTTGCCGGCAACGCGGGAATCTTCATTTTCCTTATTGAGCTTGGAATCATCGTCGCTCTTATCAACAAGGCAGGCGCGGCTCGCGCGTTTGGCCGTTGGGCTGAAAAAAACATTAAGACAAAGCTTGGTGCAATTCTGGCAACATTTGCGCTCGGAGTACTTATTTTCATCGACGACTATTTCAACTGCCTCACCGTTGGCTCGGTAATGGCTCCTATCACCGACTCCAAAAAGATCTCCAGAGCAAAGCTTGCATACATTATTGACGCAACCGCGGCTCCCGTTTGCATGATAGCTCCCATCTCCTCCTGGGCGGCGGCTGTATCCAGCAACGTTACCCCCGAGAATGCAGGCGGTATGACCGGACTTGAGCTTTTCATCAATGCAATTCCCTTTAACTTCTATTCTCTGCTTACTCTCGTGTTCATTATCACTATTGCGATCATGGGCTTTGACTACGGCAAGATGGCTGAATTTGAGATAAAGGCTCAAAACGGCAAGCTGGGCAGAGAGGGTAGAAACGAGGTTGACGAAACAATTAACGAGCGCGCAACCGTGCTTGATATCCTTCTTCCCATAATTATCCTTATTGTTGTTTCTGTTCTCGCTCTTATGTACGTTGGCGGCTTCTTCACCGCAGGTGGCGAATACTATCTTGACTTTGTTGGTGCATTTGGTAACACAGACGCAACCGTCGGTCTTCCTTGGGGCGGTCTTATCTCTCTTGTTGTGATCATCGCTTACATGATTCTTCGCCGTCACCTCAACTTCAGTGAGGCTATGGAAACTCTTCCTCAAGGATTTATCGCAATGGTTCCCGCAATCCTTATCCTTACCTTTGCAAATGCACTCAAGAACGTGACAGGACTTCTCGGAAGTGACTCCTTTGTTGAAAGCATTATGCAGAATGCAGGCGCACTTACCGCTTTCCTCCCTGCGGTTATCTTCCTTGTTGCATGCTTTATTTCCTTTGCAACCGGAACAAGCTGGGGTACGTTTGGAATCCTTATTCCTATCGTTCTCGGCGTATTCGGCGCAGGCGACCCCTTGCAGTTCGTTGGAATCTCGGCGTGCCTTGCAGGTGCGGTTTGCGGCGACCACTGCTCCCCCATCTCCGATACGACCATTATGGCATCGGCAGGTGCTCAGTGTAACCATGTTGACCACGTCTCAACCCAGCTCCCGTACGCTATCACCGTGGCGGCTATCTCGTTCGTAATGTTTATTTTTGCAGGATTTGTTCCCAATGCGTGGATATGCTTGCCCGTAGGAGCGGCGATTACGGTTGGAACACTGTTTGTAATCAAGCTTGTAACAAAGAAAAAGCAGAAGGACTAATCATTGAATAAAATTTAAAGGCAATATCACGAGTTTTGTGATATTGCCTTTTCTCTGCCTCACGCCGCCTTTTCCATTGGTGCCTGCGCCGCTGATAGCATATTCTCGATAAATATTCCGTATCCCACCGTAGGGTCGTTTATCATAACGTGTGTGACCGCGCCGACTATCTTGCCGTTCTGACAAATTACAGATCCGCTCAGGAGTGTGGTCAATAAAGGACAACACTTTTTAACGAAAAATTCACAAAAAACGCCGAGAGCAACCAAACGGTTTCTCTCGGCGGTAATGTTATTCAAGTTGATTTTTAATATTATCCTTTGGCTGGAATTTTGTACGGATCAAGCGTGTAGGTTGTCCAAGTGACCTCTTTGATGTTCTTTCTGCTCTCAACAAGGGAGTCCAATTCGCTCTTCGAAGCAAATTTTCCGTTGATCGTAAAATAGCTTTCGTTTACTCCGTCGTAAATCGTATAAATCGACTTGAACTTTTGCTCGCTTCCGTTAAAACAGACTCTTGAAACACCATAAGAAATCGAATTGTCCTCTAAATAAGTCGGCGAGTGCCAATCATAGCTTCCGTCCTCATAGACACGATCTATTGATTTATAAGGCAATTCGTATAAATAGACTGCGCCATTTTGATATCTGAGCATGAGATAGTCGTTGAGATTGCTTCTCAAAAGCAATTCTGCAATTCCATCGCGGTCCATATCCAGATAGCATATTTCAATAATGTTAGGGTCTCCTATAGAGCTGCTTCCGAAATATTGAAGGAACTCCCAAAGATATTTGTTTTCGGAACTTATTTTTGCCTCATAGTTCAGTATTTTTTCAAAAATTCTCTTGTAACTGATCTCAAGTTCGATCGAAATAAATTCAAAATCCGCATTTTCTTTTGTGTGCTTTGCCAATTCCTCGACAGAGGAATATACGCCTTGGCTTAATGCGGCAGCATATTCAAGAACGGTAATTGATATTTTAGTGCCGTTTGAAATTTTGTAATAGTGGGGATGAAGTGTTTCGGGATCATGACCGTCCGTCCCATATTCTTCTAATGGCACAAGCTCCTTATCGTTATCGGATATTTTAAATATCGAGAAAGAAGAAGTATCTGCGCCGCCGCTACCGTATACTTGTACTGTTCCGTCCCCGTCTATGGTACACTTCTTTCGATTCCAATAATTGTCGAGCAGGATCGGTTTACCATCAGCAAAGGAAAAGATAGCTAAAACGGTGTAGTCATCAAGAAGCAGGAGCATTTCATCATTTCCGTTTTTGTTCAAATCACAGAACGCGTAACCGGGAACATTTGTCGAAAGATGGAATCTTGCAACAGCACCTATAATGGCAGACTCCCATTCGTATTCTTTTGTTCCCTCGGGATAAGGACTATCCTTGGAATTCATCTTCTCGTCCAAATTTATAATAACGTCCTTGTATATATTCAATACGGGCTTGTATTTTTCTTCGTTTGAAATATCATTGGAAGGATTATTTTCCGTTTGTTCGGTAGTGGATGTTGTATCGTCTTTGCTTTCTTCTGACTGTTGGGTGTTGCAAGCAGACAGAAATGTCAGAAGAAAAGACGCTATTAACAGCCAAGTGATTGTTTTTTTCATTTTTTGCCCCTCCAATAATCTTGTTTTGCATAATTATTATAGCATAATACTTTTATAAAGTCAATATCGAAGATAAAAATATTTAATATGATGGAATTATTCAATAAAGGGTAGTGTGTTATAATAAGGACAACATCTTTCCCCAAAAACAGTTGTTGTCCTTATTATAACACCTGATAGGAGCGTGTTACAATAAGGACAACATTTTTATTCAATTTTGCCGTTAAGATGCCTTCGCCATGGGAATATTTGCGGCGTTCAGCATATTTTCGATAAAGATTCCATATCCCGTTGTCGGATCATTTATGAGCACGTGGGTGACCGCACCGACGATTTTACCGTTTTGACAGATTACAGATCCACTCATACCCTGCACTATGCCGCCCGTTTTTTCGATGAGCGCAGGGTCCGTCACCTTGACGATAAAGCATTTTGAGCCCTCTGCTCCTCGGTTGATCGACGATATTTCTATTTTGTAGCTTTGTCTGCCGCTCTCGTCAAGAGTGCACATTATCTCCGCCTCGCCGCATTTCACTTTATCCTTGGCGCAGATCGGCATAGCCCTGCCCAATCCCTCTGGTATTTTTGAAAATGCTCCGAACACTCCGCATTCGGTGTTGCTCGTAAGACTTCCGCGTTTGTCTGTGCCGAAATATCCCTTTATTTCACCGGGTGTGCCGACAATTCCCTTCTTTACCGAGTTGATCTTAACGTCGGTGACAACACCCCTCTCCATAGGTATAAGCTCACCGGTATCGCCGTCGCATATTCCGTGTCCCAATCCACCAAATTCTCCCGTACTTGGCACGATATAGGTAACCGTACCGATTCCCGCTCCGCTGTCCTTAACCCAGATTCCCGTCTTATATTTTCCCTCGGATTTTGAATAGGTCGGGGTAAGCTTTACCGTCTTTTCCTGCCCACCCCGGGTATAGGTCAAGCTTATCTCTCGGCCCCCACTTTTCTCGATAACACCGGTCAGATCCGAGGCTCCGTCGAGAGGGCGACCATTTACCTTTGTAATTATATCCTTAGGCCTCAGTCCCGCCAGGTAGGCAGGATTTTGCGTTTTCGACATGCCGTCAAGATCACAAAAGCCTACGACCATCACGCCCTCGGTGTTGAACTTTATTCCAAAAGGTATTCCGCCGGGGATCAGACTAATGTTTTTGTAAGAAGTGTCTGCGGCGGAAGCATCCACAGACAAAAGCCCTGCGCAGGCGGTGAGCATGATCGCCGCACAAAGGACTAACGCCCATGACCGAAGTCCTCTTTTTTTATTTTTTATATTTCCCATGTCTCTCTTCCTTTAATGAATTGCAACAGTCTTTCTGTCGCACTATTATTCTTCACGCAAACCGAATTTTAATGAGTAACAATAAATGAAACGTCTGTTGACAAATTTCAAAAATGTGATAAAATTAGTTTATACGCAAAAAACGATTTCATTTATAAAATTTTTGAAAGGCGACCACCTTTTTATGCAAATTGAGGACAACAATTCCATTTTTGAGCTGTCCGCCTCCGACACATCGCGATTTCGCAAAATAGTTATCGACGTTTTGAGTGAGGCGTGCAAAATCCCTGACGGCGATGAAAGCAACTACGACGGCATTGGAACTCTCGGAGAAAAACAGATGCACGCGGCAATAAAACGCTTCGTTTGCCCAGACGAGAGCTGCCACGAGGTAAAAATTGACGGAAGTGCGCTCTGTATAAGCTCAGACGGCGACGGAGAAGATAATAAAAAGAAAAAACGCCGTTTCGTAGCCGACGTCCTCAAGGGAGACACTATATATGAAATTCAAACGGGTGCATTTTCTCCACTCCATGAAAAGATCGCGTGGATACTTGAAAACACCTTATATAATGTGGTAGTTATCCACCCAATAGCTGAGACCAAGTGGATAAACTACATAAGCGCAGATACGGGAGAGATCGAAAGAAGAAAAAAGTCCCCCCAAAGTGGAAATTTTACCGACATAGCGGGAGACCTCTATTATATCAGAGATTTCATTGACAATCCTCGTTTTTCTCTCGTTCTTCTTATGGTAGAAGCCGAGCAGTATAAGAAAAACGCCGTCAAGGATGCTCGTCGTCGCCCAAGATACCAAAAATACGAGCTTATTCCTATTTCCCTGCTCCGAGCTTACGTTTTCAGATGCGTGGAGGACTACCGCATCTTTGTTCCCGACTTGCTTCCCGACCCATTTTGCGTGAAAGATTACTCGCACACCACAAAAATTCGCGGACGAGACGCTTATTCTGTTGTCAAGACCCTCACTTTCTGGGGCTTTTTTGAGGAATCGGGAAAGATCGGCAGAGCCACGGCATACAAATTGAAATAAAAATAAGAGATCCCTCGATTTTTTTTCGACGGATCTCTCTGTTTTTATAATTGAGTGTTTACTGGACAGTTCAGCTTTTATTTTTTGGCAACGCACGATTGCTGCTTTGAAAACGCTTGGGCGAAATGCCGTAAAGCTTTTTAAACTGCACCGAGAAATAATTACTGTCGTTAAATCCGCAGCTTTGAGCCACCTCTGTTATAGTGATAGCATTCTGCTGACGAAGCATAGACTCTGCCTTCTGCAAACGCAATATGTTCACATATTCGCTGAAATTGAATCCAACCTTTTTCTTAAAAACGCGCGAAAAATGCTCGGAGCTTACGAAATATCTCTCCGACATATCGTTAAGAGTGAGATTGGACGCAAAATTATTCTGCAAATAAATCAAGGCATCCTCTATATAATGCTTGTCCTCCTCAGGCTCGCACTGATTGGGATTGCGTATCAAAAGAAAGAAAATCATATTTATGTAGCATTTGAATATATCCTCACTCATCTCGTCCATATTCGCATACTCCTCCTCGATCTTATCGTAGATATCATTTATCTGCTCCACGATATCGGGGTTTCTGTAAAGATGCAAAAGCGAGGGCAACTTCGGCTTGACGCTATCGGGAATATAATACTGCGAGCAGCTTATAAGCTTTCTTGAATACACAGTGTTCTGATATTCGGTGTTATGCATTATTCCCTCGGGGATAAGTATAATATCGCCCGGCTGAAGATGATAAACCTTATTCTCAATAAAATAACAGCAATTGCCCTTAGTAATGAAATATATTTCGAAGTGATCGTGACAGTGCTTTCTCATAGTGTGCTTACCCACACGCTTGATGTCCGTATCCTTACCGTAGAAAAATTCGCGTTCTCCGCCCAGATTCATTTTGTTAAACTCCTTGATAAAAACAGGGTAATTCTCCCATTTATATTAATAATACCACTATATATCAAAAAAGTCAAGAAATTTTTAACAAATAGTCAAATAATTTAAGGTTTTTGGTGTTTTTTTGATATATAATTAATTTATATCACCTTTAAGGAGGAAAAACACAATGAAAGAAAGAGTTATACAGTTCGGCGAGGGAGGATTTTTGCGCGGATTTGCCGATTGGATGCTTCAGATAATCAACGAAAATACCGACTTTGACGGCAAGGTCGTCGTCGTTCAGCCCATCGAGCGCGGCATGTGCGATATGCTTGAAGCGCAGGGCTGCTCTTATACCCATGTCTGCCGCGGCAGTGAGGGTGTGGACGTGAAGAAGGTCGACGTCATCTCCCGTTGCGTCAAGCCCTACGACGATTTCGACGCGTATATGGCACTGGCAGAAAATCCCGATTTTCGTTTTGTTATATCCAACACAACCGAAGCGGGCATCTGCTTTGAGGAAGATAACAAGATAACCGACAAGCCTGCGAAAAGCTTCCCCGCAAAGCTCACCCAGCTTCTCAAAAAGAGATTTGATCTCGGTCTCGGCGGCTTCGTCTTCCTTCCCTGCGAGCTTATCGACAAGAACGGCGCAAACCTGAAAAAGTGCATACTTCAGTACGCAGACCTCTGGTCTCTCGGCGACGGCTTCAAGGCTTGGATAGAGCAGGAAAATATCTTCTGCAATACCCTTGTTGACCGCATCAACACGGGCTACCCCAAGGATGAGCAGATCGACGTTGGTTTTGACGACAAGATGATCAACACCAGCGAATATTTCCACCTCTGGGTAATCGAAGGATACGCAGACCTTTGCAGTGAGATTCCCTTTGATAAATGCGGTCTCAACGTGATCGTCACCGACAATCTGGAAATGTACCGCACGAGAAAGGTGCGAATCCTCAACGGCGCTCACACGTCAATGGTTCCCTATGCTCTCCTTTCGGGTCTTGACACCGTAAAGAGCTGTATTGACGACGAAAAGATGTGCGCTCACCTCAAAAAGTGCGTTTATGAGGAGATCATCCCCACTCTCGACCTTCCTCGCGAGGAGCTTATCGAGTACGCCGACAACGTTATCGTCCGCTTCTCCAACCCCTACATTAAGCATATGCTTATCTCCATCGCTCTCAACAGCGTCAGCAAATTCAAGGTTCGCGTGCTTCCCTCTATTCTTGAATACATAAAGAGATTTGACAAGATGCCCGAAACTCTTATCTTCTCTTTTGCAAAGCTTATCGACTTCTATATGACCGATATGACAAACGACGATCCCGAGGTCACCGCTTTCATGAAATCGGCAACCGTTGGCGAGATACTCGCAAACGAAAAGCTTTGGGGCGAGGATCTTTCTTTCCTTGAAAAAGAGGTAGCAAAGTATGTCACAAAAAAATAATACTTCCCTTCTTGTAATAAACAAGCTCGACAACGTGGGAATCGACCTTGCAGACAGTCACAAATATGCTCTGCGAGATATAAAATGCGGCGAAAATATCATAAAATACGGTCAGCCGATAGGTCACGCTACCGAGGATATAAAGGCCGGCGACCACGTTCACACTCATAACGTAAAGACCAATCTTTCGGGCAAGCTCGAATACACCTACAAAAAATCTGAGTGTCACGACGAAAAGGTCGACACCGACCTCACGTTTATGGGATATGTCCGAGAAGACGGTCAGGTGGGTATCAGAAATGATATTTGGATCGTTAACACCGTAGGATGTGTCAACAAGATCGCCGAAAAGCTGGCGTCACTCACAGGTGCGAAGCACTTCCCTCACCCCTTCGGCTGCTCTCAGCTTGGCGACGACCAGACCACCACACAGCAGATCCTCCGCGGAATGGTCAATCATCCCAACGCAGGCGGGGTTCTTGTACTGGGTCTGGGCTGTGAAAACAATAATATCGAGGTTTTCAAATCGGTGCTCGGCTCTTGGAACGAAAATCGCGTTAAATTTCTGAACACGCAAGACTTTGAGGACGAAATCGAAGAAGGCGTTAAGCTTATTAACGAGCTGAAAGCCTATGCCGACACTTTCCACCGCGAGAGAGTTCACATCTCTAAACTTAAAGTTGGTCTGAAGTGCGGCGGAAGCGACGGACTTTCCGGCATCACCGCTAATCCCCTGGTTGGAAGATTCTGCGACAAGCTGGTATCCTACGGTGGAAGTTGTGCACTGACCGAGGTTCCCGAAATGTTCGGCGCAGAGCATCTTTTGATGAACCGCTGTGAAAACGAGCAAATCTTTGAAAAAACCGTAAAAATGATTAACGATTTCAAGGATTATTACACAAGATACAATCAGGTTATCTACGAAAATCCCTCACCCGGAAACAAAAAGGGCGGCATCACCACTCTTGAGGAAAAATCCCTTGGGTGCATTCAAAAGGGCGGACTTTCAACCGTTGTGGACGTACTGACCTACGGCGACAGGCTCGAAAAGAACGGTCTTTCCCTACTCACCGGTCCCGGAAATGACATTGTTGCCTGCACAAATCTTATGGCGGCAGGCGTTCACCTGATCCTCTTTACCACGGGCAGAGGAACCCCTCTCGGCACAGCAGTTCCCACGCTGAAGATCGCGACCAACCATAACCTCGCCGAG
This sequence comes from Eubacteriales bacterium, assembly GCA_045638125.1. GTDB lineage: Bacteria > Bacillota > Clostridia > Oscillospirales > CAG-272 > SVTX01. Next base: position 5,210 of record JAZUAS010000050.1, on the reverse strand, counting down.
AAAAAGGCAAACTGGATAGATTTCGACGCATCCCCCACTCTTGACGGAAGCGATCTCTCTGATGAGCTCCTGTCTTACGTTATAAAGGTTGCGGGCGGCGACCAAACTAAAAACGAAGCCAACAAATACGAAGAAATTTCAATATTTAAGGACGGAGTAACGTTATGAGTTTTATAAATGACGATTTTATGTTAAAAACCAAAACGGCGAAGGAGCTTTACGAGCACGTTAAAGACCTTCCCATAATCGACTATCACTGCCACATCAGCCCCAAGATGATCGCCGAAAACTATCAGTTCAAGAATGCTTTTGAGCTTTTCCTTGGCGGCGACCACTACAAGTGGAGACAGATGAGAACAAACGGCATCGACGAAAAGTTTATAACAGGCGATGCCGATGATTTCGACAAGTGGATGGCATTCGCAAAGACTATGCCCCTCCTCATCGGCAACCCCCTCTACCACTGGACTCACCTTGAGCTGAAGAGATATTTCGACATCGATGAGACTCTTAACGAGAACACCGCAAAGGAGATTTGGAATAAGATAAATGCTTGTCTTGCAAAGGAAGAATACCGCGTTCAGGGTCTTATTAAGATGAGCAACGTTGAGACGATCTGCACCACCGATGCCCCCTACGATACTCTTGAATATCACAGAGCTATCAAGGAGATCGAGGGCTTTGACACAAAGGTTATTCCTGCATTCCGCCCCGATCTCTCCAAGATCAATTCCGACTTCCCCGAACGCCTTGATTTCTTCCATGAAAACGGTTGCCGTCTCTCCGACCATGCCGTTGACTCTATGGACGACGAGACCATCGAAAAGCTCATTTACCTCGGCGAAGAGTACGCAAAGCGCGGCTGGGTTTGGCAGCTACACATCGGCGCACTCCGCAACAATAACACAAGAATGTTTAAGCAGCTTGGTCCCGACACAGGCTTTGATAGCGTTAATGATTTCCAGATCGCGGAAGGACTTTCCAAGATCCTCGACGGTCTTGACAAGAAGGATATGCTCCCCAAGACCATCCTATACACCCTCAACCCCAAGGACAACTACGTTCTCGGAACAATGCTCGGCAACTTCCAGGGCGGTGGCGTAGCAGGTAAGATCCAGTTCGGCTCGGGATGGTGGTTCAACGACCAGAGAGACGGTATGGAGAGCCAGATGAGAGCCCTCGCAAACCTCGGAATGATCGCGCGTTTCGTCGGTATGCTCACCGACAGCCGCAGCTTCGTTTCCTACACTCGCCACGAATATTTCCGCCGCATTATGTGTAACCTTCTCGGCAAGTGGGTCGAGGACGGCGAATATCCCGCTGACATGGAAACTCTCAAGAAGATCGCCGCTGACATCAGCTACTATAACGCAAAGAATTACTTTGGTTTCTGATAAAATTCAACTAAAATTTCGTCCTCAAGAACATTTTTGGGGACGATTTTTGTCGAAATTTGTAAATTCTTTGTTTGTTTTTCAACATTTTGTTTTAATATCAAGTCAAAACCGCATTGTTCGTTATAGCTTTATGGTAAAATTGCGAAATGCGATTATAAATATTGGACTTTTCCTTGACATATGAACTTATGGGTTGTATAATTATATCATAGAATTCCAAAGGAGATTGGATATGATTTTTTCAAATAAATTTGTATCTGCAACGGTGGAAAAATCCACTACACAAAAGAACATTGCCGCGCCTTATTTGCGCCGCACGATTGTTTTTGACAAGGTTCCCGAAAAGGCGGAATTAACCGTTTGCGGCCTTGGATTTTATGAGCTTTATGTAAACGGAAAAAGACTGACTAAGGGTCATATGTCCCCCTACGTGGTAAATCCCGACCAGGTGCTTCCCTACGACAATTACGACCTTTCAGGGCTTTTCGTATACGGCGAGAACGTTATCGCGTTTATACTCGGCAACGGAATGCAGAATTCCTTTGACGGATTTATATGGAACTTTCCAAAAGCTCGTTGGAACTCCGCTCCCAAGCTGGCATTTGCTCTTGAACTTGAGACAGAGGGAGTGAAAAGCGTAATTGAGGCTGATGAAAATCTTCTCTGCCACCCATCCCCAATATATTTTGACGGCTACCGAATGGGTGAAAAGTACGACGCAAGACGAGAGATTCCAAACTGGAACGAGCCCGGATGCGACCTTTCCGATTGGACTTATGCAATTCCCGTAGTGCGCGACTGCGGTGAGCCTATGCTTGCCTGCAACAAGCCTATCGTAGCTACCGGCGAGATGAAGCCTGTCTCCATCACACCCCACGAGGGCGGATACCTCTATGACTTCGGTTACAACTGCGTAGGTCTTTCACGCCTTGCAATAAACGGCAAATGGGGTCAGCATATCACCATCGACCACGGTGAATTGCTCTGTGACGGAAAGTTTACACAATCTAATCTCACCTTCCGCGATTCCAGCCAGGCGGGTTATCCAAAGTACGTTCAGAGAACCGAATACATTTGCCACGGCGGTGACGTCGAGACCCATATTCCCACGTTTACCTATTACGGCTTCCGCTATGCTCTCGTCAAGGGTATAACCGAGGAGCAGGCAACTCCCGAGCTTCTGACTTACGTTGTTATGAATACAGAGCTTGGAGACAGAGGCAACTTCAAGTGCTCGAACGAGACCTTGAATACTCTGCAGGAAATGACACGCCGCTCAACTCTTGGCAATTTCCAGCATTTCCCCAACGATTGCCCACACCGAGAGAAGAACGGTTGGACAGCCGACGCCGCACTTTCCGCCGAGCAGACCATTATGAATTTCGAGCCTGAGGACAACTATCTCATGTGGGAAAAGTGTCTCACTCGCGCTATGAATCACGAGGGCTCACTTCCCGGAATCGTTCCGACCGGCGGCTGGGGCTTTAAGCATAACGGCCCTCCCTGGGACGCCGCGCTTATCGATCTTCCTTACTACACCGCAGTTCTTCGTGACGATCTCCGTATTGCAGAAGAAGCTCGCGGCTCAATGATCCGATATTTCCAGTTCCTCCGTTCAAGGCGCGAGGAAAACGGACTGATCAATTTCGGTCTCGGCGACTGGTTGCCCGCATATCACGACTACCGCGCACCTATAATCTTTACGAACAGTGCGATAGCATACAGCCTTGCCCTTAAAGCGGCATATCTCTACGATAGGCTCGGACTCTCTCTCGAGGCAGACTATTGCCGTGGTTTTGCCGCTGAAATGAAAAAGGCTATCAGAGAAACCCTTATAGTGGACAAGGAAAAAATGATATTCTACGGAAATCACCAATCCTGTCAGGCTATGGCGATATTCTACGGACTTTGCGACAACAAGGACGAGGAGAGACGCGCGTTTGAATTTATGCTTGAGGAGATACACAAGAAGGACGACCACATGGGTGTCGGTGTCCTCGGCGGTAGAGTTATCTTCCGCGTGCTTTGCGACTTTGGCTATTCCGACCTCGCAATCAAGATGATAACCCGACCCGATCAGCCCTCCTACGGCTTTATGATAGAGGAAGGAATGACCGCCCTGGGCGAACGCATCTCGACATCGGGCTCTTCTCTCAATTCACTCAATCACCACTTCTGGGGAGACATTTCGGCGCTTATGATCGAGTATTTCGCAGGAATCAGAGTGAATCCCAACATGGGCGGCGCAGATCACATCAATATCGCCCCCGTGTTCCCCACAGATATGAGCTTTGCAGAGGCTTACCATAATTCGGTTGTGGGAAAAGTCAACGTTCGCTGGGATAAGGCGGCAGGCGGTACAATAACGCTCCAGCTCACCTACCCCGAGGGCGCTATCGGAGAAATCATCGCTCCCGAGGGATACGCAGTGAATGGTCAGCGCAGCATCAAAGCCGCGTCCGGCACATACACGTTCCAAAAAGTTTAATCTAAATAAGAGAAGGAGAGTTCAAATCTCTCCTTCTTCCTTTTTGTCAAAAAATGCGAAAATTATTTCAGTAAATTATAAAAAAAGACTTGACAAAACCAAACTTTGTGGTATAATATATGGGTAAGTCAATTTAAACGGATGACTTGCGCAGATTTTTCGAAATCTGTTTGAATACTTTATGGAGAAGTACTCAAGAGGCCGAAGAGGCGCCCCTGCTAAGGGTGTAGGTCGGATTTACCCGGCGCGAGAGTTCAAATCTCTCCTTCTCCGCCAACGAAAGCACCGCAAACGCGGTGCTTTTTTCGTTGGCGGGGAGAGATTTGACGAGCGGGCCGCGTAGCGGCGAGAGAGGGAGAAAAATCGACCGCCGCCGGTGGCGGATAAAGGGAGATTTTTCGAGTGGCGGCAACTCGGCTTTTGCCGACTGAGCTCCGTAGGACGAGGGAGAGCAAAAGCCTTAGTTGCAACAGTGCAACGGAACGCTCTGCGTTCCTAGATAATCTCTTCTTCTCCGCCAAACATAAACCGCAATTCCGATACAAAGGGATTGCGGTTTTTGTTGACAAATGTTACTGCATATGATATAATGAACACAGACAACTATAGCGATGTGATTTAATTCAACGTTCAGGAGGAGAAATACTATGAAAGAAATTGTTCAACACCCCATTTATGGAGAAATCATTTACAACGAAAACTTTTGGACCGGAAAAAAGAAAATAGCTGTCAATGGTATTGATGCTCAGCCAATTTCGAAAAAAGAATATATGGTGAACGAGAAAAGAGCACTTCTTACAGGAAATTTTTTAACGGGTAGTACTCTGCATATAGCGGGCGAAGCCATACAGTTGTCGCCCAAAATGAAGTGGTATGAAATAATATTAGCTATTATTCCCTTCTTGTTTTTGATGATCTGGGGCAACAGTGCATCACTTTGTGCTATTTTTCCTGTTGTGGGTGGAGCGCTCGGCGGTGCTTTGGGTGGTGTTGGTGCGATAGTATCAATGTATTTTATGAAAAATAAAAAACCTCTTGTCAAAGCTCTTATAGGAATTATTGTGGCTGCCTCTACGATACTTATTGCATTTATCTTGTCTCTTGCGCTTCTGTCGATCATTTAAGTCTTTGTATCAAAATTAGGGTTATTATCCAACGAAAGCACCGCAAACGCGGTGCTTTTTTCGTTGGCGGGGAGAGATTTGACGAGCTCGCCGCGTAGCGGCGCGAGAGGGAGCGAGCCGACCGCTCGCAGTGCGAGGGAGAGGAAGGCGAGCGAGTGGCAGCAACTTGGTTTTTGCCGACCGAGATCCGTAGGGCGAGGG
>JAZUAS010000049.1:0-9143 GCA_045638125.1 Eubacteriales bacterium | reverse complement strand
TAGTTTAACTTTATCGGCTGGGTTCTAAACTGTTGCAACACGGAATGGGCGAGCAGGCTGAAATTTTGTGTGCAAAATTTCAGCGTCACTCCACGGCGGATAGAACCCCCATTCGGGAAAGTTTTTGGCTCCACCTTTTTTCAAAAAGGTGGAAACCGCCTCCTGTATAAATCAAAATTTGAAATTATTCGTTTTTGTCTGCCTTGGTTTCTGTGAAGTCTGCCAGAGGGTTTTGCGCCATGGCGTTCATCATGTTCTTGTCGCTGACGTGGGTGTATATCTGGGTGGTGTTGAGCTGTTCGTGACCTAAAATATCTTTGAGAACTCGGATGTCCACATTGCCGCTCTGGTACATCAAGGTCGCCGCCGTGTGGCGGAGCTTATGCACCGAATAATGCTTTGCACCAAGCCCCGAAAGGTCGAGATATTTGTAGACCATCGCCTGCACCATCTTGTCGCTGATCCGCTTTTCGCGGTTACTGAGAAAGAGAGCCTTGTCCGAGACGTTTCTGTTGCGCTCGATGAGGCGATAGTTCATAAGATAGTCGGCAAGCACGGTCTTGCAGGCGTCGTTGAGGTAAATTATGCGCTCCTTACTGCCTTTACCCAGAACTCTGACGTGATTTAACTCGCGGTCGAGGTCATTTAGGCTGATGCCTACCAGCTCGTTAAGACGCATTCCACAGTTGAGAAAAAGTGTAATTATGCAGAGGTCTCGCAAGCGAGTTTTGGAGCCAATGTCATTTCTGACGGTGTCAAGGAGCATTTTCGACTCCTCAAGAGAAAGAAATTTCGGCAGGGTTTTCTTTCTCTTGGGCGCTTCGATATTTGCTGCAGGATTTTCTTCAAGATAGCCGCGCTTGACGGTCATAAACTTGAAAAGTCCCTTGATAGCCGAGAGCTTTCGCGCCTTGCTTGCCCACATATTTTTGCGGACGTTGCCGGTGTAGAGCAGAAAGTCATATATTTTGTCCGGTGTGATGCTCTTTATGTACCCGACGTCAACGTCCAAAATGCTGATCTCGCAAAATTCATCGGAGTCCGGGTCAATCGAACGCTCCTTGGCGATGAGATAGCGAAAGAAGGTGCGAAGATCAAGCAGATATTCGTCCGCCGTCTTTTGCGAGCAGCCTTGAATTGCGGTTTTGTATGAAGCAAATTCGCGTATTACGGGCGGAAATTCGTCTATGTTAACTTGATATGCCATAAATACAATCCTCATTTTGTTGATATAATAATTATACCAAATCAAAAATAATTTTTCAAGAACTATTTTAATTATTGGCATTTCTATATAATTTGAATATGATAATTTTGTATAATTTGACATTTGCAGGAGTTTTTTAAAGTTTAACAACAGCAAAATGCGAATTTCTTGAAATCTTCACACTGTTGTGTTGAAAAATACACAATTATATTATATAATAGACTTAACAATAGGACATTTCGATCTTATTTCATTTGAAAGGGTAATTATGAAGAATTTTTTTAGTAGATATTCGTATCAGACAATGCATTTGTTTCTCAATCAAGTAGCTATCGGACTTTTTGGCGTGGTGCTTGCTTTGGCAGCAGGTATGGCGGAAAATGACGGCTTGAAGATAGGAAGCAGCATTTTTGCCGTGATGTTTTTCTTGTTTTTGCAGTTTGCGTCGGCTTGGCGAGTAGGCTCTGAGGACAGAGTGTCGGTGGATCTCGGAAAGAGAAAGAGAGATCTTTTTGTGCCGATAAAAATGTGGGCGCTTGCTAACTCTTTGAACCTTTTGCTTGCTTTGTGCATATCCCTCGGGTTGTGGTTTCCTAACGTAGGATTTTTCTCTACGATTGGCGGCATTGCTTCGACCGTCAAGCTTATTGCAGAGGGAATGTATACGGGGCTGCTTGCAATCAACGTTGGCGGACACCCCCTCAATACACTCTGGTTTATGCATTTTCTTACACCTCTGCCTTCGCTTCTTGCGATCGTAGCGGCATATCTTTGCGGACTTAACAATATTAACTTCGGCGGACTTTTTTCTCAAAGCACCGCTTCTAAATAATCGGTTTTTAGGATTCCTTTTTTCGCCACTCGCGCGGAAAAAGGAATCTTTGTTTTTGATATAGGCGAGTTTCTTAATTATTCTTAAATTATTTGAAGCTTGCTTGTATCTTTTGAGTTTATATGATATAATAGGTAGGATAATTGAGTGAGACTGGAGGTGAGCTTTTGGATAATTCAAGTATCAAAATACTGGTCGTGGACGACGAAGCGGACATTCGCAAGATAGTCAGACTTCTGTTGCAGAAAAAGGGATATTCTGTATGCGAGGCGGCGAATGGAGCTGCCGCTGTTGATTTGGCGAAGAACGAGAATATTGACTTTATCGTCATGGATATCATGATGCCGCAGATGTCGGGTATCGAGGCGACACGAAAGATCCGTGAATTTTCCAAGGCTCCCATTTTGTTCCTGACAGCAAAATCTCTTGACAGAGATAAGGAAAGCGCATACGTCAGCGGTGGCGACGATTACCTCGTCAAGCCCTTTTCCTCTGCCGAGCTTTTGCTGAAAACCGAGTCGCTTCTGCGCCGTTATATGATATATAAGGGCAAGGAGGAGCCTTCAAATCTTATCCACCTGCCGTGCGGTGTGGACGTCAATCTCGATGAGCGTAAGGTTTTGAAGAACGGCGCTGACCCTTGCTTGCGCGACAAGGAAAACGACATCTTTTTCTTTCTCCTTGAAAGAAGAGGAGAGACGGTTGTGACAAACGTCATTTTTGAGAGCGTTTGGGGCGAGAAGGCATTGCCGTCCAGCGCTAATAACGTAATGGTCAATATGCTGGGACTTCGCAAAAAGCTGGAGGACGATCCCTCCAATCCCAAATTGATAAAAACCGTTTGGGGAAAGGGGTATCAGTTTGGCTAACAAAAATAAATTCGTATCGCTGAGAACAAGGCTTATTCTGGCGCTTTGTACGGCGCTTTTGATCGCGGGTGCGGTTTTTGTAGTCGTTAACGAAGCCGGCCGCTTTCTCGTCTGGAGATATTACCTTGCCGACGGAGCAAAGCAGGAGAGAATAGATGGGCATATAGAGGATTTCCAGCAGTACGTTTGGGAAAATAAGCTTTACGTTGACGATTCCGATATGATATCGGATTGGAGCGACGGAAAGTACGTGGATATCATCGTATATAAGGATGAAAGCCTTATGTATGCGCCGGGCTGGTTCAAGGATTTTGGCCCGACCTCGGACGATAAGCCTGCCAGCACCAATCCATTTTTCAATAATCCGTGGATCTCGGGAGAGAGAGGCTTTGAGCAATATCTTACCGAGGAAGCAAAGATCAATTATCTCAAGCAGCTCGGCGATATACTTGAAGGAAACCGTGAGCTGGAACCTGTAATTTTCGTTGACGGAACGCTGCTCGTTACCGTAGTTGACTATACCGAGGATTTTTTGTACGTCGGTGTATCTGTGTCGGCGCTTTCTGTGGCTGCAATCGTTCTTGCTGTTATAATGACAATGTATTTTTCGTCTATGGCAAGGAGAATAAACCGCTTGGCTCAAAACGTTAAGCTGGTTGAGGGCGGCAAGCTTGATCTTCCTATCGAGCTTGACGGCAACGATGAGATAACCTCTCTTGCAAATGACGTAAACAGCATGAGAAACTCGGTGGTAGACAATATGACCAAGGAGAAGCAGGCTTGGGAGGCGAATGCGGCGCTTATAACCGCCATGTCTCACGATATTCGCACGCCGCTGACCGTTATTCTGGGCTATCTCGATCTCATAGAGCTTCAAAATGAGGATCCCGCAAATCTTGAATATATCGCCGCCTGCAAGGAGAACACTATGCGCCTCAAGGCGTTGTCGGACGATATGTTTTCTTACTTTTTGGTGTTTGGCAAGCAGGATTCTCCGCTTGAAAACGCTGCATATCAAAGTGCTGACGTTGTGCGTCAGATGATAGCCGAGCATACGATTTTGCTTGTTGAAAAGGGCTATTCCTTTGAAGAGAATAATATCGACGCTGCTTGTTTTGTCAATATAGACACAATGTATTTCGGACGAGTGGTGGGGAACGTATTTTCAAATCTTGAAAAATATGCCGATGCGTCCGAGCCTATCAAAGTGTGCTTCCAGCTTGACGGCGGATATCTGACGGTCTCCTTTGCCAACAAGATAAAAGAGGACGACTCTATCCCCGAGAGCAATCATATAGGAGTCAAAACCTGCGAGAGAATAATGGAAAAGCTTGGCGGAAGCTTTGAGACGGCTCAAGCTGACGGAAAATATACGGTAAATATCAAGCTTCTCGCAGTGAATACCGAGGTGTCGGGAGACGTGACCGAGAGCTGATATTCTCGGCGGAAACAAATTACGATCAGAGGTTTAACATGAATTATTTACTTGTCGTTGATATAATAAAAACGGTTTTGTACGGAATATTATTTGCGATGATGGCACACTACGTCGTTTTCGGAGTTGTTGGTGTGTTCACCAAGAAGAAGTTCCCCAAATCGGATAAAAAGCTTCGTTACGGCATACTGATCCCCACGAGAAACGAGCAGAACGTTATTGCCAATCTCGTTGACAGTATAAGAAAATCCGATTATCCCCAAGAGAATCTTCACGTTTTCGTTGTAGCTCACAACTGCTCGGATAAGACTGCCGAGGTGGCTTTGGAAGCCGGCGCTACCGTGTATGAGTACAACAACCCCAATGAATGCACCAAGGGCTATGCCCTCAAATATCTTGTTGACAGAATTGCCAAGGATTATAGCGACGAGCATTTTGACGGATTCTTCATTCTCGATGCCGACAACATTCTCGATGGGCAGTTCATTTCCAAAATGAACGATGCATATGTTGCAAACGGTGAGCGAAGCGTTATTACGTCATTTAGAAATTCCAAGAATTTCGGTTCTAACATAATGAGTGCGCTCTACGGTCTTTACTTCGTTTACGGATGCCGTATCGAGAGCCGCGGAAGAACCGTGCTGGGCTGTTCTACAAGAGTTCAGGGTACAGGATACATAGTTCCCGCAAAGGCGCTTAAGGACGGCTGGAAGTACGTCACCCTCACCGAGGACTGGGAGATCACCGCAGACCAGATCATTGGCGATACCCCCGTTGTTTATTGCGACGAGGCGATGTTCTACGACGAGCAGCCTATGACCTGGAGAATAATGTGGAGACAGAGACTTCGCTGGATGAGAGGACACACTCTTGTGTTCTTCCAGAGATTCGGAGACCTTGTGCGAGAGCTTTTCAAGTCTCCCAAAAAGGGCGCAAGCCCCAGAAAGTTCTCGGTTTACGATATAACCGTTAACGTTCTGCCCATTGGTGTTATCACCGTTTGTCTCGGACTTATCGAGCACAGTATGTACCTGCTCGCTCCCTTGTTTGATAATAGCCTGACTATTCCGCAGGTTTATCTTTCAAAGCTTCCGATGATGGCGCTTACCACCGCACTTTCTTATATCGGAACGATACTTTTGACGATTTTGGTCTACATCCTTGAAGCGAAGAGAATACCCAAGGTTGGATTCTTTATCAAGGTTATGTCGGTACTGCTTTTACCCCTCTTTACACTTCTTGCAGTGCCTATGGACGTGATTTCGCTTTTCTGTAAAAATCTCGGCTGGAAGCCGATACCCCATACCGATACTACCGACATCGAACACGTCGCAGAGGGCGGAGTGAAATCCACCGCTCACGGGAACACCGATGCCGAGTGATCAAATCTTTCTCTCCAAGGAGCTAGCGTGAAAGTTGCTCCCCACTTACAGGCAATTTAACTGTTTCACGCGCGAATTTTGCCCATTTGGCAAAATTCATCGATTACTATTTATGCCGCCGCTTGCGGCGGAATGGAGATTAATATGAAAAAGCTTAGAGTGGTTTTCCCGTTCGTCGAAGCGGGATTTGGGCATATAATGACCGAGCGATCGATCTGTGATGCCTTTGAGAAAAAATATGGTGAATATTTTGAGATAGTCCGCAGTGATTTTTTCAAGGAAAGCGGAAGCGAGGCTATGTTCAAATTTGAGCAAAGCATGGGACGAGAGGTCAGAAGCTACAATAAGCATCCATTGTATGCTTGGCTTACGATCATTCTTATGGATCTTTTCGGCACAAAGCTTGTCAGCTGGTTCGTTATGAAGCGCACGACTAAGGGCGCGTATGCTGACAGTATGAAGCATATTGAGGAGCTTGCTCCCGACGTAATAATCAGCACGCATTGGTCGACAAACTATTATGCCGAAAAGATGGAGAAGAAGCCCTACACGGTTATGCACGTTCCCGACGCGCATATAAACACCATGTTCCGTTATCCCTGTGATCTGACTACTATTTCGATGCCCGAGGGCTACCTTCGCGCGATGAAGATGCATGGTCGTCATTATCGAAACAACAATCTCAAAAGAGTTCCGCTTGCTATCAGAAAAGAGGCGTTTGAGATGACCGAGTCTCGAGAGGAGCTGAGAGCCAGGTGGGGAATCGATGACAGATTTACCATCTACGTCACCGAGGGCGGATACGGCATAGGAATGGCTGAAAAGCTTTGCCAAAAGCTTGTTGAGGAAGATCTGCCTATTAACGTCATCGTAGTTTGCGGAAAAAATCCCGAGCTTCACAAGCGTCTCAAGGAGCTGAAGAGCAAGGGAAACCTCAAGCTCTATCCCTTTGGATTTACCAACAAGGTGCTTGAGCTTATCGCGCTCTCCGACCTTTATCTCGGTAAGAGCGGAAACGGTCTTATGGAGCCTGCGTTCTTCGGCGTTCCGATCGTGGTCACCCACTCCGCAAATACGATTGAGCGGAGACTTGCTGAGCATTACGTTACCTATTGGGGAGACGCGGTGCGTATCTTCAAGCTTAAAAAGTGCCTGAAGTTTATCAAGGAAGCGGCAAACGGAAGCGAAAAGTACATGGCTCTGAAATCAAACAAGGTTCCCCGCGAGGCGTTTGGCGGCGACGGTATTGCCGACGTCATCTTCGCCGAGCTTGACAAAAAGTTCAATATCACCGAAAGCTTTGCCAAAGAGGAGGCAAAGGCTGAATGAAAAAGACGGCTTGCGGTATTTTAATTTCAGTTCTTCTGCTTTTTCTTGTGAGCTGTGATAGAAGCCATTTATGCTCTCTCGACATACTGTGTTCAAACGAAAATGCAAGTATTGTTGTTGACGGCGAAAAGGTCGATTCGTTCACTTTTTCAAGCGAAAAATTCAATCGTCAACCGTTAGAAAATTATTCAAATATTGATTTTACTAACCATGAAAACAATGTATCAAATGCTGATGTAAATAAATTTGAAATTACAAGTCTGACGGATGACACCTACAACCTATCATTAAGATTAGTTGATGCGAACAGATACGTTGTCGATTTTCTAAGGGTTGGCATCATCGTTGATGGTGAACTTACGGTGTATAAGTATTATGATAAGCATGAGGAGCTTTATCACAAGGAAAACGACCCCGATTCAATATTACATTTCAATTCAAAAAGCGAGGTCTTCAACGAATTAACGGTTGGTTTTTCGGCAGGAGAAACCAAAGAGATCATTATATTCATTTGGATCGAAGAAGCGGAACTGTACGACAAAAACGGAGAGAGACATAAAGGATGGGCGGATAAGTCTTACTATGCATCTCCTATTATGTTAAGCATGGAAGTGAAATAATAAATTGCAATTTCGGCTTATAAAACAAGATAAAACCCCGACAGACCTTAAAATCTGTCGGGGTTTTATCATCCTTATGAGAAGCCACCTTTTGGGGGACTTCTTTTTTGTGTTAAAAAATATTAAAATTTCTTTTCAAGTCGTTCTCTTATAGCTTTTATAAATCCGAGAGTGTTAACTGCGGTAGCTTCAAATCCCTCGTCGACAAGACCTACAAGGTCTTTTGTCATAATTCCGTCGTTCAGAGTCTCGATGCAGGCCGCTTCAAGCTTGTTGGCAAAGTCAACGAGATCATCAAGACCGTCAAGCTCGCCACGCTTACGAAGAGCACCCGACCACGCGTAGATTGTCGCCATGGGGTTGGTGGAGGTGTCCTCGCCATTTAAGTAGCGGTAGTAGTGACGGGTAACAGTGCCGTGAGCCGCCTCGTATTCGTAGTTGCCGTCGGGGGAGACGAGAACGCTTGTCATCATAGCAAGAGAGCCGAATGCGGTGGATACCATATCCGACATAACGTCGCCGTCATAGTTCTTGCAAGCCCAGATATAGCCTCCCTCACTACGGATAACACGGGCAACCGCATCGTCGATAAGAGTGTAGAAATATTCGATGCCAAGCTCCTCAAATTTTGCCTTGTAATCCTTGTTGTATATGTCCTCAAAAATCAGCTTGAATGTCTGGTCGTACTGCTTGGAGATGGTGTCCTTTGTGGAGAACCAAAGATCCTGCTTTGTGTCGATTGCAAATTTAAAGCAGGAGTGAGCAAAGCTTACGATGGAAGAGTCCTTATTGTACTGACCCTGAAGCACGCCGGAGCACTCAAAATCGTAGATGGTCTTGGAAAATTCGGTTCCGTCCTCGCCCTTGAAGGAGAGAGTTGCCGTGCCCTTGGTGGGAACGCGGTACTCGGTTGCCTTATACACGTCGCCGTATGCGTGACGTGCGATGGTGATAGGCTTCTTCCAGTTGCGAACAACGGGCTTTATAGAGTCGATGATAATGGGTGCGCGGAAAACCGTGCCGTCGAGAATTGCACGGATGGTGCCGTTTGGCGACTTCCACATCTCGGAAAGATTGTATTCCTCAACTCTCTGCTTATTGGGGGTGATGGTCGCGCATTTGACCGCAACGCCGTATTTCTGCGTCGCGTATGCGGAGTCAAAGGTAACCTTATCCTTTGTCTTTTCTCTCTCGGGCAGACCGAGATCGTAATATTCGGTGTTAAGCTCAACGAAAGGACAGATAAGCTCGTCCTTTATCATCTGCCAAATAATTCTTGTCATTTCGTCGCCGTCCATCTCGACGAGCGGCGTTGTCATTTTGATCTTGCTCATATTTGCCTTTCCGTGGGACTCTGTCCCACACCCTGCAAGAAACTTTTTGAAAAAAAGCTTCTTTACTTCAAAAACTTTCAAATAATTGGTTTTTGAAAAAATTTGTATTATTTGTTTTTGGAAAGTTCTTTGCCA
>JAZUAS010000048.1:0-3380 GCA_045638125.1 Eubacteriales bacterium | reverse complement strand
CAATAATCTTTTTCCGTCGGCTATGCCGACAGGAGAGGGGTTTCTTAAGGGGAGAGGATGTCGCAGGGCGAGAAAATGCGGCATGTTCGCTTTTTCTCGCACAAGACCCCTTTCCCCTTAAGCGGCTTTTCTTTTCGTACTTTTCTTGCAGCTGATGGCAAGAAAAGTACATATAAGAAATCGCTAAACTCCAATTTACATATCCACCACAAGCAAAAACCCCGAGGAGATCCTCGGGGTTTTATAAATTCAATTAAGAATTATTCAGCATCGTTAGCTTCAACTGCCTCAGCAACTTCCTCAACAGCTGCATCCTCGGGCATAGCCTCAGCAAGTGCCTGAGCCTCCTCAAGAATAGCTCTGATGGAAAGGCTTACCTTCTTCTTATCATCGTCAACTTCAACGATCTTAGCATCAACGGTCTGACCGATCTCAAGAACATCAGCAGGCTTTGCGATCTTTGTAGTAGCGATCTGAGAAATGTGGATAAGTCCATCTACGCCGTCAACGATCTCTGCAAATGCACCGAAAGGCATCATGCTTACGATCTTAACAGAAACGATGTCGCCAAGTGCGTAGTTGGTCTTGAAAATAGTCCAAGGATTGCTCTCCTCGGTCTTGTATGTAAGAGAAATTCTCTTCTTCTCTGCGTCGAAGCTCTTAACGGTAACAGTGATAACGTCGCCGATAGCAACTACGTCTGCAGGAGACTTAACTCTCTTCCAAGAAAGCTCGCTGGTGTGAACCATACCGTCAACACCGCCAAGGTCAACAAATGCGCCGAAAGAGGTCATGCTCTTAACAGCACCGGTGTACTGCTTGCCCTCTTCGATGTTTGCCCAGAACTCAGCCTCAGCCTTCTTTCTCTCCTCACGGAGAACAGAGCTGATAGAGCCCTTTGCCTTCTTGTTCTCAACCTCGGTAAGTCTGAAGCTTACCTTCTTACCGATCATCTCGGAAAGGTCGGAATTCTTGGGAGTGCCTGTCTGAGAAGCGTGGATAAATACGCGAGTGCTGTCGCAAAGAACGATAACACCTACGTTGCCCTTAACGGTCTCGATTACGGTACCCTCAAGGATCTCGCCTGCTTCCTTAGCAGCAACGATCTTGCCCCAATTTTTGTCGGAGTCTACTCTCTTTTTGTCAAGTGTTGCGAAGCCGTCAACATCGCTAACACGTACTACGAACGCCTCAACAGCGTCACCGATCTTGAACATCTCAGTCAGTTTAGCAGAAGGATCATCTGTTATCTTATCTGCCTTGATGATGCCGGTAACCTTAGCGCCGATGTCAAGCTGAAGCTCGGTGTCGTTAACTGCGGTTACGTAGCCGGTAACAATGTCTCCTGTATTTAAAGTTTTGAAAGATGTTTCGAGAAGTTCTGCAAAATTCTCTTTGCTCATGGTTTTTTCTACCTCCTGAATTATATCGTGCGGAGTTGACGCCCCCGCTACGATTCCCACTTTTTTGTGGATGAACGGAAACAGCGGCTTCAAATCGTCGACATTTTCTATCATAACGGCATTCTCGCATTCCGCCTTACAAATCGAGTAAAGCTTTGCCGAATTTGAGCTGCCTTTGCTACCTATAACGACCATAAAATCGTTGGCTTTTGATAGCTCTGCCGCCTCTGTCTGCCTTTTTTCCGTAACATTACATATTGTATCATAAATTAAGGGATTAGTATATAGCTTTTTTGTAAATTTTTTTGTTTTCTCCCATTCCACCAAATTTTGTGTGGTTTGAGCGACCAAAATTGGTGCTTTTGCGCAAGTGCTTTTTACCGCCCCCGATTCTACGGCAGCAACAAGCTCTTCAGCTTTTTCAAAGACAAAAATATCTCCGTCAAACCTCGAGCAAAAGCCCATGACCTCGGGATGAGTCGCCGTTCCAAGAACTAGCAAAAGTCCTTGCGCGTCATTGTTCTCCTCGACTATTTTGTGTATTTTTTGAACAAATACGCAAGTACAGTCAACAAAGGAGAAGTTCTTATTCTTTTGAGAGCATTTTATGAGAAGCTCTTCGGTCTCTCTCGTGATTCCGTGGGCGCGGACGAACACTTTGACGGGAGAATTTTCGCTTGCCTCGTCGCAAAGCTGCTCAATATCGTCGATCTCGGCGACACCAACGCCGCTTTTAGAAAGCCTTGCGTTATAGGTGTCATTGTGGATAAGCTTACCGAGAGTGAATATCCGCTCGCCCTTCGGCGCATTCGCTATCTCGTTCTCAACAGCGTTAGCTGCTCTCGACACTCCAAAGCAAAAACCTGCCGAACGCGCTACCGTTACCTTGACCTCACTTGCCACTCTTGCTTTCCTCCTCTGCACCACGGTAAAGCTCGCAAACTCTGTCAAACATCAGATTGGATATTCTGAGATATTCGCCCGAAGCCTCGGAGTCATAGCCAAGCTCCTCAAACTTAATAGGCTTGCCGTAGTAGACGTCAATTCTTCTGAAAAGCTTAAATTTGTTGTCCTTGGTCTTGATACAGCAAGGAAAAACGGTTGCCTGCGTTTTAACGGCAATCATAGCCGCACCGGTCTTAATATTTGCCTCCATTGGAGTCTTGCCCGGCTCACGGTGACCCTGTGGGAATATACCGATGCATCTGCCGCTTTTAAGCATAGAGATCGTATTCTTGATTGCCGAAACGTCAGCTCCTCCGCGGTTTACGGGAAACGCGCCGAGAGCGCTTACCAGCTTACCGAGGATCGGCACCTTGAAAAGCTCCTTTTTAGCCATATAGTATGGCTGCTGATGCTCGATTCCTGCACAAAGAAAAACAGGATCGTGATTCGAAATGTGGTTGCAGATAAGGATATATGGACCTTCCTCGGCACGAGGCTCGTTCTCTGCTCCGTGATATTTGATTCTGAAGATCACTCTGGCTATCGGGCCTATGACAGCCTTGATAAAAATATAGAACTTGCTTTTCACTGTTCAACCACTCCTGTTTTTTCGGAGATATGCTTGATGATATACTCAACCGATTCCTCAAATGTGTATTCGGAATTATCAAACAAGTGTGCGTCATCGGCAGGCTTCAGGGGAGCGACGGCACGGCTGGAATCGGCTCTGTCGCGCTCGACAAGCTCGCGAAGCACATCCTCATACTTGACGTCCTTACCCTTTTCGGTAAGCTCCTTATAGCGGCGGGTAGCTCTCGCCTCGTCGGTTGCGGTAAGAAAGATCTTTACCTCCGCATCGGGAAGGATAACGGTACCGATGTCACGTCCGTCCATTATAACGCTATTCTCTCTTGCCAGCTTCTTCTGCGCTTCAAGCAAAAACGCACGAACATTGCCGACCGAGGAGCAAGCAGACGCATACATAGAAATGTCTGGCTGACGTATCTTGTCACCAAGATCCTCACCGTTGAG
>JAZUAS010000047.1:0-8653 GCA_045638125.1 Eubacteriales bacterium | reverse complement strand
GGGGCTGTTGAAACGAATAAAAATGCGGCATGTTCGCTTTTTTATTCGTAAGACCCGCCCCTATCCTCCGTGCGGCGTTTCTTTGGTTCGTTTCTTTTCGCCGAAGAAAAGAAATGAACACATAATCGCGTTCTTTTGGTTCGTTTTCTGCCGACGCGGGCAGAAAATGAACGTAAATATAACATCAAAATAATAGCTTTATACTCTCCCTTATCTCGCCATACATATAAAGCGAGCCGAGACAAACGATGGGGGTGTCATTCTTTCTTCCCCACTCCATAGCGGCAGAGACCGCGTCGTTTACAGAATTATAGGGCGATGCCTCAACGCCAAGACCTTGGAAAACCCTCGCGTAATCATCGGCAGACAATGCTCTTGGAT
The DNA here is from genome assembly GCA_045638125.1 of Eubacteriales bacterium. Lineage (GTDB taxonomy): Bacteria > Bacillota > Clostridia > Oscillospirales > CAG-272 > SVTX01. Next base: position 8,272 of record JAZUAS010000047.1, on the reverse strand, counting down.
TATCGGGCGTAAGACAGAAAATCTGACTTCCCACCTCTGCCATACGGCTCGCCATATATCTGTAATCCTTGTCCGCCATAACACCGGTAACAATGCCGACCTTTTCGGTGAAATACTGCTTGATGCTCTCCACCGCGCCGTCGATACCCTCGGGATTGTGACCTCCGTCGGCTATGACCAACGGCTCTTTGTTGATGATCTCAAATCTTGCGTGCCAGATCACGGACGCAAGTCCGTTTTTGACCGCGTCCTCGCTTATTTCAACTCCGCGCGAACGCAAAATATCGATCGCCGTCAGCACGTTGGCGGCATTGTGCGGCTGATATGAGCCGAGAAGCGGAATATGTACGTCCTTGTGACACCTAAAATCAAAATCGGTGCCGTCAAGGGTCATTTTCTTGATATTCATCGAGGAACGATCAACTTTTACAAAATCCGAACCAACGCTCTCGCATTTATCTTTTATCACCTGCTCTGCGCCCTCGTGAGCGCCGCACCATAGGGTAGGCGCTACGCTCTTTATAATACCTGCCTTCTCCACCGCAATCTTTTCGTGAGTGTCGCCGAGAATCGCAGTGTGATCAAGGGCAATTCCCGTAATAACAGATAAAATCGGTGTTTTTATTACGTTGGTAGCGTCAAGTCTGCCACCAAGACCACATTCAAGGACGACGTAGTCGCACTTTTGCTCTGCAAAATACAGAAATGCGAGGGCGGTGATCAGCTCAAACTCGGTGGGCTTGTCGGTCATACAGTCTGCGATGGGCTTTACTCGCTCCACAAGAGCGCAAAGCTCCTTGTCAGAGATGTTCTTGCCGTCAACTCTCATCCTTTCGCCAAATTTCATGATGTAGGGCGAAGTGAAAAGCCCAACCTTATAGCCCTGCGCGCGCAAGACACTGTCAAGCATAGCGCAGAACGAGCCTTTGCCGTTAGTTCCCGCGACGTGAATGAATTTCAGAGAGTCCTGCGGGTCTCCGAGAGCGTGACAAAGAGCCTTTACGCGGTCAAGCCCCGGATTGCAGAACATCCAGTTGACCGAGTGGATATATTCAATAGCTTCGGTATAGTTCATTTTATATTCTCCCGCCCTTTGAGTCTATCAGATTTCGAACAGTTTTGTTCTTATACATAGCGCAAAGCAAAATTATCTCCACCGCCGCAATTCCTATGCTCATGGGTATCCTAAAAAGCACAACGGGGCCGAAAATAGCATAAAGCGCTATGGTCTTTATTATCATTGAGCCTACAAGATGCGCCAAAAGCTCGGAGACTATAAGCTTCAAAAATCCGTTTTTTCTGACGATAAATTTAGAGCTGACACCTGCCACAACACCCACTGAAATTGAACCCACCAGCACCCACGGCATCGGTGTTTGTCCCGAAAAAAGGCAACTCAAAAGATCGGCAACGCATCCCACACATCCGCCTATAATCGGCCCGAACATAATTCCCGACACGATAATCGGAAGATTTTCAAAGGTGATGCGAAGCCCCGTGCCCAGATTAAGCGCGGGAATAGTTTTGCAAACGTATCCAATGACCGCACTGAGTGCAATCATCATAGCCGAAATCGTCAGCACCTTGACGTTTTTTAAATGGGTTGCTTTGTTTTTCTGCATAAAAAATCTCCTTTCCTCACAGCATAGGGCAGGAAAGAAGACAAAAAATATCCTTTTGGTGCCGTATGAAGCGGGATGCAAAGCTCTGACCGCGGCAAAACAAGCCTTCGTCCGACCGGCAACTCCCCGTCCCTTCGGCACTTTACGCCAAAGCCTTTACTCTTCTTAGTATTTCGGGACTTGCCCGATCTAATTACATTATATCATAAAGACAACGCAAGTTGTCTGTGCCGAAGGCTATGATATCAATAAAACCTACTTATGCCGTGACAACGCCGTGAGGCATTGTTGTCACATAGGTTTGGTTTTATTATACCACTATTTTGAATTTTGTCAAGCGGCGAGGCGGAAATATAAAAATTTTCATCAATTTTTTGTTTTATGCTCTTGCTAAAATCTATTATAAATGTTATAATTTGTTTATAAAACAAATTTTGTAACAAGGACGTAAAAATGGTATTTTCAAGTCTTTTCTTTGTATTCTTCTTTCTCGCGGTCTGCTACGGCGTGTATTTTTGCGCCAAGTCAATAAGATCGCGTAATATAATACTGTTAGTATCCTCCCTTATCTTCTACGCTTGGGGAGGACCACCTCTCGTGCTTCTGCTCTGCCTTATGACATTCGTCTGCTGGGCGGGCGCTATTGCTATATCCAAAGCACAGGAGCGTGAAAAAACTCCGCTTTTGTGGGTCACTGCGGGAATATGCCTGGCGATACTTATAGTTTTCAAGTACACAGGCTTCTTTATGTCCACGGCATTCGCTATACTTCCCATCAGCGGCACTGTTCCCTCTATCGCTCTGCCTATAGGTATATCGTTTTACACCTTCCAGCTTATCTCCTACGTCATCGACGTAAGACGCGGCGAGGTCGGGGCGCAGAGTAAATACTGGGTGCTTCTTCTCTACGCATCGCTCTTTCACCAGTGTATCGCAGGCCCTATCGTCCGATATGCCGACGTAAACTATGACATTGAGCACCGTATCATCAAACGCGAGGAGGTGAGTCGCGGAATCACCCGCTTTACCGTGGGTCTTGCCAAAAAGGCGATCCTCGCTAACGGTTGCGGCGCGATCTCGGACGGCATCTTTAATAATTCCGCAGGACTCCCTCTGTCGTCAAGCGAGGTTTCGGGACTTTCAAGCGGCGCGATCATTTTGGGCTGCTTCGCCTTTATGCTCCAGATCTATCTCGACTTCTCCGCATACTCCGATATGGCAATAGGTATGGGACTTATGGTTGGCTTCCACTACAAGGAAAACTTCAACTATCCTTACGTCGCCGATTCGATCACCGATTTCTGGCGACGCTGGCACATCTCCCTCTCCAGTTTCTTCCGTGATTACGTCTACATACCCCTTGGCGGCAACCGAGTTTCTGTTCCCCGTCACATCATCAATATGCTTGTCGTCTGGGCACTGACAGGATTTTGGCACGGTGCTAACTGGAATTTTATACTCTGGGGACTTTTCTTCTTCGTCTTCCTTATACTCGAAAAATATCTTATCAAGCCCAAAAAAGACCCAAAGATATGGTGGAAGATCCCGCGCATACTTCTGACACAAATAATCATTTTCGTCAGCTTTATGCTCTTTAAGTTTACCGATCTCGCGGCATTCGGTAAGGCATTCATTGGAATGTTCGACGTAGTTGATTGGTTCAATAACGGCTTTGCCGACGTTCAGACCGTTATGACCCTCAAAAACAACGTCTTCTTTATCGCCATAAGCGTCCTTGCCTGCACACCTATCATTCCCGCAATCTCGTCGATTCTGGACAAGACGAGCATAACGAAAAAGGCAAAGGCTGCGGCAGGAATTGCCATTCCCGTAATCCTTCTTATTCTTTCCTCGTTTGCTCTGGCTGGCGACAGCTACAACCCCTTCCTTTATTTCCAATTCTGATCGGAGGTCTTAGATGAATAACGAAAACTTTACAAAAAAGACCGACTCGCTCAAAATAATCGCATTTATCTGTGCGATGGCGTTGTTCTTTATCATAGGACTTGCATTCTTTCTCCGTCCCACAGTAAGCGACACCGAAAAGCGTGAGCTTACAAAGTTCCCCGCCTTTACCGTAGAAAGCTTTCTTTCGGGCGAGTGGACAAGTCAGGTCAGCCTATGGTTTGCCGACACCTATCCTCTGCGCGAGGGTATGATAAGCGCAAACAAGGCACTTGAAGAAATATACGGTATCCGCGACGAGCAAGTGATCTCGGGCGGCAACGCTGACGATATTCCTACCCGTCCCGTAGGCGGCAACATCGAATTCAACCCCACAGACAACGGCGGCGGAGAAAAGGTGCAGGGCTTGTACGTCAACGGCGGCACTGCATATCAGCTCTACGCATTCAATCAGCAGAACACCGACAGCTATATATCTCTTATCAACAAATTTGCGGCACAGGTCCAGGGGAAAGCTACCGTTTACGACATGGTAGTGCCGCTCCACTATCAAATCGCGCTCTCTCGCGAAACCGCCGACAGATACGGCGCTTCGGATTGCGATGCCGCTATCAATTACATTTACAATTCTTTGAACGGAAGCGTCAAAACCGTTGACACACTCCCCAATCTTGCCGCTCACAACGAAGAATATCTCTACTACCGCACCGACCATCACTGGACGGCACGCGGAGCATATTACGCCTACGAGGCATTCTGCCACGCAAAGGGCATAACCCCCACAGCTCTCGACGAGTATCAGAGATTACAGTTTGACGGCTTCCTCGGCACTCTCTATTCCGAGGCGGGACAACCCTCGGCAATGAAAGGCAATCCCGATTACGTTGAAGCTTTTGTTCCCAAGGGGGTTAATGAGGAAACCGTCTACGACAGTAACGGCAACAAGATAAACGAGCTGGCTATCGTCTATACAAAAGCCGACAAATACAGCGCAGGCAACAAGTATCTGACATTTATCGGCGGAGACCATCCTCTTATCGAGATACACAATCCCAACATCAACGACGGCTCGTCTATCGTGGTAGTAAAGGAATCTTACGGAAACGCATTCGTTCCTTTCCTCGTCGATTCCTACGAATACGTTTACGTTATCGACTACCGCCATTGGTCGGGAAATCTTGCAAATTTCGTTACCCAAAACAAAATTGACGACGTGCTTTTCCTCAACGTTGTTAACGTCACGTCCACCTCTGCTCGTCTTAACGAGCTTAACGCAATCATTAAATAAAGAAACCGAAACCGGGCAAATTACGAAAAAATATTGAAACTGAGATTTTTTCGTGCTATAATCGCCCTATAATTCGGTAGTTACAAAAAAAGCGACCACCGCACACCAAAGAGGATTATTATGAACACAAGAGAAACGGTTTTTGACATTTGCCGCCGTGCAAAAGAGGCTTCGCGTCTTTTTGCCGCGCAAAACAGTTCAAAGAAAAACGAAATACTTATCAAAATATCGGGCGCACTGATAGAAAACAGAGATGCGATCATATCCGCCAACAAGCGCGACCTTGACGGTGCCGCAGCAAACGGTGTCCATGCGCACATGCTCGACCGACTTATGCTAGACGAGCGCAGAATACAAGGCATCGCCGATGCTCTGCTTCAGCTTGCGAAACTTAGAGACCCCATTGGCTCAGGTGAGGTGTTCACCACTCCGGGTGGTCTTGAAATTTCCTCGGTGAGAGTGCCTCTCGGTGTTGTTGCCATCATCTACGAGGCTCGCCCCAACGTCACCGTTGACGCGGCGGCGCTCTGCCTCAAAACAGGTAACGCCGTCGTTCTTCGCGGCGGACGCGAGGCGGTAAACACGAATCTCTGCCTTGTATCCATTATGAAAAACGCCATCGCCACTTGTGGCATCGACCCCGACGTCCTCGGATTTATCGAGCCCGGAGAGGACCACGAAAGCGCAGATGCCCTTATGTCGGCGCGCGGTCTTGTTGACGTTCTCATTCCCCGAGGCGGCAAAAAGCTGATACAAGCGGTGGTAAACAACGCAAAAGTTCCCGTTATTGAAACCGGTGCCGGCAACTGTCACCTCTACGTTGACGAGAGCGCAGACCTTGATATGGCAATAAAGGTTGCCATCAACGCAAAATGCTCGCGCCCCGCGGTCTGCAACGCTATTGAAACCATGCTCGTTCACCGTTCGGTCGCATCTGAATTTTTGCTTAAATTCGTCGCGGCAGTTGGCGAAAAATACAATCTTGAAATTCGCGGTTGCACCGAAACGCAGGCGATAATTCCCTGCTCCCCTGCCACCGACGAGGATTTCGACACGGAATATGACGATTTCATCCTTGCCATCAAGGTGGTCAGTTCGATCGATGAAGCAATAGCTCACATCAACAAGTACAACACCGGACACAGCGAGGCTATAATCACCAATGACGTAAGCCGTGCCGAGCATTTTCAGAAATACGTTGATGCGGCGGCAGTTTACGTTAACGCTTCCACCCGTTTTACCGACGGCGGAGAGTTTGGCTTTGGCGCAGAAATCGGAATTTCCACCCAAAAGCTCCACGCAAGAGGCCCGATGGGTCTTGCCGCGCTGACAACTCAGAAATATCTTATAAAAGGAGAGGGACAGATACGATGAAACTGCTTATTGCATCCGATATTCACGGTGACGCTAACTGTTGCCAAGCCCTTCTTAATGCTTTTGAAAAAGAGAAGGCGGACAAGCTACTGATACTTGGCGATATTCTTTACCACGGACCTCGCAACGATCTGCCCGAGGGCTATGCACCCAAGACGGTCATCGAAATGCTTAACAACGTCTCGGACAAGCTCCTTTGCGTCAGAGGAAACTGCGACACAGAGGTCGACCAGATGGTGCTTTCATTCCCCATACTCTCCGACACCGCTTTCGTCTATGACAGCGAAGCAGATCTTACGCTCTTTATGTCTCACGGACACAAATATTCCCCCGACAATCTACCCCCAATTTCGGGCAAAACGGTATTTCTCTACGGACACACCCATCTGCTCGGCAAAACCGAGGTCGGCGGTATTCCCTGCGTAAATCCCGGCTCGGTCAGCCTCCCCAAGGGCGGAAACCCAAAAACCTACGCAACCTACGAAAACGGCAGAATTGAGATCAAGGATTTTGACGGTGGCGTATTGGAAAGCTACAAATTTCGATAAATAGGAGCAAATAACGGTTATCGTAACAGAAAATTTACAAAAATCCTTCTGCTCCCTCTTGCAAAAAACGAGATTATGTTATATAATGAAATGTAAATTATGCACATTATAAAAAATCAGTGCTTATTTGGAGGTACATCAATATGGTAGTAGCCGGCGATTTTAAAAACGGTATTACTTTCGAAATGGAAGGTAACGTTTATCAGGTTATCGAATTCCAGCACGTTAAACCCGGCAAGGGCGCAGCTTTCGTTCGTACAAAGCTCAAGAACGTAATTTCCGGAGCAGTTATCGAAAAAACTTTCAGCCCCACGGACAAGTATGAGAATGCTTATATCGAAAGAAAAGATATGCAGTATTCCTATAACGATGGTGATCTTTATTACTTCATGGACATGGAGTCCTTCGACATGCTTCCTCTTAACAGAGACAAGCTTGGCGATGCTTTCAAGTTCGTTAAGGAAGAAATGATGTGCAAGATCATTTCCTACAAGGGCAACGTATTCGGAGTTGAAGCTCCTACATTCGTTGAGCTTGAGGTTACCGAGACCGATCCCGGTTTCGCAGGTAACACCGCAACCAACACATTGAAGCCCGCAACTCTTGAGACAGGCGCAGTTATCAAGGTTCCGCTCTTCATCAACGTTGGCGACGTTCTTAAGATCGACACTCGTACGGGTGAATATCTGTCCCGTGCTTAATTTCTGACAATAAAACGGGAGGCTTTCGTACAAAATGTGCTTAAGCTCCCGTTTTGTGTATATTTTAAAAAATCTAAATTTTGGAGGATATTACAATGACTATTCTTGAAAAAACCGCATACATAAAGGGCCTTTGCGAGGGCCTTGAGCTTGACAAGAAGGACAGCGCTGAAGCAAAGGTTATTAAGGCTCTTCTCGACCTCTGCCAGGATATGGCTGAGGAGATCGACGCGCTTGGTTCCGACGTTGAGGATCTTATCGACTACTGCGAGGAGCTCGACGAGGATCTCGGCGACGTTGAAGAGATTCTTCTCGAAGACGAGGATGAATACGACGAGTGGGATGACGAGTGCTGCGATTGCGATAATTGCGACTGTGATTGCGACGACTGCGATTGCGATTGCTGCTGCGACGACGAGGATTACTTCGAGATCGTATGCCCCTCTTGCGGCGAGACCGTTTGCTTCGACGACTCTGTAAACGCAGAGGATCTTATCTGCCCTGCATGCGGCAGCGAGCTTGGTTGCATCGTTGACGACGACGATATTGCTTCCACCGAGGAATAATTGATTTGTTAATTAAAAAGTATAGGGAGAAATCTTTTTAGGTTTCTCCCTATACTTTTTATTGTTGTCAAATTTTAAAGTTTATGTGTTCATTTCTTGCCCGCGTCGGCAGAAAATGAACCAAAAGAATGTGTTTTTACTAACTTTTCTTTCAACAGCGAAAGAAAAGTTACAAAAGAAACGCCGCTCAAGGGGAAAGGGGTCTTGTGCGAGAAAAAGCGAACATGCCGCATTTTCTCGCCCTGCGACATCCTCTCCCCTTAAGTAT
>JAZUAS010000046.1:0-58113 GCA_045638125.1 Eubacteriales bacterium | reverse complement strand
ACGACATGGCTACGATCCGACTTGGTCTGAATAAGACGCACGTTATCAGAGATCATTCTGAAGCTATAATTGAGGAATCCTGCAAGATAAGAGGACGCACGCATACCCAAAATATATACGGTTTTCGCGTCGATTATATTCTTGACAGCGGCATCAAATGCCTCCTTGTCGATACCCTCAAGAGTTCTTTTTATCTTGTCCATATCCGAACAGAGGACCTTTTCAAGCACGTCACCCTCGCCGATAAGGCTATTGGTAACCTCCACTCTTTGCACCGCGGTCAGCTTGGCGCGTATAAGCTCCTTTAGAGAGCGCTGAAAATCGGGATAACCATCAAAACCAAGCTCGATAACAAATCGCACGACAGTTGATTCACTGACACCAACCTCTCGTCCGAGTTTTGCCGCGGTCATATAAGCCGCCTTGTCGTAATGCTCGCCAATGTATGATGCGATCTGCTTCTGTCCTTTAGAAAAACTCGAATAATTCTCGTCAATATATTTCAAAATATCTGTTTTCAAAGCAAAAACCTTACCTTTCGGTCAAAACTTTAGCGCAAAATGATACATCTTATATTATAAACCTTTTTAACAAGATTGTCAATCAAAATATTGTGCTTTGACGGCAATTTTTGTTTTTTGTCGATTATGCACAGTTTCCGAGAGCGTTTTTCTACAAATGAGCAATAGGCAATTTGATAAAAAAGTATTTACAAATTCTTACCTATATGTTAAAATATTTTTTGATAGGTGTCGTTTTTTGTCAAATGACATTCTGTTAAAATAAAATTTTCATAATGGAGGATTCTTTATGAAACTTATCTACGGTGTAAAGGACAAGCCTAAATTTGGACAGGTTATCGTCTTTGCAATCCAGCAGCTCCTCGCAATTATGGCGGCGACTCTCGTTGTTCCCGTAATCATCAACAGCAACGTTGCCGAAATGATTACCAATGGCAACATCTCTTGGCAGCTTACAGCTCCTATGAGTTCAACTGTTGCTCTCTTTGGTGCAGGTATTGGTACTCTCGTGTACCTTCTCTTCACCAAATTCCGTAGCCCCGTATTCCTTGGCTCTTCCTTCGCATTCCTCGGCTCTATGACAGCGGCATTCGCCGGTGCATCCTCTATGGCTCTTGGTTATGTTGGACTTATCCTCGGTGCTATCATCGCAGGTCTCGTGTACGTTGTTATTGCCATTATCGTTAAGTTCGCAGGCGTTAAGTGGATCAATAAGCTTATGCCCGCTGTTGTTATCGGTCCCACAGTTACCATTATCGGTCTTTCCCTCGCGGGAAATGCAGTTGGTGACCTCCAGACCGCTCCCGCAGGAGGCGACCCCAAGATCGCTCTTGTTTGCGGTCTCGTAACCCTTGCCGTTACAATTATTTGCTCGGTTTACGGCAAAAAGATGCTTAAGCTCATCCCTTTCATTTTCGGCATTCTTGCAGGATATACAGTTGCAACCATTTTCACCGTCATCGGTAACGTTTCCGGTATCGATGCCCTTAAGATTATAAACTTCGCTCCTTTCCAGAATCTTGTTGCAGAGGGAGTTAACTTCAGCACCTTTATAACTCTCCCCGAGTTCTCCTTCCTCAATGCACTTGGTGGATTTAAGGAGATCAATGGTCCTTACATCGCGACAGTTGCCGTTGCATATGCTCCCGTTGCTTTCGTTGTATTCGCAGAGCACCTTGCAGACCACAAGAACATCTCCTCCATCATCGAGCACGACCTTCTTGAGGATCCCGGTCTTCACAGAACCCTTCTTGGTGACGGTATTGGTTCTATGGCAGGAGCATTTTTCGGCGGATGCCCCAATACCACATACGGCGAGAGCGTTGGTTGTGTAGCTATTACCGGTAATGCATCTGTTGTCACTATCGTTACCACCGCAATCGTAGCAATTGCTATCTCCTTCCTCGCTCCCTTTGTTGCATTCGTTAACTCCATTCCCTCTTGCGTAATGGGTGGCGTTTGTATGGCTCTTTACGGATTCATCGCAGTTTCCGGTCTTAAGATGACCCAGAAGGTAGACCTCGAGCAGAACGCAAATCTCTTTACCGTTTCGGTAATCCTTATCTCCGGTATCGGTGGACTTGCCCTTACTTTTGGTCAGGTTACTATCACCGCTATCGCTTGCGCTCTTATTCTCGGTATCCTTACCAACCTCTTGGTTAACAAGGCGAGAAAGAACAGCGACGAGAACGCTGACAAAGAATCAAATAATAATTGATAAAAAATATTTAAGGCAGTCGCCAGGGCGACTGCCTTTTTTTGAAGAAAACAGCGTTAACGCAAATGCGTTAACGCTGTTTTCTTTTTATCAAATTTTCTAATTCCAGTTCATCCATAAGAGCTCCGATTTCATCTACTTTATCCTTATTCAAATTTTGATTAATTCGATACTCTGTCAGAGAACTTGAAAGCTTCCCTTCTTTGATAACTGAAAACCATCGACGTACTTGATATATCGGCACTAAAGCCTTGCATTTCAAAGACGGATATTTGAATTTTAAATGCTCATATGATACGAACATTCTCGAAAAAACATATCTGATCTTACCGCCTTTGGACTTGCGCACCACTGCAATCTTAGCCTCTTGTGTGCCATATACACCACCCGAAAGGATGTATCTTTCGACATTTAGTGTTACGTCGTCATGCTTGAGATCTTCAAACCAAACCTTGCCCAATTCTTCCAATGCGCAGAAAAATCTTTCCAAATTTCCTTCACGGCACAACGATAAAACCTTATTTCTATCATATCTGCCGTCCTTGGTCATAAGCCAAATATCATATATCGGTCGAATTCCGCATCCGCCGTTTACAAAATGATAGGACGCATGGGTTACCAAATGGAAAATGAAAAATTCCTTTGTGAGCCTATACTCACTTCTGTCTTCGGCTAAAGGATAAGCATATTCCCACACTCGCGTAAGCACTTGATCTATTGCGGGAATATTTTCATTAATATTGTAATGAAGTTCAAGATGCACACCACTCTCAGAATGGAGCAAAACATCATGAAAACTCCTTCTCGGATCTAGAACGTAACCGAGGGCGCTCACGAGAGCTTCTGCTGCCTTATCTACTTCGCTATCTCTAACCAGAACATCGATATCGCAGCTCGTTCTCATCCAAGGCTCGGGATATAGGTCGCGAATGACCATACCCTTAAGAGGAACATACGCTATTCCTGCTTCATCCAGCGCTTTGCGTATTCTATCTTGCTCGTATTTGATATTTTCATAACGAAAAACAGCCATGTACTGCTGATTTGCAAACTTTTCAGATGTTTCACCGAGCTTAAGAAGACCCGCGACATCTAACGCCGCGCCCACAAGGTGAGCAAGATCATGGCTTTTGGATATTTCATAAAGCCTTTCGAGCTTTTCCTCGTCTAAGTCGCGGAAAAGGCTCTTGTCAAGCGTCGCTCCGCATAAGACCGAGCGCAAAAGCGCGAAAAACATATTATTTAATTCGTTCATTCTGCGCTCCTTTCTCAAAAAAATCAGAATTTTCTCCAGACCATCTTATTTACTACGCCCGTGTAGGACTGAATGATTTTAACCACCTTGGTGGAAACGTTTTCGTCAACGTAGGTAGGCACGGGGATGCCGTGGTCGCCTGCCTCGGTCATGGAAACTGCGGTATCTACCGCCTGAAGCAGTGAGTTTTCGTCAATACCCGCAAGGATAAAGCAGGCCTTGTCAAGCGCTTCGGGACGCTCGGTAGATGTTCTTATGCAGACCGCAGGGAAAGGATTGCCTACGCTTGTAAAGAAGGAGCTTTCCTCGGGGAGAGTGCCGCTATCGGACACCACCGCAAAGGCGTTCATCTGCAAGCAGTTGTAGTCGTGGAAGCCGAGAGGCTGGTTGCAAATAACTCTTTTGTCAAGCTGAAATCCGCTTGCTTCAAGTCTCTTTTTACTTCTTGGGTGACAGGAATAAAGAACGGGCATATCGTACTTCTCTGCCATCTTGTTTATCGCCGTAAAGAGCGACAAAAAGTTCTTTTCGGTGTCGATATTCTCTTCTCTATGCGCCGAGAGGAGAATGTACTTCTTCTTTTCAAGTCCAAGGCGCGCGTGAACGTCGCTGGCTCTGATCTCGTCAAGATTTTCGTGAAGCACCTCTGCCATAGGAGAGCCTGTAACGTAGGTTCTCTCCTTGGGGAGACCGCAATCGTGGAGATAGGTTCTCGCCTGCTCGGAGTATGCAAGGTTAACGTCGGAAATGATGTCAACTATGCGGCGGTTGGTCTCCTCAGGTAAGCACTCGTCCTTGCAACGGTTGCCCGCCTCCATGTGGAAGATTGGGAGGTGAAGTCTCTTTGCCGCGATAGCGGAAAGACAGGAGTTGGTGTCGCCGAGAATAAGGAGAGCGTCGGGCTTGATCGTGTTCATCAGCTTATATGAGCAGTTGATGATATTGCCGACCGTCGCGCCAAGATCGTCACCCACGGCATCCATATAGACCTCGGGAGCGTCGAGCTTCAGATCCTTGAAGAACACGCCGTTGAGGTTGTAGTCGTAGTTCTGACCCGTGTGGGCGAGAACGCAATCGAAATACTTACGGCACTTGTTTATTACCGCCGCAAGACGGATGATCTCGGGGCGAGTGCCAACGATGATAAGAAGCTTAAGTCTGCCGTCGTTCTTAAAAGAAACGTCGCTGTAATCAAGTTTTATGTTCATTTCCATTATTCCACCACCTCAAAAAAAGTATCGGGACGCGCGGGATCGAACTGCTCGTTTGCCCACATAAGGGTCACAAGATCGTCTGTATCCGACAGATTGATTATATTATGGGTATAACCCGGGAGCATATGTATCGCCTCGATTTTCTCGCCCGAGACCTCGAAATTGAGAACCTCGTCGCTTCCGATCTTGCGCATCTGAATAAGTCCCTTGCCGCTTACAACTATAAAGAACTCCCACTTGGTATTGTGCCAATGCTGACCCTTGGTGATGCCGGGCTTTGAGATATTTACCGAGAACTGACCGCATTTTTCAGTCTTTAACAGCTCGGTGAAGCTGCCTCTCGCATCCACGTTCATCTTCAAAGGGAAAAACACCTTCTCCCTTGGCAAATAAGACAAATAAGTGCTATACAGCTTCTTCGAAAAGCTGTTTTCGGGGATTTCGGGCATAACAAGTGTATTTGGCTGGGCGCGGAAGCTCTCAAGAAGAGACACGATCTCACCAAGAGTGACCTTATGGGTCACGGGAGCGGCACAATAATGTCCGCCCTCGCAAAGCACGGTTTCAATGCCGTTGAACTCGCAACGATGCTCGCTACCTTCAAGTGCGGCGATCATTTCGTCAACGAGATCGTCGATATAGAGCAATTCAAGCTGAACCGAGGGGTCGTTGACGGTTATTGGCAGGTCATTTGCAATATTGTTGCAGAAGGTTGCCACCGCGCTGTTGTAATTAGGTCTGCACCACTTGCCGAAAAGGTTCGGGAAGCGATATACAAGAACCTTCGCGCCCGTCTCCTCGCCGTAAGCGAAAACAAGCTCCTCGCCTGCCTTTTTGCTTCGTCCGTAATCGCTGTCGTAGCGACCGATGCAGGTCGCCTGAATTGAGGACGAGATCATTACGGGGCAGGTGTTGTTATATTTTTTCAGCGTCTCAAGCAGCTTTGACGCAAAGCCGAAGTTGCCCTGCATAAATTCCTCGGGGTTTTGAGGGCGGTTAACGCCCGCAAGATTAAAGACGAAATCGGCATTTTTGCAGCCTTCCTCAAGGACGCTCTCGTCGGTGTCGATGTCGTAGAGATAGAGCTCGTCGATAGCGAGAGACGGAAAACGTCTATCCTTGCCGTCTTTTATGTTTTTGAGAGCCTCGGTAAGGTTTTTACCTACGAAGCCGCAAGCTCCTGTTATAAGTATTTTCATAATTATTTACCCGATTTCGCCAATTCTTCCTGAATATAGGCAAGAGACGCGATTTTCGCCTTGGTCTCCTCAACGTTAAGGAGCTGGGTATTGTGAGAGTTGAACTCGGTGAGGGGATTTCTTTCGGTATCGCCCTTGTTGAAGTACTTATCGTAGTTGAGTCCGCGCTTATCGCAGGGTACGCGGTAGAAGTTGCCAAGGTCGATTGCATTAGCGCACTCCTCGTTGGTAAGGAGAGTTTCGTACATCTTCTCACCGTGACGGATGCCGATGACCTTGATAGCGTTCTTGTCGCCGCCGAAAAGCTCGCAAACAGCCTCTGCCTGGGTCTTGATGGTGCAAGCAGGCGCTTTCTGAACAAGAATATCACCGCTCTCACCGTGCTCAAATGCGAAGAGAACGAGATCCACCGCTTCGTCAAGTGACATAATAAATCTGGTCATTGTGGGGTCGGTAACGGTTATGGGGTTACCTGCGCGGATCTGGTCGATCCAAAGCGGAATTACAGAGCCGCGAGAGCACATTACGTTACCGTAACGGGTGCAGCAGATCTTGGTCTTTTCGGGGCAGACTGTTCTCGACTTCGCCACGATGTCCTTCTCCATCATAGCCTTACTTGTTCCCATAGCGTTTACGGGGTAAGCCGCCTTGTCGGTGGAGAGGCAGACGATGTTCTTAACTCCCGCGTCGATTGCGGCAGTAAGTACGTTCTCGGTACCAAGCACGTTGGTCTTTACCGCCTCAATGGGGAAAAACTCACAAGAGGGCACCTGCTTCAGCGCCGCCGCGTGGAATATGTAGTCAACTCCGTGCATAGCGTTGCGCACGCTTGCGATGTCGCGTACGTCACCGATATAGAATTTGATCTTCTCGGAAACCTCGGGCTTTGTCACCTGGAAGTAGTGACGCATATCGTCCTGCTTCTTTTCATCGCGAGAGAAGATTCTGATCTCACCGATGTCAGTGTCAAGAAATCTGTTAAGTACGGCGTTACCAAAAGAGCCTGTACCGCCTGTGATCAAAAGTGTTTTACCTGTAAAAAGTCCCATTTTATTTATCCTCCAAGTACTTCATAAAGTTCTCTTTATTTTCTTTCGCTGTGGTCGTGGGTCTGCCGAGGTCGTCTCTCGCTCCGATGGAGCACTTGACCTCAATAAACGAGAGGTGGTCGGCTGCCTTTGCCGCTACAAGCGCCTTATCCAGCGCCTCGAAGCTATCGACACTCTCAAATGAGGGGTAGCCGCATCCCTCTGCAATCTTCATAAGATCTATCTTCTCTGCCACGGTGGGGAGACCACCAACTGTTTCGTGCGCGCCGTTATTTATAACGACGTGAACCACATTTGGGGGCGCATTGACACCGAGTAGTGCCATAGATCCCATGTGCATAAGCAACGCACCGTCGCCGTCGATTATCCAGATCTTGCGGTCGGGCTTTTCATTGGCGATGGCAAGAGCTATCGACGAGGAATGTCCCATAGAGCCCACGGTGAGGAAATCCGAGCCGTGTGTCTGCCCTCTTCTCTCTCTGATCTCAAAAAGCTCTCTGGAGGCCTTGCCCGTGGTGGAAACCACTACGTCGCCCTCACTTGCAGCTGCAATATGCTCGATTATCTCCTCGCGCACCATTTTATTGTCGTTTGAATACTTGACCTTTCCGTCAAATTCAAGCGCGCCTTTGCGGATAACGAGGGCGGTCTGCTTACCGATGGCCCAAAGTTGACGGAACTCCGTCATCTTCTCTTCAAGCTCCGCGGCGGCTGTATCCTTGCTTACTACAAAGGTAGCAATATCCATGTCCTCAAGAAGACGCACGGTAACCCCGCCTTGATAGATATGCTGGGGCTCGTCGTGAACTCCCGGCTCGCCTCGCCAGCCTACGATAAAGAGGCAAGGAATACCGTAAACCTTATCGTTCATAAGCGACGCCACGGGGTTGATGATATTACCAAGACCGCTGTTCTGCATATAAACCACCGGAACCTTGCCCGTTGCCAAGTGGTAGCCTGCCGCAAGTCCCACGGCGTTGCCCTCGTTGGCGGCAATCACGTGCTTACTTGAAATGCCGTAGGTCGCCATAAGGTAATTGCAGAGAGGCTTGAGGAGTGAATCGGGAACTCCCGCAAAAAATTCAAATTCCTTTAAAAAATCAAGCTTCATTATATAAACATCTCCAGATAAAGATTGTAAAGAGCTTCGTTATCGAGCGAGACAGGATTATTGCCAAGTCGCTCTACGTTGACCGAAGCGGCAAGATAGCGTGCCATCTCTTCCCTGTTTTCATCGTGAGGATAGGCTATTTCAAGCCTTGAAAGCATAGCCTCAAAGCCCTCTGCCGCATCTCTGGCGGTGGCGTAGCCCATAGCATTGGCTATCTCGTCAAAGGTTGCAAGAACGTAATCTGCTCCTCGACGGTCGTTGCAGCTCTCATAATTTTCAATCATATATTTCCACACTCTAGGCAGGCTGATTCCTACAGAATGACCATGGGGATAACCGTAGGTGGTAGTCAGCTTATAGCTCATAGCGTGGGGAGCGGTAGTAGCGGTGTACGCTATCGCCTGACCTGCAAGATTTGATGCCGTCATAATTTTGTCGCGAGCGATGGGGGTGTTTTGCTCCACGTATTCGAAAATATAGTCTCTTATCAGCTCGATAGCGGCCTTTGAGCAAGCCTTGCTCTCGTCACCGGAATTTACGCTCCACCAAGCCTCGATAGCTTGACAGTAAGCATCCAGCACGGTGCATTTTTTCTGATATGTGGGCAGATTTTCAAGCACGTCACCGTCCAAAATCGCCACGTCGGGCAAAATGCTCGGGTGCTTGACCGACTGTTTCTCTCCTTTATAGTATATAACCGAAAAAGGAGTGGATTCGCTTCCCGTTCCCGCAGTTGTGGGCAGAGCGATAAGCGGAATACCCGTGTCGGTACACTCTTGATCAAGGTAAAGCTTGTCCTTGCTCATTTTTGAGTAGAGCTTGATGCATTTTGCCACGTCGATGGCACTTCCGCCACCTATGGCAAGGATTCCGTCGCACTTCTCGGCACGAAACAGGTCAACACCGCCCACGATCTCCTCATACTTGGGATTGGGAGTAAAGTTTGAAAAGAGCACGCGGGGGACGTCAAGCTCTGCAAGATACTCCCACACGGGGAGTCTTTTTGCCGATCCGCTATAGACCAGCATATATTTGGTGACCCCAAGGGAGCAGAGCGCTTCTCCAAGCTCCCTATAGGATGCACTTCCTTTAATAATTTTTTGTTTCACTTTTTATTCCTCAAAAATTATTCTTCGGGGATACTCTTATTCCTCCGGAATAAGGGTAATGATGTCTTTGATGGACATACACATATCATCCGCTTCCTTGGCGCGGTGATTTTCAAGGATGGTAAGGGCGGTCTTTTGCATTGCGGGGAAACCGCTTCTTGTCAGCTGGTTCGCGTAGATGACCACGTTAACGCCCCTGTCCTTAAACTCCTGCTCGGTAACGGCATTGAAAGAGGTAGGAACTACCACGATGGGAGTCGCCTTGTTCTGCTGACGGAATTTTTCAACAAACTCGAAGATCTCCGCAGGGTCCTTCTTGCGGCTATGGATCATAATAGCGTCGGCCCCGGCATCCGAGAACGCAAAGGCTCTTTCCAGCGCGTCCTCCATTCCTCTTTCAAGGATAAGCGACTCGATGCGCGCGCAGATCATAAATTCCTTGGTTTTTTGCGCCTTTTTGCCAGCTCTGATCTTCTCACAGAAGTTCTCGATGCTGTCCTGGGTCTGCTCGACCTCGGTACCGAAGAGCGAGTTCTTTTTAAGTCCGGTCTTGTCCTCGATGATGACCATGGAAACGCCCATTCTCTCAAGGCTCTTGACGGTATAAACGAAATGCTCGGTCAGTCCTCCCGTGTCGCCGTCAAAAATTATCGGCTTGGTGGTGACCTCCATAATATCGTCGATGGTGCGGAAACGTGACGTCATGTCAACAAGCTCGATGTCGGGCTTGCCCTTTGCCGTACTGTCGCAAAGCGATGATACCCACATTGCGTCGAACTGATAGGTCTTGCCGTCCTGCAACACCTTGGTCTGCTCAACGATAAGACCCGTGATGCCGCTGTGCGCTTCCATAGCCGTGACGAGACCCTTCATAGAGATAAGCTTCTTCAATCTGCCGCGACGGACATCGGGCATAGAAAGCTGCGCTCGGGAGATCTTTTCCATTTCAAGGTAGGTTTCGGTCTTGGAGTAGGGGTACTCAACAAGCTTGCCGCCATATTCGGAAAGAAGCTCAACCACCTCGTCGCGGATAGGCTTCTGAAAGCCCTCGCGCCAGTCGTCGCCGTGGACGACATAAGTCGGCTTCAAGGCTCTGATGTTCTCGGCGTAGCTCAGCTCCCTTTGCTCGACAACAGAGTAAACACCGTTGATGTTCTCCACAAGAGATTTCCTTTCGGCATAAGGCATAAGCGGAAAACGCTTGTAGGAAGCAACCGCCTCGTCGGAAAGTACGCCGATAATAAGCTTACCTAACTTCTGCGCCTTCTTGATGATGGCAATATGTCCGCCGTGGATCATATCGGTGGAGAAACACATATAAACGGTGCGTCTCTCAAGCTCGGCAATTCTCGATGCTACAACTGCCAGATCTTCGGGCGTGTCGATCTCGCCGCAAAGGGCGTTAGCAACGTCAAGAGGATAGATGAGACACTTGTCCGATACCTTGTTGAAAGCGTTCTCAGCGTAGCACTTTCTGTTGTCGCTCTCGCAGAAAGCGATTATCTCGTCGAGCCAGACCTTCCAATCATTTTGGCAAAGCTTATAAAGAGGCTGAGCCGCCAGAGCGTCGGTAAAGAACTCGATGCCTACCGCCTTGACTCTTCCCTCGCCTATCACCGCCTTGAAATCCTTTTCGGGCAGGGGCAAAGTCGAGCTGACCGTCATGCAGCTTACGTCACTTGCAATAACCTTGTCAAATACCTCGCTTTCAAACACAAGGTCACCGTGCATAAGCACGATGTCCTCGCCCACAAGAGTGTCACGAGCGCAGTATATAGAATAAATGTAGTTAGTAGTGTCGTAAACAGGGTTGTTTACAAAGGTATAATGCAGGGGAAGATTCAGCGAGTGGCAGTAATTTACCAGCACCTCGTCGAAATATCCCGTGGTCATAACCACTTCACTTATTCCCGCCTCTGCGATCAAGCGAAGCTGACGGGAAAGTATAGTATCCTTTGCCGATATCTCGGTCATGCACTTGGGATGCTCGCTTGTCAGCACTCCCATTCTGCGACCAAGACCGGAATTGAGTATTAGGGCTTTCATTTTTTAGTTCCTTAATTATATTTCTATATTTAAATTTTGGTAATCTTGGGGATTTTGTAATCACTCTACAACAGAAAAATGAAGAACATCCAAAGTGCCCAAAGACTTCCCTGATAGAAGCTTAACGTAAATGCCATAAAAATACAGAGTGCCTTTAAAAGCAGATTTTGTTTGCGACAAAGATCATCCTTTGGCTTTTTGATATTTTGGAAAACTTGCAATCCCATCCAAAACATAAGGCACAAAAAACCAATACAGCCTATTTGTAGTATAATACCTATAAAAGTATTGTGAGGCATTCCTCTGCCGTCAACCTTAAGTGAATTTCCGCCAAATAGCAATCCTAATATAGGCTGATCAAAGATATAATAAATGTATCCCAAAAGAATTTCTGATCGGTTTGTGGTAGCACCCGAAATATCTCCGTCGGATGCCATACCCAATGCTTCCTCAATACGCAAAATGTATCCGTCAATTGTCGCATTACGCATAGTATCCGGCAGATTAATATATAACTGGAAAGCAACAATCAATGCAAAAATTGAAATACATAGAATCAACAATCCCTTGCTGGGTTTGTTTCGCAAAAGCAAAAAAATTATCAAGATACAAGCTGCCGCCAAAAGTCCCGATATCGAAACCGTAACACCGAGCGCAAAGAAGTACAGCAAGGATAATAGAAGCTTTGTTAACCATCGAAGCTTTGGGTCTCCCAATGTACAAGCTAATCCCACGTTTATCAAAAAAGCAGAGAAATTAGGGTCGCCGTTTCCAGTACCTAAAACGCCATAACGAATCACAGATATGATAGATGACGATCCGGAAACATCGATCTCAACGTACGGTACACCGCCTGTGACAACAGCATGCAGCGAAATAAGCGCAACGGCAACGGTAATACCGCGCAAAAGACGATGAGTCCATTCATCACCTCGAGAAAGCGCCAAAAATCCGACGATGTACGTCATAGAATAAAATACCGCTCGACCATCTATCAGTTCAACCGCCATAAGCTCTATAAGCAAAAGCAGCGAAACCGCAAAGAACACAATTTCCTGTATGCTTATGCGCCGCTTGACTAAAACAAAACGAATCAATGCAAGCACTATGAGCAGGTATGGGAATGACACAGAGCCGAGGAATATAGTTCCCATTGCATCATTAGCTATAACAATAAGCGCAGTAACGTATTCTGCAAATCCCTTAAAATACAGATACACGCAAAGCACCGCCATAACCGGGCCAGTAAATATCCACAAATCTTTTGAAAGGAATGCAAAAAACGCACATACATACAGAGCGATCAATAGTAAATGATTAAGATCTATAACTGTACTTCTCGATTTTGGGTTGGGCAAAATGGTTTTATCCGTCATCTGTTATCCTCCTTCCCTTTTATTCTTCTTTTTTTATAAAATTTATTAATGATTCTCGCAAGCATATCACGAGTATCGCGGAAATTTATAAGAAAATTAAATACTACGTAAGTAAATACGGTAATGATACCTAAAACAACCGCACGTACAAACCAGTCAAAATAAGACGTGGCCTCTATGGGATGCCATATATAAAACACTAACACAAGAACACCGAGAGCAACCACGTTTGCAAACACAAGACGCAAAAATCTACCTATTGAACGGTCTATAAGCTTTCGGTAAACGTAAGATATAACGTCAACTGTTCGGAAGAGATAAGATGCCACGGTTCCCAGCAAAAGTCCCTTCATACCGAGATCGGTAAAGAAGAATAGTGACAACGACACTACTATATTTATCACTGCCTCAACTATAGCTCCCCATTGAGTCTCCTTGAATGCTCCCGCCGCATTGACGGTAATTATAGCAGATGCTCGTACCTGATTCATAATAAAGATGGCAACAAACAGAACAGGAAGCCATATGTCGATGTACTCGACATCGGCGACGTTCGCGGTATAAAGACGGATAAATGGCAAAGTCAAAAGCAGCGCCAATGTGGCAATGATAAACAAGATCACAGTAAACATTGTCTCATAAAAGGCATAAAGCTTTTCAAAAGCTTTTTTATCCGTATTATACAGCTGTCCAAAGTCACCCTGTGGCGCTTGCATAAAGGTTGACTGAACAAAGGTCCCCAAATGAGAGTAAATCATATTATA
Source organism: Eubacteriales bacterium (assembly GCA_045638125.1). Classification (GTDB taxonomy): domain Bacteria; phylum Bacillota; class Clostridia; order Oscillospirales; family CAG-272; genus SVTX01. Next base: position 44,752 of record JAZUAS010000046.1, on the reverse strand, counting down.
AGCGCTGTAAACGCTTACTTGTTTAAGTGTATCTACAACAGAAAGTATGAGAATATCGGTGTGATTGACAACAATACCTGCAATTTGATGGACAAAAACGTTCCACCTCTTTCCAATTGCACCGAAATCGGGTTTTTCTCGCAAATTTAACAGTGGATATTTTCTTTTTACATATAGTATAGTTACTACACCGTGAAGAATTGAACATCCCAACCCTATCGACTGCACAAAAAGAATATCCTGCCCATTATTGAGAGCAATAATACGCAAAACCGCAGACATAATGGTCGTTACGGTCGAAATTAGCGAACGAACATAGCTCTTACGATCAGCAGTAAGAAAAGCCGCATATTTTCCACTGACCAAATAAGTAAAGACATAGCTTCCTCCCGTCAACAGAGTAAGCAATGCCGCCAAAATAAAATCGACCTCTCCGCTGGCAATAATGGGAACCAGCAATGCTCCTCCCACAAGAAGTCCTGAGAACATAAATCCTACGTTGCGGTAAGAGATAGCGGTAGCGCTCATTATTCCGCTTGCACGTTTCCAATCTTTTTCACCTAAGGGCTTATACAACGCTTGAGTAGATGCCGCGCCAAGCCCCGCCTCCAAAAGCACCAGATAGGACATTATCTGAGTCACAAGGGAGGTAAGACCGTTATAGGTAGAACCGTAAGCGACCAAAATATATCGTTGAACTACCAATCCCGCAACCAACGTCACCACCTGATTTATCAGCGAGACGATCATATTACGGGATATGCTTTTACTTCTTAAACTCATAATCGAAATCAATTCTCCAAAGTAGCAATTTGAGAAACTTGGCTCAAAATACTTTCATTATCATATAAAAAATCATTCGCTCCGCGCCTGATTTGCTCGCGAAGAACCGCATCCTCGGTAAAACGAATAACACCTTCAATCACGCCCTCGTCGGTATTCGGCACGATAATACCGTTTACTCCGTCGTTTACTACCTCGCACGCTGAAGGAAATCCCGTGGTTATGGTAGGAACACCGAGAGTCAACGCCTCGTTAAGCACCATTGGCTGTCCCTCGTTTTCCGATGTCATAACAAAGCAATCCGATTGCTTGAGATATGGAAAGGGGTTTATTTTCAAACCTGTGAGGATGACTTCAGCCGATAGATTCTTTTCCTCTACCATTTTATTTATGTCTTCAAAAAGCGGTCCGTTACCAAGGATATACCACGCAAAATCAACACCGCGGCTCTTAAGAGCTTCTGCGGCAAGCACCGCGCGTTCAAAACGTTTCTCGTTTGAAAAGCGCCCCATGGAAACGAAAACAAACTGCTTTTTCACAATATCTACCTTCTCTGCATCTGCACGATTATTGATGAATTTGGATGGGATGGTGTTATATACAACGGAAACGGAATCCGGCGAACATCCAAGTCTATCAATCAAAGCCTGCTTGATCACATTTGTTACACAGACAATATGGTCGTATTTTTCATAAAGTGACTTTTGCATCTCGTCGCTTTTACCTGATGAAAAAGCATCATAGTTTGAGTGACACCACGCAACTCGGCGTTTGGCGGGAATATACTGCGCGTACTCGGTAGGCAACGACTCCTGATAAGCGATAACCGTATCGTACTTGCCCTCAAAACGCTTGGCACTTTTTTTATACACCCATCTAACAGTGCGTCCCGTTCCGAACAAACGGCGGGCAACGACAAAGCAGGCGCGAATAAAGAAAGCGGAAAATCCTCGCTTCTTCAGGCCTTTTTTGGAAACCATTACCGACGACAGGAGCTTGTCCTCAGGCAAAAGATTTGCAACTGCTCTTGCTCTATCTAACAAAGCTCCTTCCTGCGCCATTAAAAACAGATCGCAGGTCTCTCCTCTATCCTGATAAAGAGAAAGAAGGTTGAGCAGTGACGTGCCCGAGCCGCCCATATCCAGAGCGTGCATCACAAACAAACATTTTTTCATAAATTATCCTCTTGTCAAACAAGCTTGTAAAAATTTTTCTATAGCCTCGTTATAGGCTCTGTAATCAAAGGCTTTTTTTGCCATAGCAAGAGTCGCCGCATGCATTTCCTTGCGCTCATCCTCACTCATCGCAATCGCGCGTCGAAATGCCTCGGCGCAAGCCTCGGGAGTCTCGTCTTTGCATACTATACCCGTCTTGCCGTCTAAAATATACCTTCCGAGATCACTGGTAATATTAGCTATCACCGGTGTGCCGCAAGCCATACTCTCGCCCACCTTCGTGGGGAATCCCGCGTTTGCATAACGCTTATTGGGGCGCAAAAGCACTGTAAAGTCTGCCGCGGCGATCCTTTCCTTTACTTCTTGATAAGGAATTCTGCCGTGGCAAATGACACGTTCTCTACAAGCCTCAAGCTCTTCGGGTGTAAGCGCAAGCTTAGTCAGATATTGTTGGCTCGGGCCGTAAAAATGAAGCTCTATCCTCTCTCTTTCTTCCTTGGAAAGAAGAGAAAGTGAGCGAATTGCATTAACCACATAATCCTTTCTTTCCGGCGTACCGGCATAGGCGATACGTACTATTCCATCGCGTGATTTTTCAGTATTTGCTACACTTTCGTATTCCCTCATATCCACAATAGTGGGCACCGTCACAGTATTGCAGCCTCTCGACTTGTAATAATCATCCAAAAGCGAGCTGATTGCAAAAATATTCTTCATTTTTACAAATATATGCCTAAGTGCTATACGATTTTTCACAAAAGTGATCTTACCGCGCAATCCAATAAAATACGTGTTCTTCTTGTCGTACCACTCCAAAGAATTAACGATCAATTTTGCTCCGCAACGCTTGGAATATTTGAGGAAAGGCTTCGTAAAATCATAATAAATCCCCGAAAGAAAAATCACATCGAAGGCTCGGTCTCCCAAGTGTTCATGCAAATAATTCGTAATATCACGCTCAAGACCGCGAACACGCCGGGGAGCCTGGAAACCAAACCACTGACCTGCACGAAACATTTTGAATGACAAACCATCATAGTTTCCCTCTAATTCTCCGTCGGCTTTATACTGAACCCCCTGAAGCGTCACATCATGTCCAAGATCACGCAAAAGTTTTGCAAAATTAATTACTCGTGTAGCATCTGCACAACTATCCGGAAGCGCAAAATCGCTATATAACAAAATACGCATTGTTTTCTCCTTTTTCAAACACCGTCATAGAGGGCCTGATACCCAGCAATTGTTACAGTTTCATCATATTTTGCAGAAAAAATCTTTGCTCTTCTCGAGTACTCGCTTCTCTTTTCCGCATCGGTTATCAGCTCACGAAGAGCTTTAACGTATCCTTCCCTATCACCTGAAGCAACAAGAATACCATTTTCACCGGTTTTTATAATATCGGGAACACCGCCAACATTCGTTGAAATAACCGGGAGTCCGGCAGACATAGCCTCTAACATTGAAATAGGCAACCCCTCAAATTTTGACGAAGCTACATATATATCGGCATCTGCCAGATAATTTTCTACGTCAGAAACCACACCGGTTACACGAACCTTATCGGCAACTCCCAATCTTCGCGATAGCTCCTCTATCTTACCGCGAAGCACGCCATCCCCAACGATAGTGAGAGATACGTTTTCAATTTCACGGGCAACCTCGGCGAAGCAATCGACTAAAAACGAGTAATTTTTAACATAATATATGTTACCAACCGTAACAAAACGGATTTTATCTGATTTAATTTTGGGAAGATCGTAACGCCTGCAATCAACACCGTTGTAAACCACGGGAACCTTGTCGCGCTTGATCTTATGCTCACGCGCAATACTGTCAGCAACCGTGTCGCTTATACCCACAGGAAGAACACCGAGAATTTTATATGCAAAGAATCTCACTACTCCCTGCAAGCCGCCCGTCTCCTTTTCAGCAAGTGTATGAACCGTGTGCAACTTAATCTGTTTCCTTTTGTAAACCGGAAGGAGATAAAGCATACTGTCGAGATGGGTGTGAATAACATCGGGACGATATTCTCTTACAACTGCGCGCACTTTCTTGAAAAAGGATATGTCCAAACCAACTCTTTTATCAAGATAAACCATATCCATTTGATTCTCTTCTGCAAAACGATCAAAAATAGAATCACTCTTTGGATAATACACTAATATCTTAACTTGATATTTAGTGGCATCAATACCTTTGGCAAGATCCATAACAAACTTTTGACCTCCGCCCTGTTGAAGTGACGGAATGACAATTAGCAGTTTTTTCATGCGATTTACTCCTTAAATTAAGCTTGATCAACAAACTTATAAAACTTTTCCAACACTCTGTCGGGGGTATACTGTGCCGCGGAGTTCAGATTGTTAATAGCGATCTTATGCGCTCTATCACGATCGTTATAAAGCTCAAGCAAGGCGTTACACATTGCCTCAGCATCCTTGATGGGAACCAAAATCCCGTTAACTCCGTCCTCGATTACGTCGGCATTGTAATTCCAACGGGTCGCTATCATAGGAAGCGCCGCATTATAAGCATCGATAACGGTTCCCGGGAAGCCTTCTCCGTGATAAAAGGTGGGAAACAACATTGCAAAATAATTTCTCAGCACCTCGGTGGTTTTGTTGAAATCAACCACGCCGCCGTAGGTTACAAAATCACCGTTTTCCGCCAAAAGCTTATCATAAGTAGGCTGATATGATGGCGGGCAGATGCCGTACATATCCAATTTTATATAATTACCGCCAAGCTTTTCGTTTGCCAATTTGACCGCATCGATAGCGTAGGCAACTCCCTTGGTTTCGGTTATACGGGCAAAGGTACAAACCTTTACCTCTTTTTCTTGACAGACCTCGACTTCAGAGGGCGACAGCGTATTCAAACGCTTGAGGTTGTGGAGCACGTGAACATTCTCCAGTCCCGCATCCTCCATATCCTTCTTGAGGTTTTCGGTCTCGGGAAAATGCGCTCTGTACTTTTTCAGCATTTTTAAGTATTTCGGCTCACGCTTGAGAAGAGCCGGCAAAAATCCGCCTATTACAACGTAATACATGGTTCTGCGGAAGAACGCGTTAGTAAAATTAAGCAGTGGAACACAGATCTTAAATCCGTTATCCGCAGGCAAAATGCAGACGTTTTCGCATTTTGCGTTCATTTTTAAGGTGTTAAAGAACAATCTGAAGGGATGCTTGCGCCAATTATTGGTATCAACTGTGAATACCTTATCGGCGCCGTATTTTTTTCTCAATTCCTCGGCAAAAATGATGGTTTTGACCGCCTGACCGTCCGCGACCTGCTTGCCGCCGCCAAACTGTCCCCATACACCGATCTTATACTTACCCTTCATTAATTAATTCTCCTGTTTTTCAAAGCTTTTAAATAATTCTATATACTTTTTAGTGTTAACAGTTCTGGAATACTCTTTTTCTCCGTATTCCTTGGCTCTATTTGCATATTCCTCGCGCACGTCGGGATTTTCATAGAGATAGAGAATGTCACGAGCGATCTTTTCTCCGTCCTCAATGTCTGCAGAGAAGCCTATCTTCTCTCGCTCGAACATATCGCCGTAATCGCTTCCCGAGTCAACAGAATTGACGATAACGCGGCGACAAGCCATAAGAAGTCCCGCCTTGCTGGGCACGGAATTTCCGATAACTCCGCGTTTCAAGGGTATGAGACACACAGAGCAAGCGCTATAAACGTCGGCAACCATATCCTGGGGCTGAAGCGGCAAAAATATGATGTTGTCAAGCCCACGCTCCTTGGCGTTTTTCTCAAAATTGTCGCGGCGAACACCATTTCCGATCATCTGGAAAATTATGTCCTTTTTATCCTTCAACCGCGCTGCGGCATCGAGAATAACGTCAGGATTAAAGTTTGTACCCATAGTTCCCGCATATTGCACGTAGAACTTATCGCGCGACATATTTTCCTGCTTGACGAAGCGGTTATCCTCCCAAGAGATCTCCTTTACGGCGGCATCGTCGTACCAGTTGACGATGACCTTGATCTTCTCCTCGGGAACTCCCTGCTCCATCAATTTGATCTTCATATCCTCGGATATTGCGGTGAATATAGTTACCTTTTTGTATGCGTAACGCTGCATCGTATAAAATATCTTCTGCATCCACTTTTGGGGCATAGAGCCGTTGGCAATAGCACTTCCAGGGAACATATCCTGACTGTTGAAGATCACAGGACGCTTCTTTGCAAAATGACGGGCATAGCACATAGTATAGAAAGAATTGATCGACGATTGCATAAAGATCGCGTCGTAATCGTTATTCTTTCTTATATGTTTACGCAACTTCCAAGAGTATCCCATTGCCTCAAGATAACGCTTAACAAATTTCTTTTTATTAATTGGCTTGCACGTCACTTCCGTATATGAGAAATTCTTATGGTTCAATATACTGTCGGGAAAAGGAGGCATAGTAGCATCGGAACGATGACGTTGTATTGCATGAATCTCTATTCCCGCATCAAGAACATCCTCCATAAGTGCCTTCATAAGATGCCACGACGGATTAGGTACTCTCAATGAACTTGCTAAAAACAATATTTTCATAAAACAGTAAAGCTCCTCGTTATTTTAATAAATGGTCAATCCTTTTTCTCATTATTATCGGTGTTGATCTTCTTCACCGAAAGCCCCTCCATCTTGCCTATATACATAGCTACAAGACCTACAAGGATCGCAACACATCCGATAACGATAACCCAAGGGTAGTACTGATCTTTAAGGAACACCGCAATACTTTCCCCCGTCTCTCCGCCAACACAGAGTGCAACGATAAAAGGTATAAGAGGCAAGCAGCCGCCAAAGAATGATACGGTCATCATAACACCGTATATTTTGTTGAGAATTGCAAATATCTTTTTTCTCATGGCAACCTCCTTACTTTATCAATCCCCAGATGGGGAGCCATTCGAGCCAGATAATAACCGACATAATATAGTGAAGCGCTACCCAGATCATACAGTTTTTGAGTGTCGGCTTAAGCTCGGATTGAGCAATACCCATTCCCGTATAAACACATGCGCAATAAGGTGGGGTTACGCCATGCATAGCACCGCAAATGCAAGGGAGCATAGCAGCCGCAAGCATAGGATTACCTCCGGCAGCCGCCATAATGGAAATAATAATTCCGCCAAAGATCTTGACCTGAGTAGAGCCGGGCAGAAGCATACCGAGAATCGCCGTAAAAAGCGGGATAGTCAGACAAAGCAACCAATGGCTCATATTAAGCGAGCTGATAAACTCACCAATGGCAACCTCTACGTTAAGATCCGCAAAAACATTGCTTACGAAATATGCAAAGAGCACCAATGATGCGGTGGGCACAACTTTAAGCATACCCTTTTCAATTCCCTCATAAAGCACGCGGGGAGTAACACTCTTGATTCCCTTTCTACCCGAAAGCAAAATACCCGCAATAACGATAATAGATGGAATCAAGAGAAGCAGGCTATTATTGAGCGCCTTTGTGCCCGCATCGCCTATGCGCGACTTGAGAAATTCATCAAAATTACTGGTAAGCAGGAACGGTACAAATACGATGATAGGCAAAAATATCGCCTTCCATCCCTTTTTGATCGACTGCCAAACGGGCGGAACGTCTTCCTTAGACATAGGCTTTACCTTGTAGTAAAGGCACATGAAATAAAGGGTTACTATACGCTGAAGAATAAACCAGAGCGCCACTCCCCAAAGAAGGATCCAATACTGGGACTCGGTATATTTCCCGGGATACAGGGTATTCAGTGCGGCAAAAGCTATACCGATCATACCTGCGGGAGGGATCATATTACCCATAGTTGATGCGTGTGCCTCAACATTTGCGGCAAGGTGTGGGGGAAATCCCGATTTGATCATCGCGGGGATGGTGAATACACCTGTGGTTGCCACGTTACCGGGGCCGCTTCCCGAAAGAGAGCCCATATATGAGCTTCCTATAATTGAAACGAAGCCGGCTCCTCCGGGCAGCTTGCCGAAGATAGAAAGTATTATAGCAATACAATCATCGATAACACTGGTTTTTGAAAGCAAATGAGCTGAAATAATGAACACAAAAATTATGTACATCGTGGGCTCTTTGAGCGCATCCCATATATAATTTCCAATATTAGCCCACGTACCTGTTATAGCAACCAACACTATGAATGAAGCAAACATACACTCATAAAGAGGACGCTTGATCACCATAAATCCAATGATCGCTACCGCAAACACGACAGCCAAATACAAAAATTCAATTGGCATTGATTTTCTCCTTATTTGTTAAATGATGTCGCGCCGTGAATGGCATCAAGACAACGATCATAAGAAAGGGGTTCAAGCTGCATATCCTCTCCTTCGGTGGAGATTATATTAAGCGTGTCACTGATACGCACAAGATTTTCAGCAAGCTTTTCGGGCGTTTCACCAACCACGTGAATTCTCAAGCAAACACGCTCAAGAGCGTTGGTATCCAATATTTCCTCACCCTCATGTGCCATAACCGTTACATTAAGGACACCCGGCAGTTTTTCCGCCTCTGCAACACCGCCCATTTTGGCAATAACACCTGCCTTCAAACCAACATAATAGTTGCAGCAGGGGTGGCGGAATCGAGCATTATCGCTCTCAACAATGGGTCTATCGTTCATGCTGCCCGTAAGAGCGTAATTGATCATATAGTTAAGTGAATTATTTCCGTTCTGGTACTCGGAGAATATGTAATTCTGCGCGCCGCCCATTCTGAATCCGGCCTCAAACACATAGAATCGTCCGTTTCTATAGAAGCTTTGGAGAGTCATAACACCATCTCTCACGTCTATGGCGCGAAACATCGCCTTAACGCTCTCGTGAACCTCCGAGAAATAGTTTTCGATATATTGGCTGGGATACATGTGGAAAATGGGAAGTATCAAGGACTTGTTCTCGGTCTTAACGAACACCTTGGTAAAGCAAGAGGTAAGCGAGCACTCCCCGTCCTGCAGAGTGTACTGGAAGAAGACCTCGTCAGCACCTGTTATCAATTCCTCAACAATGACTTCCTTTTTAGGCGACCAACGCAAAGCTTCTTCATAAAGGGCATCAAAGTCCTCAGCGCGGTAACAAGCATTCATTCCTCTCGCTCCCGAGCTATCGGTAGGCTTAAGGAGTACGGGAAACTGAAGCTTTTCCACGTCTGCCTTGGTATATCCGGGCTTAATATCAAACTCGGGCACTACCGGAACTCCGTATTTGCGGCAGTATTCCTTAAATTTTGCCTTGTTGGCAAGAATATCCCACTGCTTTCTGTTTGTATAGAAATTACATCCTGTTCTCTCGCTTACAGTGATGGCGGGGGCGATATTTACCTCGGACGCGCCTACGAAAATACCGTTTACTCCCTCTTTTTCTACTACCTCACAGACCGCGTCAACGTTCTGTGTGTCGATCTGATAAAAGGCATCCGCTATCCTTGCAATAGGAGTGTTGGCATCTCTGCCGAGAGCCACGATGCGAAAATCCTTTTCGTTCTTATATTTTACAATATCCTTAACGTATGCGCCACCGCCCATAAGAAGAAGGGTTTTGTTCTTTAATTTCATAAAATCTCCTAAATTTTATATAGAAAGTTTTTTCATTTCATTTAATCCAAGTCTTCTGAGAATTGCATTTGCTTCAGACAGCCAACCTTTTTGACGAGGCATCTGCCAAACAAACTGTCCGCGCGCATTTCCTTCAATCATGATCCAACCGTTTTCAGTCAAAGCAAGATCCCAACCCGAATAACGATTTCCCTTAACTATATCAGCAAGCTCTATTGCCATAGCTTTTGCTTCCTCCCAGCGCGGGATAGCAAAGCCCTTAATAGGTAAGCCGGAATCGGGATGAACCTCATAAAGATTTCCATATTCGTCGCCAGCGGCATCAATGATACCGGTTTCAATGTCAATGGTTCCGAATACACCTCCGGCACCGGCGTTGTCAACAATGTTGCCACCTCTGCCAGTTCTGAAAAACGCCTCAATAACCTCAACTCCATCATCAAATTTCACGGTTGCAACGCGGATAGTATTAAGCGAGGACGGATGGAACTGTGCCATCTCAGGTACTTGAATTATTAATTCTTCTACAATGAATCCATCTTTACCGGATGAACAATTCTCACGAATAAGTTGCTCTATTTTTTCGGTTTCATTGTGAGAAATCGTCATAATAGAAATTCCTTGTCCACATGTTCCGGTAAGCGGCTTAAACATAAATCGAGGATGTTTTTTCAAAAACGCCTTCAAATCATCAATATCACTATTGCTTTTCACACCGCAAACATCTCGGCCATAATAACGTCCGAATGTTTGGGCACTTTGCATTTTATCGTCGAAATACGGCAAATTGGTAGCCTTATTTAACTTTTCGCAAAAATCAATTCGATTCAAATCAGAGATAAAGGTCTTTCTTTCATCTTCAGATTTTTCTTGAAAGTGATAGCAAAAGTACTCTTCAGCACTAAAACGATATTTTTTGGCCATAGATACTATATCACTAAAAATTTTCTCTCGTTCAACATCTGAAATTTCGCCCATATATCGTGAAATACTTTTATGAATTCCGGATTCCGACAAGATCCCTTTATTCCAGCGTTGTCTTCTCAAAAATGTTCCTAATTTTGTTCCCTTAAGAAAACTTTTGAATTTTATTGAAAGAATTGCCATAAGTTACCTCATATTTAACCATTTTACTTGTTTTTACCAAAAACTTCATCCAATATTTTCTTGGTATCCTCTCCAAAAAGAGGACCGTTGTTATATTGGTGAACGTCAAGACTGCCTCGGCACAAATTAGCCTCCAATAAAACAGGTTCACCATCTTCGGCAATACAAATATCCCAAGAAACAAGTCTAAAGTGGGATACCATTGGATGAACTTTCTTTACCAACTCCGTTACTTTGTTAAACGAAGGAATAGGATGTCCTTCAAAAACAAAATCATTTGTAGGATGCCTATCATATCTTTTTCCGGAAATTTCATATCCATATTTTTTCAGATTTCCGTTATCGTCAATTCCTATTGACACACCACCGCCGGTGGAATTGTCGCATTTTGATCCTTTTTGACCTGCTCGAACAATCGAAGAATATATTTTTACTTCATCTTCAGTCAAAAATGATATAACACGTATTGTATTAACCGAGCTTTCGTTAATAGCCGACATATCCTTATGCTGGTGCAAAGCTCTTTGAGCAATGAAATCAGTTTTGCATTCAAATTTCTCGAACTGATTAACCATATCGCCTTTTTCGCGACTTATATAAGATACGCCACTGCCACCGCAAGAATCGGTTGCCACTTTAATAAAAAGTTCACTCTCTTTGGAAATTATCTCTTTTACCTTTTCATAACTGATCACATTATCATTTTCGTCGAACCAATATTTTCCAACTCGCGCTATTGCATATTCGGGCTGTCTTATACCGGGAAAAAGCTTTTTGTAATAGCACTTATTGTCAAGATATTTGGCTTCTGATCGGTCATTAAAATACTCGTCAATCACATTAAAATACAAGTCTGCCGGTAAATACTTTTCAGAAAAATTCCCTGTGCTCTCATAGTATACTTGATGAAAAACAGGTGAAACTTTGGCATATGGCGCATAAAACTCTTTTAATCTTATTTTATGTTCAGCAGTAAGGCGGGCAGTGTTTCTCAAACGAGCCTTATATCTTTTTCTCCATAAACGCTTTATACCTATTCTTCTGCACTTGTGATAAAATTCAAAACAACACTTTTTTAAACGGTAAAAACTCATAATTTAGCTGACCCCTCAATATTTTTATCCTTAATACCGTAGACTTCATCGAGAACCATTTTAGTGTCTTCTCCAAAAAGTGGACCATTGTTGAACTCGTGAATTTCAACTGAACCCTTACAAAGATTTGCTTCTATAAATATCGGTTCACCATTCTCGTCAATTGCAACATCAAAAGAAACCAATCTAAAATGAGGGATCATAGGATGTGCCTTCATAACAAGCTCTCTCGCTTTTTTATATCCGGGAATTTCATATCCTTCAAACACAAATCCATTAGAAGGATGCTTATCAAAGCGTTCTCCTTTATCGTTATAAGCATACTTATTAAGTAAACCGTTTTCGTTGATTCCAACAGTAAGTCCACCACTGGTGTAGTTATCAACTTTTTTCCCTTTCATACCAACTCGGAAGATACTGGAGTAAATTTTGGGACCATCTTTGGAGAGCAGTGATATCATTCTTACGGTATTCACAGAGCTTTCGTTTACTGCCGCAATATCCTTATGCTGCTTAACAGCTCTTTGCGCAATTATATCACAATTTGTTTTTTTAACAAAATCAAAAAATTCTTCGACGATGTTGTTGTCTTTATTTATGTATTTTACGCCTTTTCCACCATAAGATTCAGTTGCGACCTTTACGAAAAGTTCGTTTTCATTTGCTACTATATTGGCAACATCTTCTTCATTTACCATTTGCATCTGTTCGTTGTACCAAAAACCACCACTTCGCAACACCGCAAATTCAGGCTGTCTGATTTTTCCGAAAAAAGCATTATAATAACATTTGTTATCAATATATTTGCCTTCATTTCTGGGATTAAAATACTCGTCAATGACATTAGTGTAAACATCTATTGGAATGTACTTTTCGGAAAAAACACCGGTTTTTTCATAGTACATCTGATGAAATATGGTAGTAACGTTCTCATACGGAGCCCAAAAGTCTTTGATCTTTTTTTCTTGCTCTTTGGTAAGTTTCGTAGCCTCAGCACTCAAACGTTGCATACAGTTATATCTATCAGAGCGTTTAATAGCTTTTTTTCGCATATAATTATAAAAGCCAAAGTAAGCATTCATCATCTTTATATAATTCATTACCGGTTCTTCCTTTCGTAAAATCAAATATTAGTTTTTACATTTAAAACGTCCTTCGCCCTCTCGCAGACCTTGACCGCCTCTGCGGCGTCCTCAGCCTGTGCGATAACGAAGCCTACGCGGTCGGTAGACGAACCGATCTCGCCCACGGTGTCGCCCACGCCCTTGGTAAAGGAGATCTCGCGGACACCCTCAAGCTTTGCGGCTTGCTCTGCGCCCTCTATTGCGGTAATTGTTCCGCAGGGCGCGTCAAGGAAGCGTATTGCACTTCCCTTCCTGAATTTCGGTTCAAGATCGGGCATTTCTCCGCAGGCTATGCGTATCGTCGCCTCGATCATATCAATTCCCGTTGACAGGGGAACCAGGTGGGTGGTGATGCAATCTCCGCCCATTCTCGCGCCAAGCTCAACCATTTTCGGTCCGTTTTCAGTCAAAATGATCTCAACGTGGGCGGGGCCGTTTTTAATACCCACCGCCTTTACCGCGCGGCTTGCAAGGTCGCGTATCTTTTCAAGATTTTCATCCCCAAGTCGGCTGGGCTGACTGTGACCCATCTCAACGAAGTGGGGCGCACCGGTAGTCAGCTTGTCGGTGACCTGAAGCACATGAGGCTCTCCCTCTGCCACGATGATCTCAACGCTGACCTCAGGACCTCTCATATATTCTTCAACGATGACACCGCCCGAGCGTCCGTTTTCGGAGCTGTAAGCAACGGCATCGAGAAGCTCCTTTTCGCTATGTACCAGCATCACTCCTCGGCTACCCGAATTATCGGTAGGCTTTGTAATGCAGGGATAGGTAATTTTCTCGCTTATTTTATTAAGCTCGTCCTTTGAGGATAGAATGAAATACCAGGGGTGCTCCACGCCATTTTCCTCAAAGCATTTTATCATCTCGCCCTTGTCGGTGGACTTGAGGGCGGTATCGCGGGAGATTCCGGGCAATCCCAGCCTCTCGCAAGCCGCCGCGATTGAGCGCATTGGCATATCGGTGGCAAGGGTCATTATGCCGTCAGGTTTAAACGCCTCGGCAACTGCCACAACTCCCTCCACGTCAATGGTGCTGACGCAAAAGAACTCGTCGGAAAGCGGTATTCCCACCGCCTGCGGGTTGTAATCGACCACGCCAACGTAAAATCCCATTTCCTTCGCCCTCTTTATTGCGGGGAGCTGAAGAATTGACGCGCCGATAATCAATAATTTTTTCATCATTTACCTGCCTCGGTGGTCTGCTTTTCTTCTACCACGGTTGCCTCCTTGCCCTGTGTGGAGGCTTCGGTAACGTATATATTTTCACGCTTTAATACAGATGCCACGGTTTTGAAGAGGATCTTTACGTCAAGCGACAGCGAAACATTCTCTGCATAATAAACGTCGTGCTCCATCTTCTGCTGACTTGTTGCCGAGTTGCGGTAGTATGCCTGACTGTATCCTGTGATACCGGGGCGCACGTCAAGACGCTTTTGGTGAGGCTCGTCAAGCAGCTCATAGCCCTTGTAGTTGGTAGTAAGGTGTGCGCGAGGGCCTATCAAGCTCATATCACCCTTGAGCACGTTGATAAACTGGGGGAACTCGTCTATGCTTGTCTTTCTCATAAAGCGACCGACCTTGGTAACTCTGGGGTCATTTGCACCGTTGTATGTAGAACCGTCGGCGTTTTTGAGATTGGGAGAATTGACCTTCATTGAGCGAAGCTTATACATTTTAAAGGTCTTTCCTTTGTATCCGAGACGCTCTGCGTTATAAAACACGGGGCCCTTATCGGTAAAATAGATGATGGGCGCGAAGATCACAATTATCAAAAGCACAAAGGGCAATGCCGCCAAGGACAGCACAATGTCAAAAAATCTCTTAAAAAAACGGTAAGTCATTATCTTATGTGCTCCTTAACTATCTCAACGTAATTTTCGATCACGTAGTCCACCTCTTCGTCGGTAAGACAGGTGTGGAGGGGTAAAGTGATCTCGTTTTTAAATCTATCGTATGCATTGGGGTAATCTGCTATGTCAAAGCCGAGATTTTTATAAGCCGTGTGCATGGGCAGGGGCTTATAGTGGACGTTGCAGGCGATTCCACGCTCTGCCATCTTTATTATGATCTCGTTTCTCTCCTCGATGCTAACACCCGGAATTCTGGTGAGATAGAGGTGACCTGACGAGGTGTGATTATCTTTGTAATGATCAAGCACCTCAACTCCGAGGGGCGTGAGTGCCGCATCGTACTTTGCGATTATCTCGCGTCTTCTTTCAAGCATTGCGGGGTATCTCTGCATCTGACCAAGCCCGATAGCCGCCATAATATCGGTCATATTGCACTTGAAGAACGGGCCTACGATGTCATATTCCCACGCGCCAAGCTGAGTCTTTGCCAAAGCGTCCTTGGACTGGCCGTGCAGTGAGAGGAGCTGGAGCTTTTTGTATATATCCTCGTCGGAAATGCCCTCAATTGTTCTCCAAGTCAAAGCCCCCCCCTCTGCGGTAGTAAGATTCTTTACCGCATGGAATGAAAAGCTGGAGAAATCGGCAACCGAGCCGAGCATCTTTCCGTGCCAAGACGCACCGAAAGCGTGAGCGGTATCTGCCATAACCGCAACTCTGCCCATAGCCGCCTGAATCTCGTTTGCGGGCTTGAACATATTGCGCTTTTTATTGACTATCTCAAAAATTTTATCGTAATCACAGGGTACGCCGCCAAGATCGACGGGGATTATTGCCTTTGTTTTCTCGTTTATAGCCGCCTCAAGCTTTGAGTAGTCCATTTCGTATGAATTTGGGGCGGTATCCACAAGCACAAGCTTTGCTCCGGTGTGACAAATGACCGAAGCAGACGCAGTGTAGGTATAGGCACTGGTTATGACCTCGTCGCCCTCGCCAATGCCGAGAACACGAAGCGCCATCTCCGCACAGGCGGTCTGGGAATTGAGGCATACGCACTTATTTGTGCCAACGTATTCGGCAATTTGAGCTTCCAGCTTCTTGGTTCTGGGACCGGTGGTTATCCAACCGGAGCGCAGTGCCGCGGCAACCTCTTCTATCTCGATCTCGGAAATATCCGGGGGGGAAAACTTGATGTTCATATCTGCTCTTCACCTTTCTGTGGCTAATTAAAAATGTATTAAAAAATGTTAGTGTGCGCAATCATGCAAATTATATTATAACATCCAATGGTATCTTTGTCAAGCAAACTTTGTAATATATCTTATATATTTAAATAATTATTGCCAAAAAATTCGCACTTTTCAAACTTTTTGCCTTGTATAAATTAGAATTTATGGAGCAAACTTCGCATTTTCGGCATATGACAATTTTCATGCAAAAACACCTGCAAGCAGGGCTTGTCCCTCGCGTCAAGACTTAATTAAACACGTTGAAAACGCAAAAAAAAGACCGCCGAAGCGGTCTTTTTGAAATTTGTAACGATTTTGTGAATTTAAAGCCACGGAGGATTTTTAACGCACAAAACTCATTTTTTTATGTTCCAAAGCTCATGTCTTGCAGTAGATACTGCAGTCGCGCCACTTGCCAAGATTTCTGCAACCTCGGTCTCGGTCTCGATAAGACCGCCTGCAATTATCGGAATATCCACACTACCTTTTATTCTTTCTATTACCTTACAAAGCGTTCCGGGCATGATCTCGATCATTTCGGGTTTAGCCGATTTTACTGCGTCTACCGTGGTGGATATTGAATGCGAATCCACGATAAAAAAGCGTTGTACCGTATGGAGTCCCTGCTCTCTGGCAAGCTTAATAATACCAACCTTGGCACTGATTACTCCGTCTACGCCGACTCGTCCGAGAAATCTAATGCCACTCTCATCCTTGCCAAGTCCTTTGGCAAGATCGACGTGAAGCAGATATTTCTTGCCTGCATCGTGTGCTTTTTTCACCTTTGCGGAAATGTTCATAAGGTCAGGATCAAGATCGAAAATGATCTGAGGCTCCGCCTTTACTGCGCGCAAAAACTCCTCGTCGGAGCGAGTTGCGGAAATTACTCTGCCACTGCTGAAAAACTCTGCCAAATCTTTCATAAAAATCTCCATTTAAGCCGTCCTGCGGCGTTTAATTAAAACGGATACGCCCCACCACTGTGATGGGACGTATTAATTATACACTGTTTTCAAAAAAATTGCAAGTGGGTATTTTATCAATTCTCGCCGATTTCCTTGTTTTGGCAAACAACTACACGGCTACCGAACACGTCCTCAAGAACAACGTCGCCAACCTTTACGGGAAGCTCAAGGGTTACGGAGTTGATCATCTCCATGCACTCGAACATCTTCTCCTTGGGGATGGTGGTTTCGGTCTTAACCGCAACAACGCCGCCATCGTTGGTCTTTGCGGTGGTGGTAACGGTTCTCATTGGGTTGGTGCATTCGTTTTCTGCGTAAGCCGCGCCGCGCTTACAAATATTTCCGCTGACCGAGAGGACGTTCTTGCCTTCAAGCTCAACTACGAGCTGGCAACCTCTGGGGCAAACGATACAAGTTAATTCTCTCTTATTCATAATTTTCACTCCTTAAAATAAAGGTGATTTTTACGTGGTTTCGGAACGAAATTGCGCTTGTTTAAAGCGCAAAGACGTAAAAAGCACCAAACGCGAAATATATTTCGCGTTAATCCTCCAATCCGAAAGTAAGTTCAGTTACACCCACAAGCTTATCTGCGGTGATTTTGACGCACTCCATCTCACCGGGAGCGAGCTTCTGGTGCTTCTTCGAGTATATTACGGTGTCGCCGCTCTTAACGGTGACCTTCTTATCTCTGAACACGTCAGCAACTCTGAAGTAAACGCTAACGTCCTTCTCTGCGGTAATTCTCTGGGGAACGGTGTAGCGAACCTTACCGTCAGCCTTTACGGTGATGTTAACGTCGCTCTTTGCAACCTCGCCCTTGATGTATTCAGCCGCGCCGCGTCCTGCGATCTCCGCTTCCTCGGAAACGAAGTCAACGAGGTCATGAACAT
The DNA here is from genome assembly GCA_045638125.1 of Eubacteriales bacterium. Classification (GTDB taxonomy): domain Bacteria; phylum Bacillota; class Clostridia; order Oscillospirales; family CAG-272; genus SVTX01. Next base: position 26,952 of record JAZUAS010000046.1, on the reverse strand, counting down.
GGAGAACGTTACCGCAGGAGTAGATACCCTCTACCTCGGTCTGTCTGTCCTGGTCAACGTATGCGCCGTTGGTAATTCTGTCGATAGAAACGTCGGCAGATCTGGTAAGCTCGTTCTCAGGAATAAGACCAACCGACAAAAGGAGAGTATCGCAAGGAATGTACTCACGGGTCTCCTCGATGGGACGTCTTCTCTCGTCTACCTTTGCGATGGTAACGCCCTCAACTCTCTCACGTCCGTGGATCTCAACAACGGTGTGGGAAAGACGGAGCGGGATACCGAAGTCGTTAAGGCACTGCTCAATATTTCTTGCAAGTCCGCTCGAGTAAGGCATAAGCTCGCAAACTGCGTGAACCTTTGCGCCCTCAAGGGTCATTCTTCTTGCCATAATAAGACCGATGTCACCCGAACCGAGGATAACTACGTTCTTACCGGGCATATAGCCCTTCATGTTAACAAGCTTCTGCGCCATACCTGCGCTGTAAATACCTGCGGGGCGGTCGCCTGCGATGTTGAGCGCTCCCTTGGGTCTTTCACGGCAACCCATTGCGAGAATGATTGCCTTTGCCTGAATCATAAAGATACCGTCCTCGGTGTTGGTTGCAGTTACAACCTTATCGGGGGTGATGTCGAGAACCATGGTATTGAGCTTAAAGGGGATCTCAAGCTCTCTAACCTTCTGCTCGTATCTCCAAGCGTACTCGGGGCCGGTAAGCTCCTCGCCGAAGCGGTGGAGTCCGAAGCCGTTATGTATGCACTGACGGAGAATACCGCCAAGCGCTACGTCTCTTTCAAGAATAAGAATATCGCGAATGCCGCTCTCGTAAGCCGCAACCGCAGCGCTCATGCCCGCAGGGCCGCCGCCGATAATTACAAGTTCCTTAGTTATCATCTTCTTATCCTCCTATTACTTGGTTTTGCCGTAAACCATTACGGACGCGCCGCCCGCCTTGGTTACGCTCTCAAATGCTACGTTTCTCTCTTTTGCGATAAGCTCCATTACGTAAGGACCGCAGAATCCGCCCTGGCAACGACCCATACCGCTACGGGTTCTTCTCTTAACGCCGTCGATATCTCTTGCGGGGGGATTGGATCTTATAGCGTCGATGATCTCACCCTCACTGACGGTCTCGCAACGGCAGATAATACGTCCGTATGCGGGATCGCGCTTGATGATCTCGTTCTTCTCTTCTACACTTGCCTCACGGAAGTGATGCTTGGGCTCACGGATGGGGTTGAAGCCGCTCTTAGCATTGAGTGCGAGACCGTTCTCTGCGAGAAGGTCACGAACGTACTCTGCAATTGCGGGAGCGGAGGAAAGTCCGGGAGACTCGATACCTGCAACGTTAACTACGTTCTCTACGTTTACGTTGATGATGAAGTCGCCGGTGCTGCCTACGGAACGGAGACCGCAGAAGGAGGTAATGGACTTACCGCCAACGGGAAGACCGCCCTCGATGTTCTCACCGCACTCACGGATAACTCTGCCAAGACCCTCGGGAGTGGTGGACTTGTCGTCCTTGTCCTCCATATCAACGGAGGTAGGGCCGAGAAGGAGGTTGCCGTCTACGGTGGGGGTAACGAGTATTCCCTTACCCATCTTGGAGGGGGTACGGAAGATAGTGTGCTTGATTATATTGCCGCACTCACGGTCGAGAAGAATGTACTCGCCGCGACGGGGATGAACGTCGAAAGAGTTGTCACCGACCATCTTTGCGATCTTATCGGAGAAGATACCTGCCGCGTTAACGATGTACTTTGCAGTTACGGTCTTGCCGTCCTTGCTTGTGATAACGTACTCGCCGTCTTTTCTTTCGATGCTTGCTACCTCAAAGTCAAGTTCAAGAGCAGCGCCGTTATCCATAGCGTTACCGATGGACGCGATGCAAAGCTCGTAGGGGCAAACGATAGCGCCGGTGGGAGCATAAAGCGCGCAGGTCGCGTTATCCGAAATGTTGGGCTCAAGAGCCTTAAGCTCGTCCTTTTCAACCAGGCGAACACCCTCAACACCGTTAGTGATACCTCTCTCAACCAGCGACAAAACTGTTGCTCTGTCCTCATCGTTAAATCCGATAACGAGAGAGCCGTTTCTCTGGTACTTAACGCCAAGCTCGGAGCAAACCTTCTCCATCATTTTGGAGCCGCGAACGTTCAGCAGTGCCTTGAGGCTTCCCTCTTTTGCGTCGAATCCCGCGTGAACGATTGCGGAATTTGCCTTTGTTGCACCCATTGCAACGTCGTTTTCTTTTTCCAGAATGCAGATGCTAAGCTCATACTTGGACAGCTCGCGAGCGATCATACCGCCGATAACGCCGCCGCCAATAACAACTACGTCAAACATCTAATCTTTTCCTTTTATAATTATATTTTCAAATCAATTTTGGGCAAAAAAATAACATATCAAAACAAGAGCCACCCTTGGGTGTCCCGTTTTGATACGTCTCCAAATCTCTGTACCACACGAGATTATATAACAAAAAAATCGATTTGTCAAGAGGATTTCAAAATTTTTGCTAAAAATTACGGTGTTTTTTTCACAAAAGAGTTTTGAGCCAGAGTTGAAAAATTTATTTTACGCGAAAATCACATATAATGCGAGGTAAAAAATCGACCACAGTCTTACAACTCGTCAAAATACACCTTCGTTACCTTTGCACTGTTGAGGCTAAAATCGGTGCCGTTGCTATGATAATACGATATCAGAATTCCGTCATTTACCGCAAGAACCGTGGGATAACAGTAGCTATTCGTAACGTCGTCCTCAAGATAGTAGCAGGCTCTTGTGAAATATTTCGTTTCAGCGGGATTGGCGGAATTTTTGTAGGGCGTTGTAAACAACTCACCCTTATCTCGGCTTATCGCACAAACAAAAGGTGTTCTTCTCTGCTTGTGCCAAGTGAATACATTTTGCAAAAATCAAAAGTCCGTATTTTGTCGTGCAACCCCTCCTACTTATCCAATCTTTTGACATAACCACGACCTCACAGTTCATATAGAAAGGGGGTAATTTTCGGTTTTGGAACATAGCTATAGGGATCGACACCAAAAGATGGTGAAATTTGCAATATTTTCGTTCAAAATTGACTGTTATTCCCTAAAATTTTATGTTAGAATAACTTTGAGTTATCATTCAACTTTTTAAAAGGAGACATCGTTATGTTTATTCCCGATTTCTGGAAAACAGATCTTGAATACATCAAGGACATTTATACGAATGCCAAAAACTGCTCGGAAAAGCGCATTTTATGCCAAAGCGCGGGCGACCGACCCGTATATATGCTGGCTTACGGCGAAAAAAAAGCTCACGGCACCGCAAACTACTCCTCCGCTCTCGGCGGCAGAGATAAGGGTTGCTTTTCGCCCAGGGGACAAAAGCCCTGCGTTATACTTATAGGTGCAGTCCACGGACAGGAGACCGAGGGCGTTGCGGCGATCACAAATCTGATCTCCCTCCTCGAAACCGGAGTCGACCTTATGGGAAAGACCAACGAAAAGCTGCTTTCGCTCGTAAAAGGCGTCCGTTTAGTCATAGTTCCCATTGCCAATCCCGACGGACGCGCAAGAGTCAAGCCCGATTCGATGATAGGCAAAAGCTTTGAGGAGTTCCGCTATTGGGGTCAAGGCACTTGGGCAGACGGCTCGCTTTGCGGATGGCCCGACTGTAAAAAGATCCATCCCATAAAGGACGCGGCAGGCTTTCTCGGCGGCTACTACAATGATGACGGCATAAACCTTATGCACGACAACTTCTTCCACCCAAAGGCTCGTGAAACGCAGGCGATACTCGACATTTGCGAGGACGAATGCGCCGATTTTGTACTCAATTTGCACGGCGGTGGAAATATAAAGGGCGGTATGCTCCCCACCGACTACGTAACAAAAGAATGCTCACTCGCTATCGACGAGCTTTATCAGCGTTGCCAAAGAGTTGGTGACAATGAAGGACTTGAATTCTTCCGTGGAGCAATACCCGGAATCCCCTCGGGCGAAAATCCTCTGTCATTCAATCTCATCAGTGCAACTCACCACGTCTGCGGTGCAGTTTCGGCATGCTATGAGAGCAACGAGGGCATACTCGACGATCCCGTCGGCACACCCCGAACATACGAAGAAATCATGCGTATGCACGAAATTTTGTTTGAAGAATGCCTCGCTATGGCGCAAGGAAAGTAAATATGAACAACAATAAAACGTACGACACCGCCCTTTTTACCGCCGATGATTTCAAATCAGCAAGGGCAAGCTGGCGACTCGATCTCTGCGGTGACGAGAAGAATAATTCCCTATCTGTAAAAGGAATGAGCGAATTGCTCCGCATGCGTGACAAGGACAGTGAGAGCCTGCGTCAAGAGATAAACCGAGGTCCTGACGCCCCGATCCTTTTCGGCGATAAAGCACCGACCGCATCGGGCGAATTAAAGCTTCAATACGACCGCGTTCTGCGTATGGCTCTGCCATTTGGCACTATCGGCTGCCGTTCCTATCAGTCAAAGGAGCTTCTCTCCGACATCCTCTACGCCCTCAATTGGCTGCACGATAATATGTACGGCGAAAACGTGGTCACCGACACAAGTTTCCGTTCTTGGAAAGATTACGATTGGTGGGATTGGTACGTAGGCGCGGCTTGTCCTCTTATGGACATTCTTATAATAGTAGAGGATTCGATCACGCCTGATCTCACTAAAAAATATATCACACCGGTTGCCTTTCTAAGTGACAAAATGAGAACCGCTCCCACCAACGCCGAGGCGATGTCAAGGATAGTCACTCTGACTCCCCTTGCACTCATAACCGAGAACAGAGAACTTCTCCAAAAACTTTTTGAAGAGTGCGAAATGCTTCTTGAAGCCCACGACAGCGGAGACAATATGCGAAGGGATTTTTGCTGTATGACCCACGGTATGCCATATAATGTAGCCTACGGTGTCATCAATCTCTCCCGCATAGGAAAGACGGTTCAGATACTCTCCCGTTCCCCTCTCGCCTATCCCTTGCAAAATCTGGACAATCTTAAAGGAATGCTCCGCTATACGTTTGCTCCCGTCATGTACCGTGGACGCACGTTAGCGCCGATGAACGGCAGAGCGATGCAGTACGATAACTGCGCCGCAAGCATTCTCCGTGAGGTCCACTATCTGTACGGTCTTTTCGGCGAGGAGTTTGACCACGAGATCAATCGTCTGATCCGTTGTAATGACTCCCCCGAGGTTCGCGAGCAGCTTATCTCCACCTACGACAGCGGCACCACCCTTGAGAAATACCGAAAGATCAACTCCTTGCCCGGCACTCGCGCCGCAGAATGTCCAAAAACCAATATCTGCGCGTACGCTCATTTTTACGAAGCGTTGACCAACGAAAAATATGACGTAAACTCCCCCGACTATGCCTATATGTGGTACTCGGGCGACATCTGCGTCCAGCACCGCCACTCCTCAATGATCGGTCTCCGTATGCCTTCCCGTCGCTCAATCGCCTACGAATGTATGAACGGCGACAACGGTGACGGATGGTACACGGGCGACGGTGCGCTTTATCTATACACCCCCACGGGCTTTGAGGAATATTCCCCCGAATGGTGGCAGGGCGCCGACAAGACTATGATCCCGGGCACCACCGTCGAAGACCGCGAGCGAGAGATAATGTTCTTCAACTGCGGATGGCGACCCAACCGAGATTTCGTCGGTGGTGTTTGTCTTGACGGCAAATATCTGTCGGCAAGCATGGACTACGAATCATTCCACAACGAAATCGACGAGGGCAGACCCGACACGGGCGCCGGTAGGAGCTTGCCCGTTTATCACTGCACTCTGACCGCAAATAAGAGCTACTTCTTCTTTGATCGAGCAATTCTCTGTCTCGGCACAGATATCGTGGCTCATGACGGCTACCCCGTTCGCACCATAGTTGAAAACCGTGTGCTTGAAGCGGATGAGAACATCCTTGCAGACGGAGTCGCAATCCCCTTTGCCGTTGGCGAAATGACCCTTACGGCGCAAAAGATATTTATCCCACACGTCGGCGGATTTATCTTCCCCGAGGGCGGTAATATCAAGGTGAAATTCTACGAAAAGGACGGTCTTCGCTTCGTAGCAATTTATCTTGACCACGGAATCGACCCCGAGGACGAAAAATACGTCTACCTCATACTTCTGAACGCCAACGAGCAAGAAACTGCCGACTATGATGCAAGCGACGTTGAAATTCTCTCGTCAAACGGCAAAATTCACGCCGCGCGCGAAAAATCAAGCGCACTTTACGGCATAGTCTTCCGTGAAGCGGGTGAAATGTGCGGTGTTAAGGCGAAACACGCTCTTATTGCTATGATGAAACGGGGCGAGGACGGAAAAACAACCTCTATGACGGTCTGCGACCCTACCCAGACAAGAAACGACATCGCACTTTCTGTTGGTGGAAAAGAATTTTTGATTGAGACCGACAATGCGAGAGGAAAAGCATACAAAATAATCTAAAGCGAGCTCACACTGCTTGATTTCGGATTGCAAAATCAGTGAAAGCAACGTTGTTTATTTTACGGAGTTTTTCCATTAAAGATTATATGGGGCTGATTTCATTAAATCATGCCCCCTATCTTTCATAACCAACTTGCTTTTGAGCTTGCCAAAAACAAAAAAATGATAAATTTAGGACACTGTATTGACATTTTGCGATATCGATGATACAATGTACAGTGTCTCATTAAATTAGAATGTTGAAAGGAGGGTGAAAATTGAAAAATGCAATTATTGATGCTATAAACAAGGTAAACTTGCCCAACGAAAACGTTTTCGGATCCGATCCCGAAATCCTTTGGATGAATGCAGCTTGCAGCGAGAATAAATTTTATCTAAACTCCAAGCCTCACAATCACACCTTCTTTGAAATGCACATCGTAACCAGCGGAAGTATTGTTTACCGCTTTAAGAACTGTGACGTGAGCGTCGGTGAAAACAGCATTATGCTTATCTCTCCTCGCACTATACACTGCATTCCCCAGGAAAGCGACAACTTCCAAAAAATAACAGTAGCATTTGAGTTGAAAAGCGATAGTGAGCTGCGTGATATTCTCAAAAGTAAAAATAAGTGTATAATACAAATGGGCGACGAGCTTACAGAGTCCTTATCTTTCATACTTCGTAAGGCAACGAACAAGACTCCCTATTCGGATGTGATGATAAAAAACAGACTTTGCGAGATCATTTACGCCATAGCCGAAAGCACGAGAATTCGCCCTACCATACACAACGACGAATACGATATGCGTCTTATAAAGGCAAAAAAATACATCGAAGACAATCCCCACCTGTTTCTCTCCTGCGACGAGGTAGCTCGCTACTGCAATCTCAGCTCAAAGCAGCTTGGCAGACTCTTCTCCCTGTATGAAAACACCTCGCTTTTGTCGTTCATTCACGGTCAAAAGATAGAGGAAGCTAAACGAATGGTGATGGAAACCGACGAGTTTATAGACGATATCAGCGACAAATTAGGCTTTTCCAGCGCAAATTATTTTGGAAAATTTTTCATGAAACATACTGGAATGACCCCCAGCGATTTCCGTCGCAACATAGATAAAGACAAGAAGTCCGATGCATAAATCGGACTTTTTTTGTGTTTTTACTGTACTTTTGGGACAATTATTATACTTTTCGGACATCCTATTGACTTGATTTATAGATTACGATATAATTGATTCATAGCAAAAACAATTTTGAAAGGATTTCAGTTTATGAAAATCAAAAGCACACGAATCTTGTCGCTTCTTATCGCACTGATTATGGCGGCAGGCGTTCTTTCGTCTTGCGCAGATCTTTTTGGCGATCTGATTGAGACCGGCACCGAAAGCTCATCCGAGAGCGGCAGCTCGTCAAGCTCTGAAAGCTCCTCTGAGAGCAACAAAACCGAGAGCAGCGACACCGAGGGCGGCGACGAGTCCGAGGGAAGCACCTCTGATCCCGATGACGGATACGTTGAGGAAACCAATCCTTCCCTAATAGACGGCGATAACGCAGAATTTATTGAGTATGCAGATCGTATCGCAAACGGAGTCAACGCATACTTTACCGATCCCACGAGAACTTCTTATTACTTTGAAAATAAGAACGTTTGCGTGACCTGTGACCTTGAAAACACCAAGCTGATAAGCTCGATCGGTAACAAGGCGGGAGGCAACTACATAGAAAACACTATGGATGTTTTCGTCCGCATGACCGACGGCACTATATACTATGCGTCGGATTCCGACAAGGATGCCATCGCCAACATCTTCCGTATGGGCTACTACTATTACGAAAACCGCATTGAGGGTCTCTCCTTTAACGATGGCTACAAGTTCGTAGACGGTAAGGAGAAAAAGCTTAACTGCGGCGCAAACAACATCCTCAGATACAACATGACCGAATATATCGGAGTTGAGGACGGCGGTATCGCGATCAAAGTCACCAACAACCAAGACCCTTGGTTCTCCTATAAAAACATCTCTTTTTCGGCATCCGAATACAACGTTCTGGCAATCACCATGAAGGCAGACCAGAACTTCTCCTCGAATCTTGCGGTCTATATCGTTGCGGGCGCGAACTCGGGAAGCAACACTGCATTCTCAAGCGAGCAGTCGTTAGGCTATGACATCATTCCCGACGGCGAATATCACACTTACTACATCCCTCTCTATAAGATCAGTGGCTTCGCAGGTCAGGTAACCGGACTTCGTCTTGACTTTATGACTATGCAGGGCGCTATCGACGCAACCTTGGCAATCAAGGACCTCCGCGTGCTTAAGGCAGACCTCAGTGCCACCCCCACCCAGGAGCTTTATCTCAACCGTATGTTCAACACATACTCCGACAAACTCCACCAGACTCTCCAGTTTGCCGCGCAAAAGGACGTTGAAAACGTTCAGGCAGTTGGTATAGTTACAGAGATTCCCGAAAATCGTGTGGGCAGCTTCGTTATAAAGGACAGAAACGGCTTGCACTACGACCTTAAGGGTATTGCTTGGAATACCGTTCAGTACGTCGGATTTGACATCAAGGGCGTTGGAATTTACGGTTACATTCTGCCCTATGACGGTTCGGGCGGCACAATCCGCGTGACACTCGTTGACGGAGTTTACAAGATCGAACAGACCAAGGCTCCCGACGGTCAAACGCTCCGCGCGTCACTGAAGGGCACAAATAATGCCAACGACTTCTACATGGGTCACCGTATTTACAACGACCGTTACCACACCTTTGATCGCTTTATAGTAGAGGCGGAGCTTGAGGTCAATCCTCTTGGTGCAGAAAACTTCATCATCGACGGTGAAGCCTCCACCTTTGGCGAGTTCGTCGGCTACGACGCTCTCCGCGGCTGCTATACCCTTAACATAGACGGTGTAGGCGGCTTTGGCCCTCCCTACAAGCTCCACCAGAACCGTCAGTATAACGTCACCTTCAATCTCAAGGGCGACGGTGTGAACGACCGTAAGATCTACGTTCTTGCACAGTACCGAGGCGGTGGATCACTTGAATGTGCGGCGATTCTCGACGGCAAGCAGATGATGCTTCCTATTCCTCTTGAGGTAGGTAAGAACTTCGGCGAGGGCGGCGACTCTCCCATATTCTATGAGGGTGACCCCGTATACAGCGAAACCATTCTTCCTATGATAGTGGGCGCTGATACCGACAGCACCTATTCCATAGTAAACCTTTATTACAACTGGGGTAAATATCCCCTTAAGCAGATCTCGTTCATTCAGTATTACTCTCCCTACTATCACCTTTCCACGGGCGTTCACGAGAGTAACTGCATTATTCCCTACTATTTCTGTCAGTGGGGCGAGACGCTTAATATGCTTCCCGACCACCGTCCTATGTCGGGTCCCTTCTGGGAGGGCGACCCCCAGCACACGTATGCCGGAGTTCACTCTTTCCTGCAGTACACTGACGCTGACGGTAACTACGCGGCAACCGAGAATATCCTCGACACCATAGGCTCTTACGGTCCTATCTACGCTGACGTTACTATGGATTTCATATCCGATGACGGTAAAATAAAGGTTTCCTACAATCATATGGAGTTCCCCCAGACCGACGAGAACCGCGCTTACTACGAAATGAAGTATGAGGTTCTTGAGGACATCAGCTTCGCCGATTTCGGACGTGATTTCTCCTTCTATTCGGTAAAATCACTCGACCCCAGCGGTCTGTACTCAAAGGTCGGTTACCTTGATACAAACAATGCGTCGCAGGTTGCCACCGCGGCGGGACGTGGCGAGAGCTTCGAATACGTTCTCGGCAATAATTGCCCCTACTTCTCCTTCTTCGATATGACAAACTGCGGCGACACGGCAAGAGGCTACAACAACCTTTCCTTCTTGATCTATAATGCCGAGTTTACAATGGGCGGCGAAAAGGTCACTCCCTCTTTCCTGCTTGTTAACAACTTCGCCGAGCTTTCTCTCTCCCTCGATCTTGAGGCGGTAGAGCTGAAGAAGGGCGACACCTTCACCATCAACGCGATCATCATGCCTTGGCAGTACTACGACGAGTACGACGTGGCAGAACCCGACAAGAACGTTCGCAGAGTTCGTGAAAACACTCTGCTTGACCCCTTGAAGGCAACTGCAGACAAGGACTGCGAGATCATCGAGAGCGTCTTTTTGCCCAAGGTAAAGACCACTAACGGCAAAAGCGCAGAGTTCACCCTTTCGGGCGGTCACAACAACGTGGCAGTCAGAATTTACGGTTTTGAGAAGTTAACCGTTCCCGTCGTTGAAGAATACGTTGACGGCGAATGGAAGCTTGTTGACCTCTCGTCGCTCAGCACTCCCGACGCATTCGGCTACGGCTATCAGTACGACGGCTACGGCGTCTACTACGACAGCGACGGAACATACTCCTACTCATTTATTACAACAATGGACAACGGTGCTGATAGAAAATTCCGCGTGAGTGCAGCCGAGGATTTTGAGGGCTGGCCCGAAATCATCAAAGAACCCGATCCTATGAATTTCTGGATGGATCCTCAGGATCTGAATGCAAAATTCACCGTATCGGCGGCAAGATTCGGCGAGTTCTCTATGATGTCCGAGAACGGAATAAACTTCATCCGTGTCAACCGTAACGGCAAGAACACCGAGGCGACTCTCGCCCTGTTTGAGGACGCAGAGGGCGCTTTGGCAGGAAGATATTTGGTCTACAAGTTCAGAGTTCCTCAGGGCTCAGCCGCAAAGATCGGCACATGGCAGTTCTACACCTCCACCGAAAACACGATGTATGACGCTGACGGCAACATTCTTATAGTCGGTCAGGACTTCAATGCCTCGGCTCCCAACCTCTCGGACGGAGACTGGCACGTTATTGTCATCGACCTCGCATCCTACGCAAACAGAACCGAATGCTACAAGCAGGACGAGGACGGCAACTATTATATCAAATATCTCCGTTTTGACGTATTCAATCCGGAATACGCAACTGACGCGATAATCGATGTTGCATACGTAGGCATGCACGATTCTCTTGACGAGATTCTTGAATACAACAAGACGGATATGCCTACCGTTGCGCTCTTTACAAACAATACCCTCAATCACGTAAGCACCAAGAACAACGAGGCGCTGAATCTTCACTTTGATGCCGGCGAGCTTGATGCTATAGTTGATTACTACAAGGGCAGATTCCATTCGGTAACCCTCTCCGGCGACCGTAATTACATCACTTTCGCAGGCTCTGTGGGCAGCGAGGCTATCGTTGAGCTTTTACATAATAATACCAAGGAAACGGGACGCTATCTCATTCTGAAATACCGTATCCCCGAAGATAACCCCGGAAAGCTTGGCTATTGGCAGTTCTACCTTAATACTGACGGCGGCAAGGCTTCGGGAGAGAACGCCTATAGCTGTGAGGGAGTCGGTACTCAGGTAATTGCCGACGGCGAATGGCAGGTGCTTATCGTTGACCTTGAGGCGAGAGGGCTCAGCACCTACGCCAAGAACGAAGACGGTAAATACGTCGCGAAATATTTCCGCTTCGACTTCTTCAACTCTCAATTTGGCGCGGAGGTCAGCTACGATATAGCCTATATCGGTTTCTCCAACGATATCAAGGATATTTACGAATACGAAGCAGATATGAGCTACGTTACTCTCTCCACGGCGCAGAAGGAATCTACTAAGATCGATCCCAAAACGGGTAGTGAGATAGTTGGTGATACAACCGGCGGTGACGATACTACCGGTGGCGACAATACTACCGGCGGTGATGATACTACCGGTGGTGACAACACTACCGATGGTGATGATACGACCGATGGCGACAACACACCCAATCCTGTTTTTAATTGCGTTTATGACGCAGAAAAGCTTAACACAGCGATCACTCCCAGCAAGTCAAAATTCCATTCTGTTACCCTTTCAGAAAACGGTGATTACATCACCCTTTCAGGATGCACAGGCAACGAAGCGACCGTAGAATTTTTCAAGAACGCTCTCCGTGAAACCGGACGCTATCTCGTGCTGAAATACCGTATTCCCAAGGCGGATCAACCTCCCTTCGGTTACTGGCAGTTCTACCTTAACACCGACGGCGGCGCGGCAGGCAGCTCAAACGCTTATTCCTGCGAGGGATACGGCACTCATGTAATTGCCGACGGCGAATGGCAGGTACTTATCGTTGACCTTGAAGCGAGAGGACTTGACACCTACGTCAAGAACGACGACGAAAGGTACATAGCAAAATTTTTCAGATTTGATTTCTTCAACTCTCAATTTAGCGCGGACGTCTCCTACGACGTAGCGTATATAGCGTTTGGCAACAGTCTTGAGGATATTTACGAGTACGAAGCAGATATGAGCTACGTTACCCTTTCCTCAGCGCAAAAGGAATCCACCAAGATCGACCCCAAAACGGGTAATGAGATCACGGCTGAATAAATAGTTCTATCGAATAAAAATTTGATCCCCTTGAGGATTTCTTCAAGGGGATCTCGTTTTATTTCAAAATGGGGCAAAATAAGCAACCGCCGCAAAATCCAACGAACGGGAGACAAATGCCAACAAGCTGAAAATCTTATATGAAATTCGGACATCTTTTTATATCTTTCGGACATGTTGTTGACTTGTTTTTGAAAATATGATATAATTGACTGGTTAGAATATCAATTTTTTGAAAGGATCTGAATTTTATGAAAATCAAATGCATACGAATCTTATCACTACTTATCGCTTTGATAATGTTCGCGAGTGTTCTTTCGTCCTGCGCGTGGCTTTTCGGCGACTCCGAGACAGAGACCGAAAGCTCATCCGAGAGCGGAAGTTCGTCAGGCAACGAAGAATCTTCCAATAATCAAGAGTCTTCAAGCACAGAAAGCGGCGACGAGTCCGAGGAAAGCACCTCTGATCCCGACGACGGATACGTTGAGGAGACCTATCCTTCCCTCCTCGAGGGCGAAAATGCCGAGTATATCGAGTATGCAGACCGCATCGCAAACGGAGTCAACGCATACTTTACTGATCCCACAAGATCCTCTTATTTCTTTGAAAACAAGAACGTTGGCGTGACATGCGATCTTCAAAACACCAAGCTGATCACCTCGATCGACAACAAGGCAGGTGCCAACTACATAGAAAATACTATGGACGTTTTCGTCCGTATGACCGATGGCACTACCTACTATGCGTCTGATTCCCAAGCGGACGGCATCGCAAATATCTTCCGTATGGGCTACTACTTTTACGAAAACCGCATCGAGGGCTTAAACTTCGGTAACGGTTACGTATTTGAAGACGAAAAGGGTAAAAAGCTCAACTTCGGTGCAAACAACATCCTCAGATACAACATGACTGAATATATCGGAGTTGAGGACGGCGCTATTGCTATCAAAGCCACCAACAACCAAGACCCCTGGATATCCTATAAGAAAGTCAATTTCTCGGCATCCGAGTATAACGTTCTATCGCTCACCATGAAAGCCGACTCAAACTTCTCCTCAAGCTTTGTCGTATATATCACGGCAGGAGCTAACACCGGTTTTTCAAGTGCTCAGTCGTTAGGTGTTGAAATAATCCCCGACGGAGAATTCCATACATATTACATACCGCTTTACCAAATTAGCGGATACTTTGGACAAGTAACGGGACTTCGTTTTGACTTTCTGCCTATGCAGGGCGCTATCGACGCTACCTTTGCTATCAAGGATCTCCGCGTGCTTAAAGCAGACCTTAACGCTACCCCCACTAAGGAAGTTTACCTCAACCGTATGTTCAACACATACTCCGACAAGCTTCATCAAACTCTACAAGTAACCACACTCCGCGACGTTGAAAACGTTCAGGCAGTGGGTATGATCACCGAAATTCCAGAAAGCCGTGTAGGTGGCTTCGTTATAAAGGATAGAAACGGTCTGCACTACGACCTTAAGGGTATTGCTTGGAACACCGTTCAGTACGTCGGATTTGACATCAAGGGCGTAGGTATCTACGGTTACATTCTTCCCTACGACGGCTTGAGCGGAACGATCCGCGTAACCCTTGAAGACGGTGTCTATAAGATAGAACAGTCCAAGGCTCCCGACGGTCAGACTCTCCGCACCTCTCCCAAGGGCACCAATAACGCAAACGACTTCTATATGGGTCACCGAATCTACACCGACCGTTACCACACCTTTGATCGCTTTATAGTCGAGGCAGAGCTTGAGGTCAATCCTCTCGGTGAAGAAAACTTCATTATTGATACCAAGACATCTCCCGGTGGAGGGTTCATAGGCTACAATGCTCTCCGAGGCTGCTATACCTTTAGCATCGACGGCGACGCAGGATTTTCTCGTCCGTATTTGTTCTATCCTAACAGACATTTCAGCATCACCTTGAACATTAAGGGTGACGGCGCAAACGACCGCAAGATATACATTCTGACCAGTTATACAGGCGGTGGCGCGCTTGAAACCGCCGCGCTTCTTGACGGAAATCAGATGATGCTCCCTATACCTATTGAAGTCGGCAAGAACTACGGTGAGGGCGGCGACTCTCCCATGTTCTATGAGGGTGACGCTCCGTATAGCGAAACTATCCTTCCTATGATAGTCAACTCTGACACCGACAACACCTACTCCATACTCAATCTTTACTACAACTGGGGTAAATATCCCTTGAAGCAGATCTCCTGGATCCAGTATTACGCTCCTTACTACCATCTTTCAACCGGAGTTCACGAGAGTAACTGTATTATTCCCTACTATTTCTGCAGATTTGGCGAGACACTCAATATGCTCCCCGATCACCGTCCTATGTCGGGTCCCGTTCAGTTTAACGTTTGTCAGCGTACCTACGCAGGCGTTCACTCCTTCTTGCAGTACACCGATGCTGACGGAAACTATTCGGCAACCGAGAACATCCTCGATAGGATTGGCTCTTACGGTCCTATCTATGCCGACGTTACCATGGATTTCATCTCCGACGACGGTAAGATCAAGGTTTCGTACAATCATATGGAGTTCCCACAGACCGATGAAAACCGTGCATACTACGAAATGAAGTATGAGGTTCTTGAAGACATCAGCTTCACCGATTTCGGACACGATTTCTCCTTCTACTCGGTAAAATCTCTTGACTACAGCGGACTCTACACCAAGGTTGGCTATCTTGACACTAACAACGAGTCCAAGGTTGTAAAGGCAGCCGACCGTGACCAGAGCTTTGAATACGTTCTCGGTGACGAATGCCCCTACTTCTCTTTCTTTGATATGGAAAACTGCGGAGATGCGGCAAGAGGATATAACAATCTCTCCTTTATGATCTACAATGCCGAGTTCACGATCGGCGGCGACAAGATCAATCCCTCTTTCCTCCTCATCAACAACTTTGCCGAGCTTTCTCTCTCCCTTGACCTTGATGCGGTAGAGCTTAAGAAAGGCGACACTTTCACAATCAACGCGATCATCATGCCGTGGCAGTGCTACGAGGAATACGATGAGGTAGAGCCCGACAAAAACGTTCGCAGAGTCAGAGAAAACACCCTGCTTGATCCCTTGAAGGCAACCGCTGATAAGGATTGCACGATCATGGATAGCGTATTCCTCCCCAAGGTCAAGACTACCAACGGCAAGAGTGCAGAATTTACTCTTTCGGGCGGTCACAACAACGTAGCTGTTAGAATTTATGGCTTTGAAAAGCTGACTGCACCCGTTATCGAAGAATACGTTGACGGCGAATGGAAGCTTGTAGACATCTCTTCCCTCAGCACTCCCGATAACTTCGGATACGGCCATCAGTACGACGGATACGGTGTCTACTACGACGGCGACGGCACATTCTCTTACTCATTCATCACAACAATGGATAACGGTGCCCCGAGAAAGTTCCGCGTGACCGCGGCTGAGGATTTTGAGGGCTGGCCCGAGATAATAGAAGAGCCCGATCCCTTTAACGCTTGGTTTGATCCCCAGGATCTCAACGCCTCCTTTACATACGCGGCAAGCAGATTCGGAGAATACTCGATTATGTCCGAGGACGGTGTAAACTTCGTTCGTGTTAACAGAAACGGAACGAACGCGGAGTCAACCATGGTCGTGTTCGAGGACGAGGAAGGTATTCTTGCAGGCAGATATTTTGTGTTTAAGTTCCGCGTTCCTCAGGGTCTCGACTCCATGATAACCTACTGGCAGTTCTACACCTCCACCGAAAACACGGTTTACGATGCTGACGGCAACATTCTCATAGTTGGTCAGGATTATATCGCAGATGCAGCCGTTCTTTCGGACGGACAGTGGCACACCATCGTTATAGACCTCGAGGCATACGGCAAGACCGATAGCTTCAAGAAGAGCGAGGACGGAAACTATTACGCTAAATATCTCCGCTTCGACGTATTCAACGAGTCAGGCAATCCCAACGCTTACATTGACGTTTCTTACATCGGTTACCACGATTCCCTCGACGATATTCTCGAATACAACAAAGACCTCAATACCGTTGCACTCTTTGAAAAATCTTATCACTTTGAGTACAGAAGCACTCTCAACAACGAGGAGCTTAATTTCCACATGGACGCCGCAGAGCTTGACGATATGATAGGACGTGGCAAGGTACACTTCGGCTCGGTAACCCTCTCCGAGGAGCGCGATTACATCCGCTTGGCAGGTTCTGTGGAGGAAGAAACAAGAATCGAGCTTTTCCGTAACAATTTCAAGGAAACAGGCAGATATCTCGTTTTGAAATATCGTATTCCCGCTGACATACCCAAGATGTTCTACTATTGGCAGTTCTACCTTAATACCGACGGCGGCGCGGCGAGCAATTCCGCAAACTGCTATAACTGCGAGGGCGCAGGCACTCAGGTAATTGCCGACGGCGAATGGCAGATACTTATTATCGATCTTGAGGCGAGAGGGCTTGACACCTACGCAAAGAACGAGGATGGAGTATATGTGGCGAAATATTTCCGCTTTGACTTCTTCAACTTTGCGTGCGATGAAGACGTCTATTTCGACATCGCTTACATCGGATTCTCCAATAATCTCGATGATATTTACGAGCTTGAGAGCGATATGAGCAAGGTTACTCTTTCCACAGGACGTACAGAGTCAACGTTGATCGACCCCAAAACGGGCGACGCAATTACAGCTGAATAAATAATTTGATCCCCTTGAGGCTTGGCTTCAAGGGGATATTTCTTGTCTAAAAAAGTGCTATTGCTATATTATTCCGTCTATGATCCGATCTCTCTTAAAATTCCAGATTAACGACCATATTTGTTAAAATTTTAAAGTATTATTAGCAAAGATTTGGTAAAATAATAAAAGCAAAAACCAATATAAGGAGCGTGTTTTATGAATAAAAGGATTATAGATCTTTCCAAAATGCAAGAATTTGAAATTCATTTAAGAGAAGAAGAACGGAGCCAAGCAACGGTTGAAAAATATATGCGTGACGTAAGATGCTTTGCAAATTTTATCAGCACGGATGAAGTCTGTAAACAAAGTGTGATGGAGTATAAGCAAAAATTGGGAAATTCCTACGCTGTGACCAGTGCAAATTCTATGATTGCCGCACTGAACGCATTTCTGCGTTTCTGCGGTTGGCATGATCTGTGCGTGAAGCAGTTCCGCATACAAAGGCAAGCTTACTGCTCCGAAGAAAAGGAATTGACGCGAGAAGAATATATCCGTCTGCTTGAAGCAGCGAACAAAAATCACAATCAACGGCTTAATCTTATCATTCAGACGATCTGCGGAACGGGTATTCGCGTGAGTGAACTCCAATATATAACAGTGGAAGCGCTAAGTAGGGGGGAGGCAGTCGTTAAATGCAAGGGCAAAAATCGAAAGATCTTTATTGTTGCCAATCTAAAGAAAAAACTACTCCGTTATGTAAAGGAGCAGAAAATAGCCTCAGGGGCGATATTTATTACAAAAAATGGCAAACCCATTAGTCGTAACAATGTATGGAAGGATATGAAATCCTTGTGTGAGCAGGCGCAGGTTGCATCGAGTAAGGTGTTTCCTCACAATCTGCGCCATCTGTTTGCTCGCACCTTTTACGGAATTGAAAAGGACATTGCCAAGCTTGCGGATATTCTCGGACATTCAAATATCAACACAACGCGTATTTATATTGTTACAACTGGCGCGGAACATAAGCGCAAAATGGAGCACATGCGTTTGATTATATAAACAAAAAATCCCGATGCGAATACACCGAGAATGAAAATAACATAACGAGAGTTATGTGATATTAGTCATTTGATATTTATCAAGATGTGAGATCAATTATACCATAAACGAATTAAAAAATCAAGTCTTTCCGAAAATTTCATAACATATTACATAAATTATTGCGCGCCAAAAACGCCTTTCGTATAATTTTTCTAAAAAATTGACGAAAGGCTTTTTGCCGTGTTGTTGTTTTTCCTTTAATTTTAGTGATTTGAAAAATAAACTTCACCGTTTATCACATAACTCTCGTTATGTTATTGTTTAAAAGCAACATAACTCTCGTTATGTTGCTTTTAATTATTAAGCGCACGAAAATAGCGTTGAGTTCGTAAGACAATTATTAATCGTGTTTCAATCACTCAATTAGACGCCAATGAAAAAGACAAAGAAAAGTATGGATGTATTACAAGTTTTAAACAACAAGCACATGACATTTATTGATAATACAGATTTTTGTGTTTCGTGCGGAGCTGTTGTCTCTGAGGGGAGAATGATCTGCTGGGCATGTGAAAATCAACTTGAGAATCAAAACAAGAAAATACACGGTATTATCAGCGACAGACAGAAAGCAAAGAAAAGCTCTGTCAGCAAAGATCTGACCGTTCATTTCTTTAAATCAAAAAACAAATCATAGAACAGATTTTAAGTAGGTAGTAATTTATGGAGAAAGTCAAACTTAAAAAGATCGGCAATATTGCCCTCAACGTACTGTTGTTTTTCTTTCTATCTCTTTGCATTATAGCCGTATTGATTACTGCGTTTTCCAAAAGAGATATCGACGGAACAGTGGAGATTGGCGGATATCAAATGCGTGTCATCACGTCGGATTCAATGGAGAAATGTGAGTTGACCGACGTTTCCGATTACAATATCAAAAGTATTCCCGTGAGGTCAATGGTCTTTATTGAACTTGTTCCCGAAGACCCGCAGGAAGCTGATGAATGGTATGCTGACTTAAAGGTTGGCGACGTTCTCACCTTCAAATACGTTTATACTCATCAAGTGACTATCACTCACCGAATAACCGATATAGAAAGGAACAATGTCGGCGGTTATTCAATAGAGCTTGCCGGAGACAATAAAAGCTCTAACTCAGATCAGCTTTATCAGTCTATAAACACCTCTACTCCCAACAACAAAAACTATGTGATCGGCAAGGTCACGGGGCAGTCATATATACTTGGATTCATCGTAAGCTTACTGAAAACAACGCTTGGAATTATTTTGGTGGTCATTGTACCCTGCCTCATCATTATTTTGTTAGAGGTATTAAAGATCGTGGGATTGTACAAAGCCGAAAAAAAGAAACGTCAGTTTGAAGAAGACGAGAAAAAGGACAATGAGATCAAAGAACTTCGCTCCAAACTCGCCATGCTTGAAAAAGTCAAATCCAAAGAACCTCCTAAAGATGACACAATTACAGAAGAAGACACTGTTACAGAAGAAGACACTACTGACACCGATTGATCGGTTGTGATTTTCACAACTTTTCAATATATATTCCGTGTGAAAGGAGGAAAAACAGTGAACAAAAAGGCTCTTTTTATAGCTATTCCGATCATTCTCTTGTGCATTGCTATTATTGCCGGTGCTACATTTGGTTTGTTTACTAATGTAATAAACACAAGCAATCATTTAGATTCAGGAGAGCTTGAGATCAGCTTGATAAGGACCGATCTGGAATACTGTATTCTGAACGAGGAAGGAAATCTCGAAGTCACAACAATTACAGACGACTACGATTTCTCCGGCTCAACTGAAGAAAACGTATTCGGAATTAAGTCGGAAAATGTCAAGTTTGCGCCCTGTAGCTATTTCGATGCAGATATGGAAATTAGAAACAACGGAAACGTTGCGTTCGATTACAGCGTTGGAATAGCTTTGATCAGTGACTCCAATGATCTGACCGAACAGTTGATAGTAACGGTGACACATTTTGACGGAACAACGACCACAAAGAAACTGAGCGAACTGGTTGACGGCGCCTCTATCTTTACCGGTACCATGAAGGCTACCGAAACGTCGCAAAGCTTTAGCGTAAAGGTTGAATTCATCGACGATATTGTGGCAAATGCCAATCTTGCCGAGGGTGAGATACCAATCGACAACGATTTGGCAAAAAATCAATCCGCAGTATTTGACCTTGTAGTGACGGCTGTTCAAGAAACTGTGCAAGATTGACTGCATTAAAGCAGAAACACAGATTACGATACTTAAGACTTAGGACGTAATTTGTCCACCGTAAAGTCTAAATAAATAAGCACATATTTCAGAGAGGAAAAACTCGCAAATGAAAACCAAAATTTTAGTCTCTTCCCTTTTAACCATCGCGCTTTGCATCAGCATCATCGCGGGCGCATCCTTCGCGCTCTTCACCAGCGAAAGCACCGTTAACGTAGCCGTTACAGCGGGTAATGTTGAAGTTATCGCTACGGTTGAAAACGTCATTCTCGACTCCACTCTCGGCACAAATCTTTCCGAGACCTCCGTTACTTTCAACGATACCGACAACACCATCACCCTCGACAAGATCGTACCCGGTGATACAGTTTCCTTTGATATCGTCATCAAGAACAATAGCAACGTAACCGTCAACTACAGAACTATTATCAAAAAGGTTGCAGACGACGGTCTTTGGAGCGGTCTCGAGGTTACCATTGACGGAGTCGCGTATGACGGCGCAACCAAGAAAGCAGATTGGGCTACAGCTGCTCCCGGCTCCGCTGACATTATAGTTCCCGTTGTCATCACGCTTCCCGAAAACGCAGGTAACGAGTATATGAGCAAGACTTGTAGTATTGCATACAGCGTAGAGGCTCTCCAGGGTAACGCTCCTATTCCGGACGAGTGGGACGGAACAATAGATGCCGATTGGTTCTTTGACGATCCTGATGCAACAGAATATACACTTTCTTCCGCAGAACAGATCGCCGGTCTTGCAGCTCTTATAGACGGAACCGCTCCCATTCCTGCTGACGTTGAAATTTCTCTTCCCATAACTATGGAAGGAAAGACCTTCTTGCTCGATAGCGACGTAGATCTCTATGCAGAAGATGAAAATGGTGATCCTATATGCTTCGAGCCTATCGGATCTTACAGAAACGATCAGGCATTCACAGGCACTTTTGACGGTCAGGGGCACACCATTTATAATCTGAATCAGAACACTTGGGCTCTCAACAACGGATACTACTACGGCGATCTCGGAATGGGTCTGTTCGGCCTTGTTGAAGATGCTCACATAAAGAATCTCAACATTGACAATGCTAATATTTCCGGAGAATCTGCTATCGTTGGTATTATAGCAGGTTG
Organism: Eubacteriales bacterium; assembly: GCA_045638125.1. Lineage (GTDB taxonomy): Bacteria > Bacillota > Clostridia > Oscillospirales > CAG-272 > SVTX01. The sequence continues at coordinate 4,959 of JAZUAS010000046.1, read as the reverse complement.
CTCGTATGGTGAAACGACTTTTGAAAACATTACTATAAGCAACTCCAGAGGAGCTGACTATCAGTACTATGCAGGCGGCATCGTAGGTTGGGCAAGCGGTACACAGACGTTTATCAACTGTATCGTCGATGAAAGCACTACTCTTGCAGCTCAGTGGGGCGACTTTGACAACTCCACCGGCGGTATTATCGGCGGATGCGGCTCAACCGCTGAAATCCTTATTAAAGATTGTACCGTTGCCTGTAGAATTGATGCTTACAATGACGTAACCTCTTCTTACCAGTGGTACGCTTACCGTAGATGCGGTATGCTTATCGGTAACACAGGAAAAACAACCACCACCGAAGACGGAAACACTATTGCAGCAGCTCCTCAGCTTACATGCGAAAACGTAACCGTAATCTACGGTGATTGGGCTGACTACACCTATTGCGAATTTGCAGGAAAAAGCTGGCCTTACGTAAGAGTTCAGGCAGGTGTCAGCAACTCTGCTTACTCTAACCCCAGATACGGCCATCCTACTGATGCAAACGGAAATGAAGTAGTAGACGACAATCACGTTCATAACGAGGGCGAAGATCACTTCATCCTTTGCGAATTTGACCAGCTCTACGGAGGCGGTCAAGGTGTTTACGGAAATCCTGTCCATGACGGCGTAACTGTTATTTATAATAACAAATAATTTTTTCAGAAAGGAATAAAAAATGAAAACCAAAATTTTAGTGTCCTCCATTTTGACCATCGCGCTTTGCATCAGTATCATCGCAGGCGCATCCTTCGCACTCTTCACCAGCGAAAGCACCGTTAACGTAGCTGTTACCGCAGGTAACGTAGAAGTTATAGCAACTGTTAAAAACGATCAGATCTCCTCTACCCTCGGCAACAACGTTCCCGAAACCGCTTACACAATTGTAGACAACACTGTGACTCTTACACAGATAGTTCCCGGTGACGTTCTTACTTTTGATATCATAATCAAAAACATTAGCAACGTAAGCATCAGCTACAGAACAATTATTGCTATGGTAGCTGACGACGGTCTTTGGAACGGTCTTGAGGTTACCGTCGACGGTACCGAATATGACGGCAATACCGTAAGAGCGGCTTGGGCTGTTGCAGCTCCCGGCTCCGCTGACATTATCGTTCCCGTATCTATTACTCTTCCCGAGAGCGCAGGCAACGAATATATGTCTACCTCTTGCTCCTTCTCTTACACAGTTGAAGCTATCCAGGGCAACGTTGATACAAACACTCTCATTGATGAAGTTGCAGATCTTGACGATCTCAAAAACGGCGGTGACATCATCATAAACGAAGACCTTGACTTCAGCGCTAACGATACCACCGCAAACAGTGGCTACGGTGCTACCGGTATTCAGATTGACAACGGTGCCACTTTTAACGGAAACGGCAACACCATTACCGTGTCCGACGCTAACGGCACCTGGGACTGCGCGGTTAACATGAAGAATGGTACGATCAAAAACGCAACCGTTAGCGGAACTTTCCGCGGCATCTTTATGGGCAGTGCAACCGGTGACGTATACATCGACAACGTTATTATCGACAAAGTATGCTACACCTTCAACTCCGACGGTGGTAGTAAGGATTACGGTGTGTACATCAGCAACTCCACTCTGAACGGTTGGACCAGCTACTCCGACGTTCACAAGGAAGTTGTCTTCACTAACTGTAACTTCGGTCAGGGTACCGGTAGCTATAGTTATGCATTCTGCCGTCCCTATAATGCATCCGTATTTGAGAACTGCGTATTCGAGGAGGGCTATGAATTTGACACCTCCAAAACCTCTGACATCGTCTTCATCAACTGCTACTACGGTGATACTCTGATCACTGATGAGAACGCCACAGCTCTGGGCAATGGTGAAACTACATTCTTCTACAACGGATTGAACGGCATTACAATTAAGTAATTTTTTAATTCCATCTATCCCGCCCCTTTGGGGGTGGGATTTTTTTAATTCCCGATATATTTAAATGATCATGCTAAAAAAATCGTAAACACTTCAATGGTTTGTTCCTGTTTTTTAATGTTTTAATATTTTTCAAAAACCTATTGACAAAATTTGTTTTATATAGTATAATGTTAGGGTCGCCTAAAGTGGCGAATTTTAATATGCGGGTATGGCGAATTGCGATGGTGCGTAGCACCTCGGCAAGTAAGGCGAAAGCCTTACGTGAGCAGACTGCGCTAGATTCAGGTTCTAGTGAGGTTACCTACCCTCTATGTCAACTTAATATGCGGGTATGGCGGAATTGGCAGACGCGCTAGATTCAGGTTCTAGTGAGGTTACCTTCGTGCAGGTTCAAGTCCTGTTACCCGCACCAAAAAGGAAGCCACCGCTTCCTTTTTTCTTTTTCCCACACGCTTGTATCGTATTCTTGAAGTATTTTAAATAATTTTATCGATTATTCAACTTATTTTATCGATTTTTCATTGAAATATTTCTTCCCATTATGTATAATTGTATTCGTATAATGAGATAGTCTTTGATTTCTCAAATATTAGCATTATTAAGAGGTTTAAATGGAAAACGTGACAAATGCTTTAAACGCCGCTCTCGGCTTTGCTGAAAGCGGGATGAATGGCTTGAATGGAGTTCTCAGCTTCGCGTACGACAATATTCTGAGCATCGCTATGATGATCCTTCTTATTGCTGCAGGCATTTTCTTAAGCGTCAGAACCGGATTCTTCCAGTTCAGACGTTTTGGCTACGTTATGAAAAATACGATCGGCAGCCTATTTAACAAAAATATGCATCAAAGGGACAAAGGAAGTGTAAGCCCCTTCCAGGCGGTAACTACGGCCCTTGCCGGCACTATCGGTACCGGAAGTATTGCAGGTGTTGCGACCGCGCTGGTACTCGGTGGCCCGGGTGCCGTGTTCTGGATGTGGGTGAGTGCCCTTCTCGGTATGGTGACAAAATATTCCGAGATCGTCCTCGCACTTAAATTCAGAGAGAAGAACGAAACCGGCGCTTATACCGGCGGTCCTATGTACTATATCAAAAACGGATTGGGTATAAAATGGCTTGCGGTACTGTTTGCGGCTTTTGCTATGATCGCTTGTATCGGTACGGGAAATGCAACTCAGTCCAATTCAATTTCCGGTGTTCTTGCTTCTAATCTCAATATCGCTCCCTGGATAACCGGAATAGTGCTCACCGCAATCGTGGGAGTGGTTATTATCGGCGGCGTAAAAAGAATTGCTACGGTTAACGAAAAGTTAGTTCCCGTTATGGCTGTTTTCTTTATCATTGCTTGTATCGTTGCTCTTATTTTCAACATAAACAGGATACCCGATTCATTTGCGCTTATCTTTAAGGAAGCGTTCAACTTTAAGTCTGCTTTTGGTGGCGTTGCGGGATACGGCATACTTGCGGCTATGCGCTACGGCGTCGGCAGAGGCGTATTTTCAAACGAGGCGGGACTTGGTAGCGCTCCTATCGCTCACTCTGCATCAAGCACCGAAGACCCCGTCAAGCAGGGTGTCTGGGGCGTGTTCGAGGTGTTTATCACAACAATAATCATTTGCACCATGTCCGCGCTTGTCATCCTTACTTCCGGAATTTATTCAACTGCATTCAACGCAGGCGTTGAGCCCTCCGTAAGCGGAGCTGCACTCAGTAGTGCCGCATTCAACGAGGCTATTCCCTACGTCGGTGGAATAGGAATTGCACTTTCAACAGTATTCTTTGCTCTCTCTACTATCCTCGGCTGGGCATATTACGGAGAGGTAAGCGTTGGATATCTCTTCAAAAATCACTCAAAGACCGCCATCATCATTTACAGAGTGATCTACGTTATTTTCGTTTTCGTGGGCGCTATTGCCGATATAAAGATCGTTTGGCTCGTAGCCGACTGCTTCAATGCACTGATGGCTCTGCCTAACCTTATAGCACTCATCGGTCTTTCGGGTCTTGTAGTCAAGATAACCCGTGAGCATTTTGCAAAAAAGCACGAAAATCCCGAAAGAAAGAATTAATCCCTGTATTATCACACGTTTTAGGCTGTAACAATAAACATCCGAACCTTATCGTAAACGGTAGGGTTCGGATTTTGTGTTATTTAGGTGTTTTTTTCGTATAAAGATTGACAAAGAGTACTAAAAATGTTATAATTTAAAACGAAATCTAAATTCACTGGACAGGAGAAAATAATCATGGCTAAAACCGTCAAAGACATTTTGAAACTTATTAAAGAAAACGACGTTAAAATGGTCGACTTTAAGATGGTCGATATTAACGGTCAGTACCGTCACGTTACCATCCCTGCGGAGAACTTCTCCGAGGACACGATGAAAAGCGGAATCGGATTTGACGCTTCCAATTACGGCTATGCGGTAGTTGAAAAGAGCGACATGGTGTTCATTCCCGACCCTGACACCGCCGTTATCGATCCCTTCTGCTCTATCCCCACCCTTTCCATGACCGGCAACGCTATGATTATAGACACGCCCGAAAACCGCCCTCTCGCGCAGTACCCCAGAAATATTATCAAGGCGGCGGTTCAGTATATGCAGGACAGCGGCGTTGCTGACGAGATGAAGATACTCCCCGAGTTCGAGTTTTATCTTTTCGACGACGTTACTTGGAGCGTACAGCCTAACTATATCGGAGCGAGCGTTGACGCAAGTCAGTCCTACTGGAACAGTGACACCGACGGTAAGGGTGTTATCGTTCAAAAGCAGAAGAACTATCATATCGCTAAGCCCTTTGACACCTCATACGAGTGCCGTAGCGAGATGTGCATGCTTATGAAGGACGCAGGCATCGAGATCAACTACCACCACCCCGAGGTTGCGGCATCGGGTCAGTACGAGATCGAGCCCCAGCTTGGCGAGGTCGTCCACATGGCTGACGCGACCATGATGATCAAGTATATCATCCACAACACAAGTCGGATCGTAGCCATGTCGTTCTGTGAGCCAAGGAGTTG
>JAZUAS010000045.1:0-5148 GCA_045638125.1 Eubacteriales bacterium | reverse complement strand
AAAGGTTTCCCTCCCCCTCGCGCTCCCCCTCGTTTCCAAAAACTTTTTAAAAAATGGGTTTGTTTAATAGTGAGGTTTATTTACAGACGGATTATTTTATTGATAATTATAATTAAACAGTAAGAAATTACCTTAAATGGTTTGGCGTAAATTAACTTGCGGCTCGTTTTATCACTTAACGTTTTTTCTGCACATAATAATTGCAGAAAAACAGTAAGGAGTGAGAAAAATGAGCTTTTTTATTAAAATCTCAAGCATTTTTGTTATTGGATGCAGCTTTGGATGGGTACTTGAGGTAATTTTTCGCCGTTTTTGCAGGTCAGCAAATCCCGAGGGGCGGTGGATAAATCCCGGATACCTCAAAGGCCCGTGGTTGCCCATCTACGGCTTTGGTCTTTGCGCCTTGTATCTTTTGTCGGGGATCGAAGGACTTCTGCCAATCGGCGGAGCGCTTGGAAAGTTGATTTTAATAGTAATAATGACCTTTTCCGTTACGCTTTTAGAGCTTGTAGCCGGACTTATATACGTAGACTGGCTAAATTTCGATCTTTGGGATTATTCGGGAGAGTGGGGCAACTTCAGGGGATTGATATGTCCGAGGTTTGCCTTCTTTTGGGGCATTATTTGTGCCTTTTATCTTCTTTTGGTTCACCGCTTGCTCGTTTCGTTCGCGGATTGGATAACACTCAACGCAAGCCTTTCTATTTTCGTTGGGATTTATCTCGGTCTTATGTCCGCAGACACCTTGGGGCTAAACTTAAGCCGCCGCAAGAATTTTCGCTCGTCATCAATTCAATAAAATTAATAAAATCGTGTCAAACCTATTGAAATTATGAATATATTGTGATATAATTTATTTGATTTAATATATTGAAAGGAGATCAAAATGGATATCAACATTTATCTTCCCTTAGCTCTCGTGGCTGTTGCGGCGGTAATCACGCTTTTGTACGTATTCGTACTTTTCCGCAAGGTTTCTCGCATCAAGATTGCGGATAAGAGAGTTGAGGAAATTCAAAAGTACATTCACGATGGAGCTATGACCTTCCTTGTTCGTGAATACAAGCTCATTATTCCCTTCGTTGTTGGAGTAGGCGCTCTTCTTGCGATTCTTGGATTCGTTCCCGCACTTCAGGGCGCTGAGGGCATAGGCTGGCAGGCGGCTGTCTGCTTTGTTGTCGGAGCGCTCTTCTCTGCTCTCGCAGGCTGGATCGGAATGTTCATCGCAACCAAGGCGAATGCAAGAACCGCCATGAAGGCGAAAGAAGAGGGAATGCCCGGCGCGCTTAAGACCGCATTTGGCGGCGGAGCAGTTCTCGGTCTCTCTGTTGCAGGCTTTGGTCTTTTGGGTCTTGTAGGCATTTTTCTTGTAGTTTATGCCCTTACTAACGACTACACAGCTCCCATCCAGATCCTTACCGGTTACAGCTTGGGTTGCTCTCTTATCGCTCTTTTCGCCCGTGTCGGCGGCGGTATCTACACCAAGGCGGCTGACGTAGGAGCTGACCTCGTTGGTAAGCTTGAGGCAGGTATTCCCGAGGACGATCCCAGAAACCCTGCTACCATTGCAGACAACGTTGGTGACAACGTAGGCGACATCGCAGGAATGGGCTCTGACCTTACCGAGTCCTACGTAGGCTCTATCATTTCCTGCCTTACCATGGCACTCTTTACAGGTCTTACATTCAAGCATCTTTTGTTCCCCATACTTGTCTGTGGCGTAGGTATTCTCGCGTCGGTTATATCCGTACTTATCGTAAGAGCAAAGAAGTGGAAGGATCCTCATCTTGCACTTAACATCGCTACATATATCGCAACCGGTATCGTTATCGTTGCCGCTGTATTGCTCTCCATCTTCTATCTCGGCGAGTACAAATATATGTTTAGCGTTATCACCGGTCTCTTGGCAGGTGTTGGCGTAGGATTTGTTGCCGAGCTTTACACCTCTGACGAATATAGAGCGGTTAAGCAGATCGCAAAGGAATCCCAGACAGGCCACGGTACTAACATCATCGCAGGTCTCGGCGTAGGTATGAAGTCGACTTGGCTCACCATCGCTTGCCTCGGCGCGGCTATCGCCCTTTCCTACTTCTTCGGCGGCGCATACGGTATCGCTCTTGCGGCAGTTGGTATGCTTTGCACCGTTGGTATCACCGTTTCGGTTGACGGCTACGGTCCTATTGCAGACAATGCAGGCGGTATTGCCGAGATGGCAGGTCTTCCCTCAGAGGTGCGCGGCATCACCGACAAGCTTGATGCAGTAGGTAACACCACCGCCGCTATCGGTAAGGGCTTCTGTATTGGCTCTGCAACTCTTACATCTCTCGCATTTATTATGTCATTTATTCATGCGACCGGAACAGAGATCTCGCTCAGCGACCCCAAGGTTCTGGTTGGTATGCTGGTTGGCGCTATGCTTCCCTACCTCTTCTCCGCGCTCACTATCGGCTCTGTTGGTAAGGCAGCAAACAAGATGGTTGAAGAGGTTAGAGCACAGTTTGAAAACAATCCCGAAATTCTCGAGGGCAAGGCTGCTCCCGATTACAACCGTTGCATCGACATTTCAACCAAGGCTTCTCTCCGTGAGATGATCCTTCCCGGCCTTATCGCAATTCTCGCTCCCATTCTTGGCGGTCTTGTGCTCGGAGCTGCAGGACTTGGAGGCATCCTCATTGGTGGTCTTGTATCCGCTATTATGCTTGCCGTATTTATGGCAAACGCAGGCGGCGCTTGGGATAACGCAAAGAAGTTCGTCGAGGGCGGAAACTTTGGCGGCAAGGGTAGTGATACCCACAAAGCTGCTATCACCGGCGACACCGTTGGTGACCCCTTGAAGGATACCGCAGGCCCCGCTATGGATATTCTTATCAAGCTTATGTCTGTTATTTCCCTTATCTTCGTTCCCGTGCTTGTAAAGCTCACTCCCCTTTGGGATATTATAGCGGAATTCTTTGCGAAGATCTAACTTTTAATAATAAAAAGCTCTTACCGAAAGGTGGGAGCTTTTTTATGGAAATAGAGGTTCTCTGCCGCCCGATAAGGGTAAAGTTTATCTAAAGATAAAAATTTCGACCATCGAGGTCAAAATTTTTATGGGAATCTGAACCTTTACACAAAAATTGCAAGCAATTTTTGGTGATGTAGGTTCTCTGCCGCCCGATAAGGGTAAAGTTTATCTAAAGATAAAAATTTCGACCATCGAGGTCAAAATTTTTATGGGAATCTGAACCTTTACACACAAATTGCAAGCAATTTGTGGTGAAAGATTCGATTCCTCGCACGAAGTGCGCAAAAAAGAAGAAGGAGTAGCTTTGCTACTCCTTCTTCTTTTTTGGTGAAGCGGACGATTGGATGTCCGAACTATTTGCCATATATTCAATTTCTTCGGTTGTGGGGATGTTAATTGGCTTATCGTCAAAGGTAAGGATCAGCTTGATGTAGTCATCATAAACGAATATCGCTTTGACGAGTCCGTCAATCAAGCGCTCCTTGTTTTTCTCGAATCTCAAATCAAGACTTCGGAACTTGTGGAGCGTGAACAGAATGAAATCCTTGGTAATCTTCGGTCGCTTATCTTCTTCTGCCTTGATATTCCACTTGATTTTTTCTTCCTCCGCTTCAAGCTCCTCCAAGCGAGTCTTGGTCGTGCGAGTGACAACGCCCTTCTCGATAGCCTTCATAATGTTTTCGATTGAAGATTGAACCTCACGAAGCTGTGCCTCAAGAGCGAGGATCATTTCGTCGTCCTCATTCAGGAGAGCCATCACGTCATCTGCCATATCGCTGAGAAGCTTATCGTTATTCAGCCAAGCGGAAATCTGCTCGATAACCTTGTCCTCGATCCATTCCTTGCGAATTGCTTTGCGGTCGCATTCGTGACGTTTTGCGCTGGCGCATTTGTAATAGCGGTATATCACACCATTCGGTTTGTTTGCGCTGTCACCGACAAACATTGAATTACACGTTCCGCAGAACAGCTTGGTCGTCAGCAAATATCTCTCGGGAGCTTTCGCCTTGCCCGTTGCGTGTTTATTTTGTCCCATCCGTATAGCCACCCTTTCAAAAACATCCTTGGAAACAATAGCAGGTATCGCATCCGGAATCACTACATCCTTGTATGCATACTCACCGATATATCTGCGGTTGGCAAAAATGCGAGCGAGAGAGTTTTTATTGAAGCGATTGCCTTGGGAAGTACGTATTCCACGTGCATTCAGATCTTCGATGATGTCTGTGATGGACTCACCACCTGCGTATCTGCGAAACATCTCGATGACAAGCGGAGCTTTCTCAGGATCGATCTGATAATGCTGTTCGTCATCTATCGTAAAACCAATCGGAATCTGACCACCGTTGAAGCGAGCCTTGAGCGCATTCTCGGTCATACCTCTCGATACCTTCTCAGCCAGATCCGCGGAATAATATTCTGCCATACCCTCAAGCACCGATTCAAGAATGATGCCTTCCGCGCCCTCGGAAATGGACTCGGTAGCGGAAACAACACGCACATCATTCTTCCTCAATGCAGCCTTGTACTTTGCCGAATCGTAACGGTTACGAGAGAATCGGTCGAGCTTCCATACGATAACAACATCAAAGCCCTTCTTCGCACTGTCCTTGATCATACGCTGAAACTCGGGACGGTTATCTGTTTTAGCAGAATAAGCCCTGTCGATATACGTTCCGACAATATCGATTACATTCTTCTTGGCATACGCCGTATTCTCACGAATTTGACCTTCGATAGATTCCTCACGTTGATTATCTGAGGAATATCTCGCATATATCACACCTCTCATCTTTTCGCCTCCTTCCTGCCTTAAGTGTGCCTATTATACCATACAAATCTGGATTTGTCAACGAAAACTCCAAAAATATTATATAGAATTTTCGAACAACACAACTTCCTTGTATTAAATGTCAAGATTTGCACCGCAGTAAGCTAAAGAAAAGGCGCAGAGAAATAGTTAGATTTATTTTCGAAAAAGGTCTGGACTTTCATCCCTTTCTGTGGTATTGTTGTGTGCTAACAGGAGGTACGGACTATGAAAAGTATAATAAAGGAACTGTGGCGCGGAAATATCATGCCGCCCGAAGACAGCAGACAGAATAAGCCGGAGATGAAGCAGCTATTAGAATACATCAGTC
>JAZUAS010000044.1:0-29316 GCA_045638125.1 Eubacteriales bacterium | reverse complement strand
AAGAATCCGATATAAGCTATTTCGATATGTCTACCAAACATATTAGCGCCAATGTCGAAACGGATCGTGCCTGCGCCTTCGCTGCTCAATTCGGAGATAGCGGAAACGTCGTAGAGCATGAGATTCCAGTTCGAGGTGAGAGAGCTCCATGTATTTACTTTCGTTGCCATATGAGAAGCGCCCACGCTGTTGGACTCGGAGCTGCTTACGTACATGCCGGTGTTGTTGAGGTTCCAGCTTCTGTAAATTACAGCTACGTAATTTCCTACGTTAGTTGCCTTGCCGGGAATCGAGAAGTATACGTAGGAGCTACTTGTAGCTCTTGAAGTCGATATATTGACGTATTCAAGACCGTTATGGAAGGTGCTGGTAAGCTTGGTTACGTTACCGCATACGGGTACGCCCGAAACAGCCTCTTGGTATATAGCGTTCTGTGCAAGCTTGTTAGCATCGAGAACTGCCAAGCCTTCCTGGTTGATACCGGTCTTTGTTTCGATGAATTCTTCACAAAGAGCACAATAAACGTCATAGGTGAGAAGGTCGTCGGTAGCCTTGTAGGTCTTATTTGCGTGTCCGAGAGCTGCCTTTTCTGCGTACGTAGTGTAGTCACATCTGGAGCAGGTTACGTAAGCGTCCCAACCGATTTCGGTACAAGTGGGAGCCTGCGCTTCGTGAGCTATCTCGTCGTGTCCGATAGCATCAACAGCCTCAGTAGTGGTGTGCTCACATCCTTCACGCTTACAAGAGAAGGTCTTAACGCCGTCCTCGGTACATGTAGGATCGGTAGTTACTACACCTTCATCCATGTCATGTCCGATAGCATCAACAGCCTCAGTAGTGGTGTGCTCGCATCCCTCACGCTTGCAAGAGAAGGTCTTAACGCCGTTCTCGGTACATGTAGGAGCAGTAGTTACTACACCGTCATCCATATCGTGTCCAAGAGCCTCGCCCTCGGTTGCTCCACACACAGAGCAGGTCTTGGGTGTTACGCAATCAGCGCCTACCCATGTGTGTCCAAGAGCCTCGCCCTCGGTTGCGTTACATACGGAGCAGGTCTTAGGTGTATCGCAATCAGCATCTACCCATGTGTGTCCTAGTGCAGCCTTTTCTTCGTATGTGGTGTAATCACATCTCGAACAGGTAACGTATGCATCCCAACCAATTTCGGTACATGTGGGAGCTTGTGCTTCGTGAACTATCTCGTTGTGTCCGAGAGGAGTCTTTTCCTTGTATGTTGTATAATCACATCTGGAGCAGGTTACGTACGATGCCCAACCGATTTCAGTACATGTGGGATCCTTTGCTTCATAGCTTTCAAGACCGGCATGCTCTATTCTAAGAGCAGCATCACAGATAGAACATCTGATTAAACATCCGTCAACTACTTCTTCGCCCTCGGTGTGATCGCAGTAATTAAGCTCAAAGGTTACAATGCCTTCAGGAGCGTTAAACTGGTCAGCGGGGTCGTAAGTATTAACGATGATCTGAATTATATCACCCTCGTTAACAACGACAGCATAGGGGTTAACAACAGGGGTAGAATCAGACCACTGGCTGTCGCCGTAGTTTCCGGAGGTAAGATTATTAACAACGTAGAACCAACCGTTCTCGCCGGTTATCTTAAACACAAGTGTTCCCTGCTGAGTAGCAGTATATGTGAAGTAGTAACCCTGAGAGCCGGTATTGATATTAGCGATAATCTCATTGTCAAGAGTTTCGATATCAACAGGATTTTCCATTGTACCGGGAGCAAACTCAAACGCGCCTGTAAATGCGGTTTCAAGCGCAGGATAGTTCCATTCCGCATCGGGAATTGTAACTACTTGAATGATAACCTCGTCGCCTGCCTTGACATCGATGGAAACGGTTCCGTCGGTGCTATCAATGAGCCATGCCATAGCGTATGTGCTCATGTTGATAAGAACTACGTCATACTCTACACCCTCTACTGCAGGGCAAGTAATAACGAGAGTTCCGTCTGCCTGAGCTGTCCACTTGTAGTAGTAGCCTTGAGTGTTACCCTCGGGAATATTGACTACAATGTAGTTGGGACGGAAGATAACCTCGGGGTTCTGCTGGTGGCCTATAGAAAATATGAATTCACCTGTCAGTGCCACTTCAAGAGCAGGAGTAGTCCATGTCTCAAAGTCTACGTCTGCAACTACCTGGATCAATACCTCTTCGCCTGCCTGTACAGCAATAGAAACGGTACCGTCTTCGCTGTCGCTGAGCCATGCCATTTCATAAGAAGCAAGGTTGGTAAGCGTTACGTTGTATCCAACACCCTCAACTGTGGGGCAAGTGATAACGAGAGTTCCGTCTGCCTGAGCGGTCCACTTGTAGTAGTAGCCCTGGTCATTGCCCTCAGCAATGCTCACTGCAATATAGTTGGGTCTGAAGAGTGCCTCGGGATTATCCCAAGTACCTAAAGGGAACACCTTAGCAATAACGTATTCAGCATCCTCTTCGCCATCGTTGGTGATGGAGAATACGCTGGGCATCATCATACCTGCGCTTGTAACCTCGACCTCTTCCCCGTTTACAGTAATTGTAACCTCACCGAAAGCGTAGAAGCTATAGTATACGGTCTCGCCTGCGGGGACGGTTACGATTGCCTGATTATTGTCATCAAATTCAGGCATGATGGGGTTAGCCTCAGTACCTGCGGGAGCCGTATAGATACCTGTCCAGGTTGCATCTGCTGCAGGATAATTCCACTCTGCATCGGGAATAGTAACTATCTGAACTACGATCTCGTCACCCTCTGCAACCTCGACAACAAGCTCAAGGCCGTAGTTGTCAACGCCGTCAGCGACGAGAGTCTTCTGTACCATAGTGGTAAGATTTGTAACGATAATGTCACATTCAACACCCTCGGTCACCTCATAGAAGTAGAAGGTGAGACTTCCTGCGCCGCGAGCACTGTACCTATACTAGTAGCCTGCTCTGTTGCCTGCCGCAAGAGTCGTGGCGATAATGCTCATATCCTCAACAGCCTCAGGGTTCATCTGGGTACCCAAGGGATAAGTAATTACGAGTTCATACTCTGCATCTGTTTCACCATCGTTTGTAATGGAGAATGTGCTGGGTACGCCCATCCATCTGTTACCATATACAACCTCAACTGCAACTCCGTTAGCAGTAAGAGTCACATCCGCGCTTATATTGTAAGACGCGAAGTAATAAGTCTTACCTGCGGGAACGGTCACGGTAGCCGTAAGATCGTCGTTGAATTCGGGATAAATAGGATCATCCTCATTTTCGCCGGGTACGGGATCGGTCTCGGTCTCGGTCTCGGTCTCGGTCTCGGTCTCAGTCTCAGTCTCAGTCTCAGTCTCAGTCTCAGTCTCAGTCTCGGTCTCAGTCTCAGTCTCAGTATCGGACTCAGTTGTAGACTCAGTACCAGACTCAGTGTCAGACTCGGTTGCAGACTCAGTGTCGGACTCAGTAGTAGACTCGGTCTCAGTATCGGACTCAGTTGTAGACTCAGTACCAGACTCAGTGTCAGACTCGGTTGCAGACTCAGTGTCGGACTCAGTAGTAGACTCGCTACCGTCGTCGGGTTCTGTTGTCTCCTCATCTTCTTCGGGAGCGCTTGTCTCGCTTCCCTCACTGGGAGTGGTATTCGAAGATTCTTCGTTTCCGCTCGACTCTGTGCCGGTGCTCTCCGTTTCCGGAGTATCGTAACAAGCAAAGAGCGAGAAGACCATGATTGCTGCCAAAGCAACAAGTAAGAATCTCATTGTTTTAGTGATCTTCATAGAAAATCCCTCCATATTAGATTATTTAGGCGTGTCATCATTCTTGACACACCTTAACAAAATGATTATATCACCAAATTTATCAAAAATCAAGTTAAAAAGCTTGTTTTAAATCAATTTCGCCATTTTCACCTATTAGCGAATATGGGTTTTGTGCATTTTGACATCAGTAAATGCTCCAATACATAAAAAGCTACCGCCGAAGCAGTAGCCTTTTATGTTTCATACTAATATTATTCTAAATTTGCCGCAGGAACAGTAACGTTTCTGAGTATCGCAATAACGGCTTCCTGACCGTTTCCGTTAACTATAACTGCTTGAGCTGTCACGGTCTTACCCTCGTATCCGGTGAGATCGACCGTGTTCGCCTGCTGGAAGGCACCGCCCAGCGTTCTATCGTCACCGAAGCCGTAATTTGCTGTTACCTTCTTTATATCAGGGCTTCCGTCTGCACCATCGGTAAGCTTTTTAAGCTCACTCACTGTTCCGTCCTCGTCGATCACACGGTAATTGATGCTCTGCACTCCTCCGGGAGCCACGCACCATCCGCCAAGCTGAATTGAGGTAACGGAAGTCAATGTCTTTTTCGAAAGATCAGCAGTCATAGATTTGTTTACCGCGTTGGCATTAGTCGGACTCAATGCCACTCCGTCAACAAGACAGTACTTGCCATCAAAATGCGCGTAAAATTCAGAGCCGCCTATGCCGTATTTCTCCACAAACATATCAAAGTGAGCCTCTGCTTTTGCGGCGCTCTTAAAGAATCCCGCAAACGCTATATCAAAGTATTCACCCTCTGCAATATTTGCACCGTTGAATACGTCGATACGAAGCTGTTGAACTGTTGCGTCTCCACTCCAACCAAGAGCTTTGCTGAAATCGAATATCTCGAAGTGCCATTCTCCGTCAACTATGGAAGTACGCTTTACTCCATGTTGATCGGTAATACTTTCGTCAGACGAAATAAACACTTCGATAGAGGAAGCGCAACCGTTGCTCAGTCTGTATGCGATAACGAAATAATTTCCTATATTTTCGATAGTTGCCTCGCCTCTCTCATTTATCCAGAAGAATGTCTCTCTAGGAGTTTTAGCGCTGAGCTGGAGACGAAGGAACGGCATATTGCCATTTGATTCGTCATTAAGTATAGATGCAGAATACTTGCCGTTGATATTAGACATCTGATTGTTAGCCATCTCGAGGAGATACTCGGGGCCGAACAGTATCAATCCCTCGGCATTGGTATCTGTCGATTCTCTTCCGTACTCGCAGAAGTTGCAGACAAGTTTGTACTTCCCTGCCTCGTCAGCTATGGATATCTCGTTATCCATGTGCTTACAGATCATAACAACCGTCTGGTCGCACAAATTACAGATGCCCGAAAACTCAAATTGATTTCCTGTAGGACTCCAAGCGTCATCGTTAACTTCATGCCAGCATGCCTTTATGAAATCTCCCGTGCAACGAGTACATACGCTCTTGATCTCGCCCGCATTTTCGGTCTTGATCCAGTTTCCGTCGGAGATGTGATCGCAAGCGGCAACGATCTCATTTTTACAGATCGCGCAGGTGTTCTTCATTTCATTGACGTTGCCCGTCGACTGCCACTCGCCCTCAAAACGGTGTCCGCAAGCTTCAACTCCAACATATTCCTTGAGATAACGCAAATTAACGTATAGATTATATCATAAAAACATTAACAAATCAACCTGCAAAACACTCCAATTTTAAACTTTTATATTTTAAACGATTGTCGTTTGTTCGGTCGTACAGTTACTATAAAGCACAAAGCATGCATCAATATTCAAAAAAACCAAACAGTCATTAAAAATCCACACAAAAAGTCATTAAATATTTTGCTGTTACTCTATTGACAAGCCGGTGCTTTTGTGATATAATGTTTAAGCGTTAAATTCCGACACGAAAGAATAGATTTGACTTTTTCACTCACGTTTTGGATTATAATTTAATGTTTTCATATACTCGGAGGCAGATCGAAGCGGCCATAATGGGCGAGCGAGAAAAGACGATTGAGTATCGTTTTTTGGAAGCGAGAACGCCCAAAGCAAGGAGCATTGCGGTGTGAGTTAGCGAACACCGAAAGGCGACTATGCGACGGCGGTGGGCACGAGTCTTGAAAACCGTTGGAAAACGGAAAAAACAATTCAATATTTTTACTCGGAGGCATATCGAAGCGGTCATAACGAGGCGGTCTTGAAAACCGTTTGGGGGCAACCCCACGGGGGTTCGAATCCCTCTGCCTCCGCCAACAAAAAACGCACTTTTGTCTACCGACAAAGGTGCGTTTTTTGAATGATGTTTGCCTGTCACGCAAATGATGTTGGCTCCGCCAATGATGACGGCTTCGCCTAATGATGTGTGCCTGACGGCATATTGGGCAAACATCGCATCATTGCGACCAACGGGAGCAACATCATATTTGCGAAGCAAATGCATCATATCGCGTAGCGATACATCATTTGACAAACAACTGATTTTATGATATAATAACGATAATAGGAGGTGCGGCTATGAAAAAAATTATTGAATCACAAATCACCTTACTCTCACAAACACATAAAATATCATTGCCTGTAAAAATTTTCTATACCGACAATGAAGTTGAAATAACATTAAAATACAATAACATAGAATATTGTGGAATAGGAAAAGACTATTTGTGGGCAGATGCATTTGCTGATCTCCAAAGAAAACTTCCAAGCGACACTCAACTTGCTTGTTGCATAACCTGCCGACACGGAAATATGTGTCCGTATGGAAATAAAGAAAATCAACTTTACTGCACGAAAGATGTTAAAATAACATCTAAAGACTCTGTAATAGAATTGATGGATGATAAAGGTCATGATTCTTTCTTTGAAAGAGCGGTTTCGTCAATCAATTACTGTGACAATTTTGTCTATCAAAGCGATGATTGCTATACATACAACGATTATTTATATCACTTGCAAAAAAACTAATTGGTGTACTTTTAGTCGTTCTTACCCCACTTTACGCACCTTTTAGTCGCTCTTTCGCAAACAAAAAAGGCGGCCTTATGCCACCTTTTTGTTTTGGCTGAAGCCGAGGGGCTAGAGAAGTCCTACACCAAAGCCGTAGGCTTTGCGTAAGGGTTCTGAATCACACGCAACCGCAAGCGGTTGCTAACCGAGTTTTGCTATGCAAAACTTCGCCTCTGCCTATACCATCGCTGTGCTTTTTTGTTTGGCAGGGGTGACGCTTTTTCGCGTCATTTTTGTTCGTTTTTGCTATTCTTCCCTTTCCGCCCAATTCCCTGTACGATACCGATGATCTGTCCAGAAAGAATCACTGTTAAAAGCGAATATAAAATCTCCGTCACGGGAATATACGTCAGCGACAGAGCCAGCACTGTTAGGTCGGAGATCAGATATACCCATCTGATACCGAGCTTGGTCTTTCTTGATATGCTCATCGCCAACGCGTCGTCTCCGCAAGGAGCGCCGCCAAATCTTACGCAAAGTCCAACTCCAACACCCACAAATATAGCACCCAAAACAGACGCCGCAAGTCTATGGTCGGCAATATCGGGATAAACGGGGCCTATGCTCTCAAACATCCAATAAAATCCCGAAAAGGACAAGCAACAGATAGCACTATATGCAATAAAATCCTTACCCAGCGTTTTCCAACCGATAAAATAGCACACCGCGTTAAGGATAATGGAGGTAAACGCGGGGGATATATTAAACCAATGATCGAGAAGCAACGTGAGTCCCAGAGTGCCGCCCTCTGTCACGCCCGAAAAGGAATGAACGTTAAAAAGCCCGAAGGCAAGAATCGCGCCTCCGAGAATCAAAAATATGCAATTTTTAAGCTTTATATGCGGTAAAACGCTTTTAAAATTGCGGCTCATTTCAATCATCCCCCGTTCGAGTTTCATTATATCACAAAATGATGTTTTTGTCAACGGAGCTCTACAATATAGCCGCCAATCGACCCAATCTTCAAAAAACACTTGCATTTGCATAGAAAGTGTGTTATACTGAATACAGTTAAAGCACTCTTGAAGGAGGTTCGTAATGCACATTCAGGAATCGGGCGAGATGTATCTTGAAACGATACACGTTTTATATAAAAAAACAGGCGCGGTCAGAGCTATCGACGTTTGCGAATATATGGGCTACAGTAAGCCCTCGGTCAGTCGCGCAATGGGAATACTCAAGAACGCAGGATACATTGAGGTCGATAAGCACGGCTTTATCACCTTGACCGACAACGGTCTTGACGTGGCTAACAGAATGTACGAGCGTCACACACTCCTCACCGAGCTTCTCGTTCATCTTGGTGTAGATGCTGACATTGCCGCAGACGACGCCTGCAAGATAGAGCATCATATCAGTGACGAAAGCTTTGAGGCGATAAAAAAGTTCGTCGATGCAAGCAAAATATAATATTGATAAACAAAAAATGTGGAGACTTATACGTCTCCACATTTTTTATGTGTTATATGTTTTTTCTGAACGCTTCCACCGTCTGCCAAGCATTTTCAAAAAGATCGGCTTTAGCATTTTCGTCAAGCGGCATAAAGGGCTCTCGGCAATCACCGTAAGGCACTCCGTAAAGAGAGATAAGATGCTTGCAGGAGGGAACTCCGCCATGACGGAGAACCGTCGCGATCGCCTTATTCACAACGCTCTGCACTTCTCTCGCTTCGTTTAATTTTTCTTCCTTCACAAGAGAATATATCTTCACCATAAGGTCGGGCATAAAGTTGTAGGTGGTTCCGATGCCACCGTGCGCTCCTGCCGCAAGACCCGAAAGAAGCATTTCGTCCGAGCCGTTGTAAAAGACCTTTTCGGGGTATGTGTTCACCAATCTGTTGAGGAGGAAGAAATCAGACGAGGTAAACTTCATTCCCTTAACACCTTCGATCTCAAGAAGCTCGCAAAGCTGATCGTAACCGTAAGCAGTTCCCGTAAGTCCGGGAATATTGTACATGATCACGGGCAATTCGCTTTCCTCGGCTATTCGCTTGTAATAATTCTTAACCTCCGCAAAGCTATACTTGTAATAAAGAGGTGTAACCGATGAGACGGCATCGGCTCCGCAAGCCTTTGCGTGTCTTGAAAGCTCTGCCGTATCCTTGGTTGAAAGACAACCAACGTGAGCAATAACCGCACGCTCCCCCTTATTCTCCATAACCGTTTCAAGCAGCTCTTTTCTCTCATCTATGGAGCAAAGCACCATTTCTCCGCTCGATCCGCCAACGTAAAATCCGTGAACGCCGTCATTGCTCATTTTTCTCACCAGCTCACCAATGCGGGAGCTATCGATCCCGTCGCCATCAAATGCCGTCATAAGTGCAGGCATAATTCCGTGAAGCTTGTTCATTTTCATTTTTGTCTCCTTTAATTACTATCTGTTTTTTCTGTATTGATGTGGCGTACAGCCAAAAAATTTCACAAACGCGCGATAAAATCCCGAAAAACTACGGTATCCAACCGCAAGCGCTATTTTGTCGGCATTAAGCTCGGTCTGCTCCAATAGCTGAGCCGCGCGATGAAGCCTTACCTCAATAAGCTTTTCTCGAAAGCTCATTCCGTAAATATCGGCAAACACCCGACTCAAATGCCTCTTTGAGATAGATATTTCAGACGCGAGATCGTCCTCGGTGATCTGTTTTGCAAAATTGTCGGCAAACCACATCTCTATATGGTAATATCTCGAATGCTTGCTATCGTCGGCAGTATTATCCATATCCGATATTTTGTCTCTTGACAACAGACGAAATACGTCAATATAGAGCATCCGCAAAAGCGATCGACACATCAGATCCCATGCGGGCTTTTTCTCCAGCATCTCGCCTCTCAGCTGAATCAAGGTTGACGGCATATTGTCGGGTGTCTCAAAGCAAGCAGGCTCCGTAACACTTTCAAGTGCCGAGCAAAATCTGTCGTATATTCTCGCGTCTCCGCTGATCTTTCCGTAAGAAAACCGTATAGCCAGCATTTTCGTCGCGCCGCCCTCCGAGCAGGTACAGTGATAGCATTTCGGAGGAATTACGCAGAGACTTCCCTGCTCAAGCTTAATGGATTTGTTATCAAGAAGCTTGATGCTGAGTTTTCCGTCAATGACCGCGATGATCTCGTAATATGGATGCGAATGTATCTTCGGCGTGACCGCAAAAGAACCGACAAAACCCATATCGGGCGAGGTATATATCTCCAAATCGCCTATCTGCGTCTTCAGGGTCAAGGACGAATATTTATTTGATCTCATTTTTTACCCCACAACAAAAACTTCTGTGTTTCAAATATATTTATATCACTCCAAGCAATAAATGTCAAGTCTGTTCGGGCGCAAACATTACAAAGCGTGCCGCAAAATCAAAAATTTTGTCCCTGTTCGCAATATTTGTTCTACAAAAAACGCCGTGGATGTACTCCACGACGTTTTTGTTATTTTATGAAAGAGGCAACTCGCCTTTTTCACATTCTCTTTTATACACTCAAATTCCAAGGAACGCCGCACCGACGATACCTGCGTCGTTGCCAAGCTGGGCGATACGGATCTCGGTCTTTTTATCAATGAAATCACCGCCGTATCTTTCCTTATTGACAATGGGCAATACAAGATCAAGAAGGAACTGCCCCTCTCCCGAAATTCCGCCTCCGATCGAAAGCACCTCGGGTTGGAATATATTTATCATGCTGGCAAGACCGCTTGAAAGATACTTGATATAGGTATCAACCACCTCTCGAGCCGCCGCATCCCCTGCTCTCATACAATCGAACGCGGTTCTGCCACTGACCTTGCCGTGCTTTCCTACGTATGCGATCATAGCGGTGGCTCTGCCGTTTGATTTGCACTCCTCGATCTTCTCTTCGGTCATTTTGATAAGACCCGTAGCAGAGCTATAAGCCTCCCAGCATCCGCGTCTGCCGCATCCGCACTGTCTTCCGCCAACCTCAATAACGATGTGACCCAGCTCGGCGCCTGCATAATTTGAGCCCGAGAACACCTGACCGTCGATGATAATACCGCCGCCAACGCCGGTTCCGAGAGTGATCATAACAGAACTGTTAGTGCCCCTTGCCGCACCTGCGACCGCCTCACCCCACGCTGCCGCGTTAGCGTCGTTTTCAACGTGGATATTGGTGAGTCCAAGTCTCTTGCCAAGCTCCGCACATATCGGAAACTTACGGAAAGGGAGATTGCAGGAATATTCGACCACACCGTCGGTATGATTTGCAACTCCGGGAGATGCGATGCCGATCGCCTCGATCTCTGCAAAATCGACGCCAGCCTCGACGCAGACTTTTTTACAAAGCGCCGCCATATCGTCCATAATAAGTCCGGCGTCTCTCTCTCTGCCGGTAGGAACGCTCATTTTCTTAACTATCTTAAATTCATTGTTTACTATTGCCGCGGCAATATTTGTGCCGCCAAGATCGATACCAATGCGATACATTTTCTACCTCTTTTTTGTTTTTGATTTTCAAAGCATAACTCGGAGATTTAATTATATGAGATTTTTCGCCCTCTGTCAAGCACTTAATCGTTTTTTATCATTTCCATGTACGAAATTTATCATTAGATCTCGATTTCAAGTCCGTCGTAAGCAACAAGCGCACCATAGACTAAATTCGTCCGAAAGTTATCAAAATTTATCCAAAAACCTCTGTCGCCGCGACCACGCGCAGAATATCCTCGTCCATGCGATCTCTGCCGTATGCGTCGAAAAACCGCTCTCGGTATTCGTCGGTACCAAGATTAAAGCTCAAAGTCCACGCGCCCCAGAAAAGATCAACGTGTCTGTCGCCCACACCGCCGTTTCCAAGGTCGATAAAGCCGCTGAAGCGCCAATCATCAAGCATAATATTCGGCAGACAGTAGTCACCGTGAAGCAGAGTGTCGGTCTTCAAAAAGCTTTTGCCCTCTTGCAGGACCTGCCAAGCCTCCTCGGCTGTACTGTATCCCCAATTATCGGGAAAGAGCGAAGCGTCGTATGCGCCAACCTCAAAATTATGTGTTGCGGTGGCAAGATAGCTTGCCGTGTGGTCAGCGATCGGGCAACCCGATAGGTCGCTTTCGTGCAGCTCTCGCAGCCGTGTCGCGATAAGATCACACAATCGCTTCGGGTCGGCAAGATAGTCCTTATGGGTGCAATCCTCGCCTGCAACGCGTGTGGTAAGAAGTAAGTCGCGCTCGCCCTCGATATATTTTACCACCTCAGGCGCGCCCAGCCCTTTTTTGAAGAAATAATCGTCCATAAGGGCTTCTTTTTTGAGACTTCCGCACTTAGAGGTCTTCAGATAAAGTCCGCCGTCGACATCAAGAAAATAAACTCTTGCCTCAGGTGAACAACTGCTGTCAAAGACCTTCGCGCGCTCTAAATACGGGTGAAATTCTTCGGGAAAATCCCCTAAGTTTATATCAATTCTCGTTTTTTTCATTGTAAAGCAACACTTCTTTATTGGTGCCGTAGAAGATATCGTCGTGACCCGACATCATCTTGCAGAATTCTTCCATTCTGACCCAATCCTCTTCTCTGATGTCAAACTCATAAGCGTGACCCCAGACGTAGAAGATTTGAGGAGTTTCCGCCTTCATCTCCAGGAATTTCTCGCCAAGCTCAACCATTTTGTTGAACTCCAAGAAATGGTAGACGGTAGGCTTGAATTTATAGAGGTCTGTCTGAGGCTCGAAGCTGTAATTTGAAATAATAGTGCGGCAATATTTTACGCCCGTATTTTCCTTGATAAGCTTTGCAACGCGGTCGTCGTGATTTTGTCCGCCACAGGGGTAAGCAAAGCCTACCACCTCATAGCCCGCAAGCTCGGAGAGCCTCTGTCTGTCCTCCTCAACCTGTCGGATCACCTCTCCGTCGTCCTCGATGGCGGGAAGAAGTGGATGTCCGAGAGTGTGAGCCGCGACCTCATGACCCTCGTATATGTATTTTACGTCCTCGGGCATAGCGGTCGGTCTGTCGATAAGC
Organism: Eubacteriales bacterium; assembly: GCA_045638125.1. GTDB lineage: Bacteria > Bacillota > Clostridia > Oscillospirales > CAG-272 > SVTX01. The sequence continues at coordinate 16,575 of JAZUAS010000044.1, read as the reverse complement.
TTTCCGCACACCACTCCCTTGTTCTCTTTTCTGCCCAAAAGCTTCGAATTGAGGTTAAACGTACCCTTGAGGCCGTATTTGTTGAATATTTCAATAAGTCTTTTGTCCTGACCCACGCCGTCGTCGTAGCTGAAGGTCAGAGCTTTCATTTTTCCGTTAAACATAAGATCTCTCCTTTACATACTTGTATATCTTGCGTCAGACTTTTCTTTGAAAGTTTCCAAAAACCTCTTTGACCTTTTCAAAGCTTGCGAAGGTATCGGGGTATTTTTTGATTATCTTCATCATTTCACCGATCTGTCGCTTGTTGATAATGCAGACCAGCATATATTTTTCGCTGTCCGTGTACATTCCCTGCACCTTCATAGAGGTAACACCGTGCTTAAGCCTTGCCATAAGCTCCTGCGAGATCTCCTCGGGGTGAGTGGTGACGATCTCAAACTTATAGCCGTCCTTGATGCCTCCAAGTCCTCTGTCCACCACAACGTTGGCGATAAACAGGTTGATCAGAGTACACATAACCGGAGTGATCTTCATTCCGTACACGAAAAAGGCAATAGCCACAACACTTGCGTCCATTATGAACGAAACAACCGCAACGTTAAGGTCGGGCTTTGCTCTCTTAATAAGAGCGGAAATTCCGTAGGTCCCGCCGCTTGCGCCGAAGTGACGGAGCATAAGTGAAAATCCAAATCCCGAAATAACGCCGGTAGCAATACAGGCGAATATTACGTTAAAATCGTCACCATAGACCGCAGAGCAATAGGGCTTTATGGGGCAAAATGCGTCAAGCAGCTTGGGCAAGAAGGACTGAACGAGCAGGTAAATGCTCAAAAACGCTCCCAGCTTTTTGTTGATCAATATGCTGACCAAAATAAATATGGGAATATTGTAAGCTACCATGAGAAAAGACCATAAAAGGATATGTTCTTCTCCGAGATATGCCGTGATGTAATGATATGTAATTGTTGCCAGACCTCCAACACCGCCGGGAGCGAATCCGTTACTGTTCTGGAAGAAATAGTATGCGATTCCCACCACGATTCCTGCCGCTACGGCGAAGAAAAGATCGAGAAAAAACTCTTTTGCGCTAAATCTTTTTTTCACAACATTTTTCATAACACTTGCTTCCATTTAAAAGTTAAATCTTTAATAATTCATCAAAGCTTACAGCGTAGCCGTCGGCTTCACTTTTGAATTCATCCACATACTCGGCGCTTGATTCGTCAAATATACCGACCGAGATCATTCCCGCGCTTTTCGCGGTCTTGACGGCGTTTATATTGTCGTCAACGAATACGACCTCGCCCACCGTCTTGCCAAGCCTGTCCGCCGCCATTTTGTATATCTCGGGGTTCGCCTTAGTAGTACCAAAATCTTCACAAGACCAGACGTTATCGAAAATCGCCCAGATTCCAAGTCTTTTAAGACAAGGATCAAGAGCTATATGAGGACTTGCGGTCAAAACGTTCAATGAGTACCCGCGTTTATTCATCTCACGCAGAGTACGGACAACTCCCTCCTTTGCGGGAATGTTGTTTTCGTACTCAAATCTTGCGTGAGCGTTCATTATCTCAACAAGCTCATCTGTACTTTCCTTGACCCCAAGCGTGCGGAAATATTCCGCAGTGCCGCGATAACCAAGCGGCGTGATGATCTTCACAATATCATCGCTGTATTTAATTCCACGCTCGTCAAGAATACGCAGCATCACCGCCACAAAGGTGGGCATCGAATCGACCAGCGTGCCGTCAAAATCAAACAAATAAGTTCTTTTATCCATAAAAATCCTTACCAAATAAGTGGTATAAGTCTGTATTTTACTCGTTTTTTGTACTCCGCGTAACCCTCAAGACACTCTGTAAGTACCTTTTCCTCGTTGATTATGCGAGTTACGATAATCACGGGATAGATCGCAAACGGGATAAGCCCCCAAAGCGATTGAAGTATCAAAGGCATCGGCAAGAACATCAGGAGCGTTGCAAGATACATAGGGTGGCGAACGACGCCGTAAAGCCCCGTGCTGACAACCTTTTGACCCTCTTGAACCTCAACGGTTCTTGAAAGATAGGCGTTTTCGCGCATAACCTCGGCAAACATACCGTATCCCGCGAGAAAAATCACTGCCGCCGTTATAGTCAGCCACATAGGAACATACGACCAACCAAACCTAAAATCGAGAGCCGATAGAACAAATCCGCCGATGAACATAAGTCCCGAAAGTGCGATCACTCCCTTTTGCGTCATCTCTTTTTCCTTGTCTTGAAGTCGCTTTTCAAGAAGCGAGGGCGCTTTGATAAACAACACCACACCCATTATCACAACGGGAATCAAAAGCACTCCCATAAAAAGCCACGCGCCGAAATAATTAAACGTCCACGCGGGCAAAAACAGCAGAAGTCCTATGAGAACAATGCCGAATATTAACTTTGTAAGTCCGTTTAGCAAAAGCTTCATAGTTGACTCCACCTCTTTACAATAGATAATTTATTTTGTAAGGCAAACCACGCTTTCAACATGCCCCGTGCCGGGGAAAAGATCAACGGGAGTAACTTCTCCGATTTGATAACCTTTCTCCGCAAACCAAGCGCAGTCGCGCGCCAGTGTGTCGGGTCCGCAGGATACGTAAACGATTTTCTTAACGCCGAGAGAATCGAGGTAGTTAACAAGCTCCTCGGTAGTTCCCTTTCGGGGTGGGTCGATAATCACTACGTCGGGGCAGAAATCGCCCAAAGTGTCCTTTGCAGTTGCCAAAAGTCCTCTCGTGTCCGATGCATCTCCACAGAAGAAATACGCGTTTTCTACTCCATTGAGCTTGGCGTTTTCTTTCGCACACTCAACCGCCTCGTCAACTATCTCAACGCCGACGATACGAGCCGCGTCCTTTGCCATAGATAGTCCAATAGTTCCCGCGCCGCAATAAAGGTCAGCAACCGTTTCCTTGCCTGTCAGTGCGGCTCTTTCGCGTGCCAATCCGTAGAGCATTTCCGCACCATCGCGGTTGACCTGATAGAAGGAGCCTGCCGAAATTTTGAAATTCAAGCCGCAAAGCTCGTCGATTATGTAATCGTTCCCCCCGATACAGATGAATTTCTCACCGAGGATAACATTTGTATTCTTTTTATTAATGTTAAGCATAACCGACGTGACCGATGGAAATTTTTCAACCACCTCGGCGGCAAATTTTTCAGATGCAGGCATCTTATCAGCATTTATAACGAGACAGACCATAATCTGACCCGTTTTTTCCGCAATTCGGAGATAGATGTGGCGCAAAACGCCGCGTCCCTTTTCCTCATCGTATGCTTTTATCTTATTTTTCTCGGCAAAATCGGTGACAAAGGTCACTATTTCACCAAAAATGTCGGGCTGAAGCAGACAGCTCTCGCAAGGGATAAGATCGTGAGTTTTAGCGGCAAAAAATCCCGCTCTCACTCTGCCCTGCACCTCTCTCACGGGGTACTGACCCTTATTGCGGTAGCCCGTTACACGCTCGGTGTGCGCCGTATCAAGCACCACTACATCGGGCAATCCTGCCTTGCGAAAGGCGTTTTTAACGTAGTCGCGCTTCAATATAAGCTCATGCTCATACTTGATATTTCTGTAAATGCAACCGCCGCAGGATTGGGGTGCTTTGCAATCGGTTGTTCTAAGTCCGCTTCCGTCCATACGGTTAGGCGAGCTTACAAGTATTTTTTCGAGCCTGCCAACAAGAAAGCTGGACGATACCTTGATTATCTTCGCCAAAATACGGTCCCCCGTGACCGCACCCTTAACGAATACCACCACGCCGTCATCGGTCTTTCCAACACCGCAACCCAGATTATTGAGGTCGGTTATGTCCAGCTCGATTATATCGTTTTTCTTTATGTTCACAGCCTTTACCTATCAAACGTAAAATTCTTTTCCATCGTCAAGACGTAGGCAACCGATAGTACCACCTCTTGCCTCGCCGCAGTCGATAGCGATGCTTCCGTTTCCGTAGAATATCTTGCCGTCACCGCCGTTGTCCTCGGTGGTGGGAGTATGACCAACGATCACGGTGGCATCGTCAAAATATCTTTTTGTAAGATCAAGAGGCTCGGTAAAGAAAGCCTTGGGCTTAAGGTCATCAAGCTCCATTCCGCTCTTATATCCCGCGATACCCGCATGAACTAGAATATACCTCTTGCCACCCACCTCGGTCTCCTCGTAAATGGTCATATCGGTAAGGTAATCGATAATTCCCTCTTTCATCTCGTCGTCAAGAGTTCGGAAACTGTCCAGTGTGCTCTGTCCGCCGTCCTGAACCCACTCGGTCATTTCCGTGATAAACTTCTTGTCGGGAGTCTCGCCCGATTTCAGCATTTTATCAAATCCCGAAAGCATTTTGAGGGCGGTATAGTCGTGTTCGCCCACGATTGGGTAAATGTTGTAGCGCACGCTGAGGTCGCCGATAAGCTCCATGCTCTCGTCGCCATAGTCAACAACGTCACCAAGTATGTACATAAGGTCGGTGTCTTTAAATGCGATAGTTTTAAGAAGCTGCTTGAATTTCGTATAATTTCCGTGTAAATTTGCCACTACGTAAGTCATATCTATTCTCCAATAAATCTTTAAATTGTTATCATCTGGTTTGAAAAATATATCTCGCGCTGTGTGTCGGGACATATCTCGCCGAGCGTCTTATCGAGATATTCGCATACGGGATGCTCGGTAAAGAAATGTCCTGCGCAGATAAGGTTTATTCCGAAATCGTACGCGCCGAGATACTCGTGGTGCTTGGCATCACCCGTGAGATAGGTGTCGGCTCCCGCTTCCTTGGCGAGATTCATCATGTCCCCACCCGATCCGCCGACAAGCGCAACTCTTTTGACCTTGCCTGTTACGTTGCAGACCGAAAGGCTCGCCTCGCGCTCGCCGCTTCCGTATGAGAGCGCCGATTTAACCTTTACCGCAAAGTCTTCAAGAGTTATCTCCTTATCAAGCTCGCCCACGCGGGCAATCTTGTCATCGCCGATTATCTCAATGTTTTTCAGACCGCAAAGACGAGCAAGCGTGTCGTTTACTCCGTCCTCACACGCGTCAAGTCGGGTATGGAATGACATCGCCGCGATATTGTTCTTTGCAAGTCTTACCGCCTTCGCTCCGTCGAATGTCAATGCGTTCATTACGCCAAGTCCGCCGAAAAAGACAGGATGATGAGACACGATCACGTCAAAGTTGCCCTCGATCGCTCGATCGATAGCCGCGTTTGTTATATCAAGGGTTATAAGTATTTTTTTCACCTCTCTCTGCGGCTCCGGACAGCTCTCAAGTCCGTCCTTGTCCCAAGGGCAGGAAAGTGACGTGGGTATTATCTCGCACAATTTATTGTAAAGCTCAATTACTGTCATATTCAAAATTTCCTTTCAAGATACGATTTGAGTTCGTAGGCCAAGCGTTTTTCATCCTCTGCGCCGTCACCTGCGCGCGCCTTTCCGACGATCCTCGTTTCAAGCACTCGGATATTTTTTTCAATATACGCCCTCGTGACCCCGTCACCGCGTTCAATATTGATCTTACCCACAAGAGCCTCGGCTTCCGTAAATTCTCTTTGTTTTCCGTCATATCTTGCGCAAATTATGCGATATATACGGTCGTCTCTGCCGCCGTCGCGGACTATTTTTTCGTCAATAACGTCAAAGCCATTGTCAGCAAGATATTTCGCAAGTATCTCGGGGTGAGTCATTGGTTGAAGCACAAGGGTTATCTTCTCGTCCTTAACCCACTCGGCTTTATCAAGAATTGAGACGATAAGCTCGCCCCCCATACCGAGAATAGTGATGCAATCGGGTGCAAAATCTCTCGTTTTGTCAAGCCCGTCGGCTCTCACAGCAACTATTCTGTTGCCAAGCCCATTTTTATGTATGTTTGCAACTGCCGCCTCCACGGGACCCTCGTTGATGTCCGATGCCAGCGCAGCTTCAATTTTATTTTCCAAGCACAAAGCGATAGGCAGGTAAGCGTGATCACTGCCAATATCGGCAAGTCTCGACCCACGCGGAACCATATCTGCCGCCGTGCGTAATCTTATATCAAGTATCATACATTATTCCTAAAAATTGTTTTTTCGGATATACGAAGCCTTCCAATTGGAAGGCTTCGTATAAAACGACTTACTTATTGGAAAGATATGCGTTGATCTTAGCCACAAGCTCATCTGCATCGGTTCCGTGTACCGCGCAAGCCTCTTCAATAGACTCGCCGCGAGATGCGGGACAACCGAGACAATGCATACCGATCTCAAAGAAAAACTCTGCAGTTCCTCTGTCAAAATCGAGAATATCGCCGATGATGGATTCCTTGGTTACCTTCATTTTTGCTTACCTCCTTAAAAGATATATTTATACATATACTATTATATAGCTTCTACCCCGAAAAGTCAATAGATATGAGCTATATTTTCGCTTTCAAAAATATTTTTCACCTTTTTGGAAAAAGTATTCAAAAGACGAAAAAAGGTCTTGCAAAATGCCAAAACTTGTGGTATAATTATGCTGAAAAAATATGTTTATGAGGACAAAACTAATGATTATAGCACTTGAAGAAGCTAAAAGAAAGCTTATAGATATGAGAGGCGACGTAAAGGAGCTGGGTAACGCTCTTCGCATAGTCGACCTTCAGGCAAAATTTGCCGAGCTCAGCGCTCAGACTCTTGACCCTAATTTCTGGAGCAATCCCGATCAGGCTAACAAGATAACCCAGGAGATCAAGCAGGCTCAGGACACCATAGAGGATTACGAAAAGCTCTGTTCAAAGCTGGAGGATGCCATCGCACTCGCGGAAATGGCGATTGAGGAAAACGACGACAGCTTTGTTGACGAGGTTCAAAGCGAGCTTGCCGAGATCGAAGCTACCGCAGAAAAGGAGCGAATTGCCGTTCTTCTCTGCGAGGAATACGATAAAAACAACGCCATCGTTTCTTTCCATCCCGGCGCGGGCGGCACTGAGGCTCAGGATTGGGCCCAGATGCTTTACAGAATGATTACAAGATATGCGGAAAAGGCAGGCTTCAAGGTAAAGCTGGTTGACTGGCTTGACGGAGATGCGGCAGGCATCAAGTCCGCCACCATTACCGTTGAGGGCATTAACGCATACGGTTATCTCAAGAGTGAAAACGGCGTTCACCGTCTCGTCCGAGTATCTCCCTTCGATGCGGCAGGCAGACGTCAGACCTCTTTCGCGTCTATCGAGGTAATGCCTGAATTTGATAACGTCGACACCGTAGTTCTTCGTGATGAAGACCTTGAAATCACCGCTCACCGTTCTTCGGGTGCAGGTGGTCAGCACATCAACAAGACCGACTCTGCGATCCGTATCGTTCATAAGCCCACAGGTATCGTTGTAGGTTGTCAGACCGAGAGAAGCCAGCTCCAGAATAAGGAGACTGCTATGAAAATGCTGAAGGCAAAGCTGATGGAGATCAAGCTCCGCGAGCGCCTTGATACTATCGAAGAAATTCAGGGTAACAAGACCAACATCGAGTGGGGTGCACAGATACGTTCCTACGTGTTTATGCCATACACATTGGCAAAGGACACCCGAACAGGCTATGAAGACGGCAACATCCAATCGGTTATGGACGGTAACATCGACGGATTTGTAAATGCTTTCCTTAAGATGAATGCGAATAAATAATTAACCGGATAAACAAAAAATCCTCGCCGTAGCGAGGATTTTTTACGATATATAGTCAATTAATACTTTTCAAATCTCTGAACCTCGGTGACGAAGACAATAGCTCCACCTACCACAACCTCGGTGGGAAACTGATTGTAAACTCCCACCGGCATTTCAGCGGAAGGAAATTCGGGAACTATTTCCTTTCTTCTCTTACAGTTGCTTTGAATAATATCGAGCGCTTCATCAAGCCTTTCGTCCTCAACACCCATAAGCACAGTAGTGTTGCCTGCACGCAAAAATCCACCGGTTGTCGCAAGACGGGTATGCTCAAAGCCCTTTGCAGAAAGAGCCTGACAAACTTTGTTGGTATCCTTGTAGTTTACTATTGCGGTTATCATCTTCATATTCAGACCTCTTTCCGTTTGAATAAATGCACATTCAAACACAATTTATATCAAATATATACTTATTTTACCATACTTTTTATTCGTTTTCAAGTATTTTTTTGCGAAATAGCATATTTTTCGAAAATCCCGATATGAATACAGTATAAAAATAAACAGAGGTATGCAGGGGTGAGCGCCCTACATACCTCTATTTATGCTTTCAGTTACTATTGGGTTAGGATAGCAACCTCGATTTTGCTGATTGTGATTTTGGTCGAATTACTTCTGCATACCGTTGAGCGCCTTAGTGAACTGGCTCTTCTTGTGAGCAGCGGCGTTCTTGTGGATAATGCCCTTGGATGCGGCAACGTCGATCTTCTTGGAAGCAGACTTGTAAGCAGCCTGTGCGCTTGCCATATCACCGGAAGCAACTGCAGCGTAGTACTTCTTGATCTCGGTCTTCATAGCAGACTTGAACATCTTGTTCTGAAGAGTCTTCTTCTGAGTAACTTTTACACGCTTCTTTGCGGATTTAATGTTCGGCATTTTCTCAACCTCCGTATAAATTTTTAAAAATGCTCGGCGCGCCCTCCGTCTGAGAGGGTACATCAGGCTTTGCCGCCGCATACCCATATATAATATCACATTTTTTGCTCAAATGCAATACTTTTTAAAAAAATTTTTTATTTTTTTCATTTTTGTGATATTTAGCCAAAAATATCAACGATCGCAGACGGCATTTCCGCCAAAAGGTCACTTGCGGTGAGTGAATACTGCCCAATATTGCTTTCCGCCAGATCTCCGGAATGTCCGTGCAGGTATGCTCCTGCCGCTACTCGAAGCAATATCTCGCTCTTTTTACTGATATCACCAGAGGTCTCTGTTCTTGCCAACAAAGCTCCGACGACACCCGCAAGAATATCTCCCATTCCCGCCGTAGCCATTCCCGCGTTGCCGCTTTGATTTATATACAACGCCTCTCCGTCCGTTATAACGGTGTGATGGTCTTTAAGCAGACAAACTATCCCATTTTTTTCGGCAAATACTGTCGCTACCCCCTCGGGGTCCGAAAGAATCTCGGCTACGGCTCTGCCCGAAAGTCTCGACATCTCCCCTATATGAGGTGTTATGACGGTTCTGCTTCTCTGCTCCGCAGACAAAAGATTCCATAATCCTTCGTCCTCCGAAAGTATATTCAACCCATCGGCATCTATGAGCAAAGGACACGGAACGCTCTCAAAAACCGCCTTGACCATCGCCCTCGACATTTCGCTTTTGCCAAGTCCGCAGCCAATCACAACCGCGTCACTTTTTTTGACCGAAAGAGCGAGGCGGGATGTTACCTCATCCAAGCTTTCATCATATCCGTAAAGAGAAAACACTGCCTCCGGCACTAAAGATGCAAGCGGAGCGTAATTCTCCCTTGGGGTAAATATTTCAACCATCCCTGCGCCCGTTTTATACGCTGCGCTCGCAGAAAAATACGCCGCTCCGCACATAGACGTTCCGCAAGGATCATGAGAGCCGCAGACTATAAGCACCCTCCCCATATCTCCCTTATTGGTTCTATCTGGGATCTTTGGGAAAAACGGCGCCAAGTCAGATTTGACCAGAAAACGTTTCATCATTTCAGCTTAACAAAGGAGACAGATTCCACAACAACGTCAACCACGGGACGAGGAGAATTTGCATCTCCCGAAACCTTACAGGCGGCAATCGCATCTACAACGTCCATTCCGGCCAACACGTATCCGAACGTAGCGTAGTCGCCATCCAGATTCAACGTCTTCATATTCGTCTCATGGACAATAAAGAACTGGGACGATGCCGAATTGTTCATTCCGCCTACTCTTGCCATAGAGATCACTCCTCTGAAATGGCGAAGATTGTTCACGTGACCGTTAAAGGTAAATTCACCCTTTATAGTGTCCGCTGATTTTTGAACCAGAGAACCCTTATTGGAGACAAATCCACCGCCCTGGATCATAAAATCCTCGATCACGCGATGGAACACTGTTCCATCATAAAAGCCTTTGGAAACAAGCTTTTTGAAATTCTTAACCGTCCCCGGAGCTACGTCTTCTCGGAGAACCAGAACGATATCTCCGTAATCCTTGATCTTTATAAGCACAAAATCGCTCTCGCCGTCGTACTCTTCAAAATCCTCGACGCTCATCGAGTTGATCTCTGCTTCAACAGCTTTCATATCTATTTTATTTCCCTTGCCTGTTGCCGATGTGTCGCAAGAGATCTTTTCCGAATCAGCGTTGCAGGAAAAGAGACACAGCGCCGCAACGCAGACGAGCACTAACGATATAACAATTTTTAATGTTTTTTTCAAGATAAATATCCGCCTTTCAAATTTATATCAATATTGTATCATTTGCCGATAAACTTGTCAAGAATAAATTAAGAACAAAGAGATAATTCGTCCCCGTCGGTCATAATCTTGAATATATGGGTCGATTCGGGCGACGAAAGAAAAGAGGTCTATTATGGAAAACGATTACAGAAAAGCCGCGAATATAACGGTAATAGTGGCAGGAATAATGCTGTTTTCCTGGTTTTTCTTTAAGTACGCCCTAGGCGCGTTTATCCCCTTTTTGCTTGCCGCCGCCATAGCCGCAATCATAGCGCCGATCTCCGACAAAATTTCAAAAAAGTTGAAAACACCAAGGAAATTTACGTCCGCCGTGCTGGTAATTCTGTTTTTCGGGGCACTTCTTGCCTTGGCGTATCTGGCGGGATACCGTCTAATAGCTGAGGCTAGCAATCTTGTAGACAGACTCTCCGCCGACCCCGAAATAATAAGCAAGACCATAGAAGCGATCACCGAACGACTTGGGAAGATAGGTTCGCGATTCGGATTTTTGAGCCAGCTTTCCGAGTCCGAGGCAATACAAAAGCTGGGGCTCGACCTCGACCGACTTCTCTCCTCAACACTCAATTCCCTTATGTCCTCACTTACCGGCGCTATTCCCTCTGCGGCAGCAGGAATCCTATCTAAAGTTCCCGAGTTTTTCCTTTTCCTTGCGGTGCTCGTAATTTCTTCGTTCTATTTTTGCACCGACCGAGACTCTCTCACAGTGGCGATCTCGTCAGTTCTCCCGGACAAATGGAGCGCAAGGCTTCCAATAGTGAAAGAAAAAATATCCGGCACGCTCAGAGGATATCTAAAAGCGTATCTATTGATAATGCTGCTTACCTTTTGCGAGGTTTTTCTCGGTCTCTCGGTACTTGGTGTCAATTACGCTTTTATTTTAAGCATAATTATTGCCATCGTTGATATACTGCCCATCCTTGGAGCGGGAACGGTAATCGTTCCATGGGCAATCTTCTCGCTGATCGTGTCCGACTACAAAACAGGCATCGGACTTCTCGTTCTCTATGCGGCGATATCTGTGATCAGACAGGTGGCAGAGCCCAAGATCGTCGGCAACACGCTCGGGCTTCATCCGCTCGCCACTCTCGCCTCGATCTATGTCAGCGTAAGATTTATCGGATTTTGGGGCATCTTCATCGGCCCTATTATCGCTCTGTTGATATGTAATCTATTCAAAAGCGAAGAAGAGACGTCGGGTGACAAAAGCATCAGCGCAGATCAGATAAAAAAGGAATAATATATATCCCCGTCGTAAGAACGACAGGGATATTGTTTTTCATAAAATTTTCCGATCGTTCAAGCAAACTCAAAAAACACTCAAATGTCTACATTTAATTGATTTTTCAATTAAATGTTTCTAAATTGTCGATGCTGTTGTTTTTTAGTCGATAAAAATTTTTCCTAGAATCGGGTCGAATGAGAGAAAATCGAGTAAAACCAGCTAAAAAACCACTCGCAAAACCTTTTTTTGAGTCGCACGGTTTAAATTGACACCGCTTTTGCCGATTTGTTATAATTTGGGTAGAGCTTGCAGACACCAATCTCGGTACACACCGAAAACAAGAAAGGAAGAAAAAAGCACATGAAAAAGAAAATAATTATTATTGTGGCAGCGATAGCAGTCGCTTCAACGCTACTCGCCGCATCGTTCGCCGCTTGCTCTCTCAACGAGACCAAATCCCCCACAGGCAACGATACCGAATCCGGTTTCCTTGAACTTCCCACTCATCTCTCCCCCGACGAGCCGCACGAATCGGCATCTGATTCGGATAGCTTGCTTTCGTCGGAAATCCCAACCGAGGAGCTCTCTGACACAGAGGAAAGCGCCCAAGAATCAGAAACTATAGATAGCGAAAACTCCGAAACAGAGTATATCCCCGTCCCCTCGCTTGATTACATCAGTCACGGTAACGGCACATGCTCGGTATCAGGCATCGGCAACATAATTGATTCTTACATCACCATACCTCTACGCAGTCCCGACGGAGACGTAGTTACGTCAATAGAGGAAGGGGCATTTTGCGGAAACGAATTCATTCGCGCAATAGAGCTTCCATCCACCGTATCTTATATAGGCGACATGGCATTTTCAGATTGTTCCGAGCTTGTATATATCTCCGTAGATAAGGCTAACAAGACCTTTTGCGACGTAGGCGGAATTCTGTTCACCGCAGACATGACTCGCCTTTTGGCATACCCCTCGGCAAGCGGCGCTTCTACCATCTCGATCCCATCTACAGTCACTAAAATAGCACCCATGGCTTTTTTTGAATGTAACAATTTAAAAACCATAGAATATCAAGGAACTGCGGCTCAGTGGAGCAAAATCACGATTGGAGAAATGAACTACGGTCTATTTTCAACCTCGATAATATGTACCGATGCTACCAAATAAATGGGAGCAAAATTAATCCCAAACCTTGACATTTGTCATAAAAAATGCTATACTGCTTTTAAGCAATATACCGCAGGTGCGGCAAGGAAAGGATAAACATTATGTACGGAAAAAATGTATGGCTTATCGCCGACGGATTTATGAGCGACACAAAAAAAGGAGACCTGGTCAGCCACGAGGCCATCTGTGTCCTCAACCTTTCAGGCAAGGATGCAAACATCAACATCACACTTTACTTTGAAAACGACGAGCCTATGCGCGGAATTCACGCAGTCTGCAAGCACGAGCGCACCAATCACATTCGTCTTGACAAAGTAATCACAGACGACGGCAGAAAGATCCCAAAGAACACCCCCTACGCAGTTTTGGTCGAAAGTGACCAGCCCGTAGTTGTTCAGTCCTCTCGTCTCGACGTATCCCAACCCGAATATGCGCTCATGACCACTATCGCATACTGATTATAAAGCAAAATATGGGAAAGATTGCACATCTTTCCCATATTTTGCTTTCTTTTTTACTGTAAATACAACGATATACTTATATGTTCGCAAAATTCATCAAAAAATCACAAAAAAACTATTGATTTCTAAAGGAAACGGTGATATAATTATACTAAAGTCAATACATTTTTGCGAGGTACATAATAAAATGACAGGCACTCAAAGAAGACAGAATATTTTGGCAGAGCTTAACGAAGCAACAGGCCCTATTAACGCAACAAAGCTGGCAGAGATGAACGGCGTAACGAGACAGATCATCGTTGCCGATATAGCACTCTTGCGTGCCGCAGGACACAACATCCGCGCGGAGCACAGAGGTTACGTTCTTGACAGAGCAGCCGACGAGATGAGAAAGAAGATAGTCTGCAAACACTCCAAGGATGGCGTGCTCGACGAGTTTTACACCATCGTGGACAACGGCGGCAAGGTCATCGACGTGCAGGTAGAGCATTCTATCTACGGAGTTATCTCTGCGGATATGTCTATTTCTTCAAGATTCGATGCAGACGAATTTGTTCGTGCAGTAAGCGAGTCCGGCGCAGCTCAGCTTTCCGACCTCACAGGCGGAATCCACGTTCACACCATCGCTGTTAAGGACGAGGGCACTTTTGATCGCATCTGTGCGAAGCTCGACACTCTCGGAATTCTCGTTAAGGATTGATCGGTTGAATAAAAAATCACGGTTGCTTCATTAGGAAGCAACCGTTATTTTTTCGTTACAATTAAAATTCAGATTACCATCTGTTGAATTCGGACAATTCAAGTCCCTCGTTGTTTTCAAGCGCCCAGTTGACCGCCCATATTCCGGGGAAAATAAGCAGACTATTGCCCCTTACGTCTACAACTCGGCGAGTGTCGCCCGAGAGTGTAAGATTCTTGGGATCACAAGGACATTTTTCGATATATCGTATCTGATCGTGAGGGAGATCCATTCTTGAATATCCTACACCGTACTCACTCTGGAGTCTAAATTTCAAAACGTCAAACTGAAGCATACCAACAACACCGACGACAACGCGTTCCATACCGCTATCGGGCAGGAAGAATATCTGAATAGCACCCTCCTCTGCAATCTGCTCCATTCCCTTTTGGAACTGCTTACGCTTCATAGAATCTATTTGCTCGATGACCGCAAAATGCTCGGGAGCAAAGGTAGGAATGCCTTTAAACTGAACCTTCAAGGGGGGCTCGCAAATAGTATCTCCAATGGAGAAGATTCCCGGGTCAAATACACCGATGATGTCGCCTGCATACGCTTCTTCAACGACCTCTCTCTCCTGCGCCATCATCTGCTGAGGCTGGGAGAGCTTTATCATCTTTCCGGGACGGACGTGGAGATATTCCTTGCCCTTTTGGAATCGACCGGAACAGATACGCATAAATGCAATTCGGTCACGGTGCGCCTTGTTCATATTAGCCTGAATCTTGAATACAAATGCAGAGAAATGCTCGTCAAAGGGATCGACCTCGCCCGATATAGTCTGTCGAACGAGAGGAGACGTAGTCATTTTGAGGAAGCTTTCAAGGAAAGGCTCAATACCGAAGTTATTAAGTGCAGAGCCGAAGAAAACGGGAGAAAGCTTACCGCAACGAACCTTTTCAATATCAAAGTCGTTACCTGCACCGTCAAGAAGGTCGACCTGCTCACAAAGAGTGTCTGCCAAGTCAGCTCCAATAGTTTCTTCGAGTTTTTCGCGGTCGGCAATATCGCACTCGATCGCGCGAAGTCGCTCGCGTCCTCCGTGTGAGGTGGAGAAGGTGAGAATGCACTTCTTTTCTCTATCGTAAACGCCCTTAAAAGTCTGTCCGCAGGAGATGGGCCAGTTCATAGGATAGGTACCTATTCCAAACTCGGTTTCAAGCTCATCGAGAAGATCGAAGGGATCTCTCGCCTCGCGGTCGAGCTTGTTTATAAAGGTAAAAATCGGGATATTTCTCGCCGCGCAAACACGAAAAAGCTTTCTGGTCTGGGGCTCAATACCCTTTGCCGCGTCGATTACCATTACCGCAGAGTCTGCCGCCATAAGGGTTCTATATGTGTCCTCGGAGAAGTCCTGGTGTCCGGGGGTGTCGAGGATGTTGATGCAATATCCCTCGTATTCAAACTGCATTACAGAGGAAGTAACCGAAATACCTCTCTGCTTTTCAAGCTCCATCCAGTCGGAAACGGCGTGCTTATCGGTCTGCTTACCCTTAACCGAGCCTGCGGACTGAATTGCGCCTCCGTAAAGCAAAAACTTCTCGGTAAGAGTGGTTTTACCTGCGTCAGGGTGGGAAATTATCGCAAAAGTGCGTCGTCTGTTTATTTCTTGTCTTAAATCTGCCACTTTTTTCTCCAAAATTTTAGTTTTATTCTGATTTTTGCCTAATTATAATAATTATACTATAAAACTCAAAAATTTTCAAGAGGGTTGAGCGCATTTTATCGCCTTTTTGAAACAAAAGCGGGAGGGTTATCCCTCCCGCTTGCAAATTAAACGCTCAAAGCAACAACCGTCACCTTTTTGCTCTGTTTTTTACAATATGCAATAACGCTCTGCGTTCCCCTTGATTTTCCGTCCCAAAAAGCCAGCACCTCGTCGGCGTAATCCACGATCTGCTCGTTTCGTTTGATCGGCGCACCTCTTCCAAAGCGAGCATATTCGGGCAAAAAGACGGTAAATTTCAATTCTTTTTCCCTTGCGTAAATCTCTGCGCAGGTATCGATACCACGAGCGCCGCCCGAAACTATTTCAGTTGTATCTTGAGGGAGATATTTTTCAAGATTTTCCACATACAAATTACGCGACCCGATTATGGCTATTTTCATATTGTTTACCTCTGAAATAATAAAAAGTGCGACGACCGAAGCCGTCGCACAAAAACGCAGACTCCGATAGTCGCCAAACTATTTTAATATCAAATGGGTATAGACATACACATCAAACACCAAAAGAATCTGCATTTTATCAAATTCACGGTGTTTGATTGTATGTCAAAAAAAGGTATAGTTAACCTATTACCCATAAAATATGTTAAGTGTATATTAAAATAATTTGGCTCTTTCATTTTACCACGGTTTTTAAAAAAATGCAATAGATTTTACGTTATTATTGAAAAATTTATAAATTTTGATTTATCGGTGCGTTTTATATGTTACTTTTCTGTCACCAGCGACAGAAAAGTAACCAAAAGAACGCCGCTCAAGGGGAAAGGGGTCTTGTGCGAGAAAAAGCGAACATGCCGCATTTTCTCGCCCTGCGACATCCTCTCCCCTTAAAGATCCCC
>JAZUAS010000043.1:0-4552 GCA_045638125.1 Eubacteriales bacterium | reverse complement strand
GGAAAGGTCGCTTACGCGACAAGCTTTAAGCTTTAATAAGATCACGGCTACAGTTCAAAAGTTTAAGAGGGGCTTTATGTCTATTTAACAAATTACACCCACCACAAACAGAGAGGGGATCCTTAAGGGGAGAGGATGTCGCAGGGCGAGAAAATGCGGCATGTTCGCTTTTTCTCGCACAACACCCCTTTCCCCTTAAGCAGCGTTTCTTTTGTAACTTTTCTTGTCGCTGATGACAAGAAAAGTTAGTAATAAACATTCTTTTGCTTACTTTTCTTGCAGCTGGTGGCAAGAAAAGTACATCTAAAACACTCCGCTAAATTCCAAATTAAAACACGGCTGTTTTAATGCAGCCGTGTTTTAAATAATATTTCAATGTTCTTTAATAACTTCAAGAATCACAGTCCAAACCTTTTCTGTTGATGCAAGGTCGAGATGCTCGCCCGGCGAGTGAATATCATACATATTAGGCCCTATCGAAATAATATCCATGCCCGGCATCTTGGAGGAAAGAATACCGCACTCCAGTCCTGCGTGAATAACACCGACCGACGGCTCTTTGCCGAAAAGGAACTTGAATTTTTCAATATACTGCTCGCGAAGAAGCGACGCAGGCTCAAACTCCCAGCCCGGATAGCGCGCGTAGTGACGGCAATCTGCTCCTACAAGAGCCGCGAGAGCGTCAAGCTCACGGATAGAGGAATCAAGCTGTGCTTCGATCGAGGAACGGGTCGAAAGAGTGAATCTTACCCTCTCCTCTTCTGTCGCCGCGATTCCGAGATTTCTTGAAAATTCAACGAGACCCGAGATCTGATTGCTCATTTTAAGCACACCCGTACGAATAACCGAAAGGAATCCGATAATTTTTTCGGTAGTGCTTTCGTCCAAGCAAAAATCAGAGGTAGCTTTGCCGATTCCTACCGACAAGCCCTTATCATCCTTACATATCTCTTTTCTCACTTTCAAGGACTCGCCGATAATAGCCTTTTTGACCTTATCAAAGGCTTCCTCGTCGGCAACGCGGAGCGTTGCGAAGCACTCTCTTGCGATAGCGTTGTCTTTTCCTCCGCCATTGATCTTTACAAGATTGAATTTCGCTGACGAATATGCAGCGGAAAGCAGTCTGCCCATCAAGATAATGGCGTTGGTCTTGCCGAGATGTATTTCTGCTCCCGAGTGACCGCCCGAAAGGCCTGTCACGGATATTTCAAGGAAAATGTCGCCATTCTTTGTAGGAGCTTTGTTGCAATCAAAGGTAAATTCGGTTCTCTTGCCACCTGCACAGCCTGCGGTGATCTGGTAATCCTCCTCGCTGTCGAGGTTTATCATTCTCTTTGCACTTACCACCGAACAGTCAAATCCTTGCGCTCCTGCAAGTCCGGTCTCCTCTTCAACGGTGAACAAGCACTCAAGGGTGGGATGATTTTCGGTATCGAGCAACGCTAACATCATAGCAACGGCTATTCCGTTGTCAGCGCCGAGGGTGGTGTTGTCAGCCCAGAGGAATCCGTCCTTTACCGACAATTTGAGTCCGTCACGGAGAAAATCGTGATCCGAGTCGGAATTTTTCTCGCACACCATGTCCATATGTCCCTGCAAAAGTATTGCGGGGGTTTTTTCGTAGCCGGCTGTTGCGTCCTTGCGAACGAAAACGTTGCCGGTTTCATCGCGGAGAACGAAAAGTCCTCTCTTGTTCGCATAAGCCTCAATATAGTCGGCAACACCCTTTTCGTTGCCCGACCCATGAGGAATAGCGCAAATATCCTCAAATATTTCAAAAACCGCTTTTGGCTCGTAGCCGTTTATAACGTAGTTCATAAAAAATAGCCTTTCAAATATTATCTGCCGTAGGGTGACGACGTGTCATCATCAAAGGAGAATTTGTTAAGAGTCTCCATTTTCTTGCCCATTCCAAGAGCCGTGCAGGACTCGGGATTTTCCGCGATAACCGTCTTAATTCCCGTAACGCGCTGGATCAGCTTGTTAAGTCCGCGAAGCTGGGCACCTCCGCCTACTAAAATAATTCCGTTGTGAAGAATATCTCCCACAAGCTCGGGGGGAGTGTGCTCGATAATGTCGCAAATCCCGTCGATAAGAGATGTCATAGGCTCGTACATCGCGCCTATCATCTCCTTTGAGGAAAGAGTTACGGTTTTGGGCATACCGCTTGAAATATCTCTGCCCTTGATCTCAAGAAGTCTTGCCTGACCGTGCTCGTAGACCTCGCCGATCTTCATTTTAATGCTCTCTGCGGTTCTCTCGCCTATCAGAGTGTTGTAATTGTCTTTTACGTATTCGACGATCGCCTCGTCAAAGCTGTCGCCGCCGACCTTAATAGTCTTGGAAACGACTATTCCGCCGAGGGAGATCACCGCGATCTCTGTCACACCACCACCGATGTCTACCGTCATATTTCCGATCGCCGTGTTTATGTTCAGTCCCGCGCCTAAAGCCGCGGCTATGGGGGATTCAATCAGATATGTTTTTCTGGCACCTGCTTCTCTTGCCGCGTCAAGTATCGCTCTTTCCTCTATCTCGGTCATGCCCGAGGGAACGCTTATCATTATTCTCGGAGGGAGAATGGTCTTTCCACAGGCTCTGCGGATAAAATACTGAAGCATTTTCAGTGTGACGTCATATTCATTTATTATTCCGTCCTTGAGAGGACGAAGCGCAGAAATAGAGTCGGGCGTTCTGCCGAGCATATCCTGGGCTTCCTTACCGACCTTTATTACCTTATCAGTTGACTTATCAATGGCTACCACGCTGGGCTCGCGCATAACGATTCCCTTTCCCTGCACGAATACCTGTACGGTGGCGGTTCCAAGATCTATTCCAATGTCTCTGCTGAGAATTATGTTTTTAAACACCGAAAAATCCTCCGTAGCGAGTCTCTATAATATCTCATTATAATTATACAACAAAATACTACTAAAAGTCAAATATTTTTTATAAATATATCATTAACTTACAGAAAACAAAAGATCGAAGAAAGAGTTTTGTTGTCGGAAAATTAAGATGAGTGGCATTATTTGGTTATCCGTCAGAATTTTCTTCCTTTGCGCTCTTGGCGATGCAGGCAACTACTACGTTGGAGACTTTTGCCGAGGATAAAAGCTCGACACCGCGGCGAAGTGTTGCACCCGATGTCATTACGTCGTCTATTATCACCACGTTTTTATCTTTGAGGAAGGCTTCAAGCCCCTTTGATCTTAGAGCGGGAGAAAATCCTTTCATTGACTCATTGAGCTTAAAGTGTTTTTCTGCGTTGCTTTTGCGAGCGCTTTTATCAAGACGCTTTTGCTCCCTTCCGCCTATGCGGATGAATAAGGGATGGCACTCTGCTCCAAAGCTTTTTGCAAGTCTTATGCTAAGCTCTTTGCCCTGGTCGAATCCGGCGTCGACTATGGCGTCGCGTTTTCTCGGCATCCAGGTAAAAATACAGTCCTTGCCGTCAATTCCCATTTTGCCAAGAGTCTTTTCAAGTTTGGGATAAAGCTCGGTTGCCATGAATTCAAAAAGCTCAACGTCAAGCCGTCTTTTCATGGTAATAATTGCGCGGCTGGGCGCATCACCCGAATGAGGACGGTAAAAGCAGAGCGACGGAATATCTGGTTGATATTTAAAAAAGAAATCGGGTGTGCAGTTGCACTTTTCGGAAAGGTTATAGCAGACGGGGCAAGGCTCCGCCTTAGCCGTCTGCCATTTTGCTCTGCATTTTTCGCAAAAACAGATCTTTCCGTGAGTAATTTCGTCTGTTTCGGGAAACGGGGAAAGTCGCAGATTGCATGACGCACACCTCGGCACGCATATTAAATTTTTTATAAATCTTAATGCTTTTTTGATTTTGTTGTTCATGCTTATTATTTTATTTCAAATATTTCATCGTAAGACACGGTTAGTATTTTCTTGATTAGAATGATTTCGTCGGGATAGAGATGTCTCTGCCCTACTTCGATCTTCGCGACCGCGCTTCTGGTAATATCACAGCCCTCAAGCTGGAGCTTTGCCGCTAACATTTCTTGAGTCATTCCGGATTTTTCGCGGAGAATCCTAATGTTTTGCCCTATTATTTTTTCAATTTTAACGTCCATTTCAGTCGTTACCGGATACATCAAGACCATCGAAAAATTCATCAAAAGTACAATTATATATTTTCTTTAGCTCGATAATAACACTTATTTTTACGTTCAACTCGCCCGATTCATATTTTGCATATGCGCTTCTTGCAATATCGCATCCGCGTCTTTGTAATTCTGCGCAGAGCTTTTCTTGTGAAATATCGTGTTTGTCACGCAAAGCGCGGAGATTATCACCTATTCTTCTGTCTCTTCTGAGTTTTTGTTCCATTTTTTTAACCTCGCTTGACCAATATTGGTATCAATTAATACAATTTTATAGTATAGCATGAGTTAATGTTGTCCGCGATATTGGTCAAAATGATAAAAATGTGTGATATTTTTATATGGAAACAAAAAAGCAGTGATTTTCACTGCTAAAATAATAATATTGTTAAAAACGAGGAGGGGGAACCCCCCACTTGTGTGGTTCC
>JAZUAS010000042.1:0-1838 GCA_045638125.1 Eubacteriales bacterium | reverse complement strand
TGTCGGGACAGATCGCGGACCTCAATGCCGCAAAGGCGGATCTTCTGAACATTATCGACAAGCTTGAGGTCGAGATGAAGACCAGCTTTATGGATTCCTTCAACAAGATCAACGAGAATTTCGGCAAGGTATTTGCGGAATTCTTCGGCGGCGGAAGCGCGGAGATATCGCTTACCGATCCCGACGATGTGCTTGGAAGCGGAATTGAGATCAAGGCGGCACCTCCCGGAAAGATCATCAAGAATCTTATGCAGCTTTCGGGTGGTGAGCAGGCGTTTATCGGCGTTGCGCTCTTCTTTGCAACGCTTCAGGTCAACCCCACGCCCTTCTGTATTCTCGACGAGATAGAGGCGGCGCTGGATGAGGTCAACGTTGAGCGACTTGCGCAATACATAAAGAGATACAGCGATGGCACGCAGTTTATTATGATCACCCACCGCCGTGGCACTATGGCGGCGGCAACCAGACTTTACGGTGTAACCATGCCCGAGCACGGTATTTCCAAGATACTCACTCTCGACGTAAAGGACATCGAGAAGCAGAAAGATGGTGAATGGAATGGCATTTTTGAATAAGCTTTTTGGCAAAAAGAATAAGGACGAGAAAAAGAAGCAGGCTCCCATAGTTGATGTGGCTTCCGAGGAAGATTCCGAGGAGCTGACCGAGGAGGAGATCGCGGCGGCAGAGCAGTTTGAAGCAGAGAATGCTGACGAGATAAACAATTCCGACGCTCTTGAAATCGACGGCGAATTTTCGGATTTTACCGTATTCAAGCAAGAGCAGGAGGCAGAGAATATCTCTCCTGTCGCAGAAGAAGCCGAAGAAGAGGAGGGCGAAAAGCTTTCCTTCTGGGAAAAGCTGAAAAAGGGTCTTACCAAGACCAAAAATGCGCTTTTCGGCTCTGTTAACGAGTTGCTCAAGAACTTCGTTAAGGTTGACGAGGATATGCTTGAGGAGCTTGAAGAGCTTCTCATTATGGCAGACGTAGGCGTTGGAGCTACCGAGGATATTATCGAGGAGCTTCGTGACCGCATCAAGGACGGCAGACTTAAGGAAAAGGATCAGGTGCTCGACACTCTCAAAGAGATTCTCGGCGAGATGATCGGAGAGCATCAGCCCTTGAAGCTTGAGACCACTCCCTCCGTGGTGCTTGTTATCGGCGTTAACGGTGCAGGTAAGACTACCAGCATCGGTAAGATTTCAAAGCGACTTCGTTTGCAGGGCAAAAAGGTAGTTGTTGCGGCGGCTGACACATTTAGAGCGGCGGCTATTGACCAGCTTGAGGTGTGGTGCCAGAGAGCCAAGGTAGAGATCGTTAAGCAGAGCGAGGGAAGTGACCCTGCGGCAGTTGTTTTCGACGCTATTAATTACGCAAAGAAGAAGGAAGCCGACGTGCTCATTATTGACACCGCAGGCAGACTTCACAATAAGCAGAACCTTATGAACGAGCTTGCAAAAATCAATCGAGTTATCGACCGCGAGCTACCCGGAGCCAGCAGAGAGAACCTTCTCGTTCTCGATGCAACCACCGGTCAGAATGCGGTTATTCAGGCAAAGGAATTCAGTAAGGCGGCAAATATTACCGGTATTACCCTCAATAAGCTGGACGGCACCGCAAAGGGCGGTATCGTTATATCCATCAAGCGCGAGCTTGGTATCCCCGTTAAATTCATCGGCGTCGGCGAAAAGATCGACGATATGCAGGAATTTGACGCAAAGCAGTTCGTAGACGCACTTTTTGAATAATAGGCCTTGATATGAGTTATATGAAAGAAATAGCAAAATGTTTTGCGTGCCAGAAAAAGAAGGAAAAATGCGTTGCTAATGTGGTCTTTAAG
>JAZUAS010000041.1:0-6475 GCA_045638125.1 Eubacteriales bacterium | reverse complement strand
CAGACAATGTTGAATGCTGCGGATATATCTACTCACAAGATATGATCCGCAACATGATGCTCAACAAAATGATGCCCGAAGAACTTGACGATGCGATCAGGCGTTGGAAAGAACACGGAGAAACAAGCGTCGAGCAATTATATCATCACTTGTTTTTAACCGTAGTGCTTGCGAACGCGCTGGAGTTGTCTCATAAAGTGATGAGAGGCGAAAGCATTCCGATTGAATGCGAAATAAAAGTTAGAGTGGTTGCGTGAGGTGAAGCGATGTATTTGCAACAACAAAAAATGCAGAACTTCTTTCCCGTGCCGAATGAGATCTTCAGTCTCGGGCTGACCGACGGCGAGATCTTGGTGTATACGTTTCTGATGCGTTGCGAGGACAGAAAAACCTTCAAGTGTCATCCGAGCTACGCGACGATCTGCGAAGCCATCGGGCGAAGCAAAAACAGCGCGAAGAAATACGTTCAAGGTCTTGAAAAGAAGGGTCTGATCTTCACCGAGCCTACCAAAGTCAACACCAGGGACGGACGCGTTCACAACGGAAGTCTGTGCTATACGATCCTGCCGATACGCGACGTTATAGAACGGCATTACGAAATGCAGCTTGAAATGGCACAGCACGAATCGGCGAGAGCGAAGGCACAGGAAAAGCCTGCGAAATACGATGCGAGGCATTGAAGATAGCCAGCTTATCAAGGATTATTTTCAAGCAGGTTAAAGGAAGGCTGGCTCACACTCGTGTTTTGCCGCCTTCCAATCACCTCGGACGGCAACAGCCGACCGAAAAAGCACCGTTTTAGGGCGTTTTTGAGAGGAAAACGGAGGCAACCGATAAAACCAGCATTGGTGCCCAGTTTTGCGATTCACACTCGAAAAGTGTGAAGAAAATCTAAAATTGCCCCATATCACGCCCTTTTTACGGTGTGAAGAATGAGAAATACAGAAAGGAAGATCAAAATGAAGGATCAAAACGAAAAGATGAGAACCACCATTTATATTGACGAAGAACTCGTCAAGCGTGCGGAAATTCTCTTCGGCGAGGCAAAGGTCAACTCCTTTTCCGCCTTCGCTTCCAAGGCGATCGAAAGCTATATCACAAAGCTTGTCATCGATAAGAACGGAGACCTTCTCTCGGAAGAGATCAGGAAATCGATCAAGAACGAGCTCGGTCCGATCAATACGAGAGTATCAAAAGGACTCTATCGTTACGCAGTCGAGCTTGATACCATCGTTCAAATTCTTGCTGAGGTGTATGGATTCAACCCGAAATTCGTTGAAGGCTATCGCAAGAAGGCGGAAGGTCACGTCTACAAGCTCAAGGGCAAGATCGATTACGCAGCACTGATGGACCCGAAGTTCGCTGAGGATGAGGAGGACGAATGATGAAAATTAAATTCTTTCTTCCGATTCTCTCTGGACTTGTAAAAAAGTTATGGTATAGTGTGTTGCTGATGAGAAAGGAGTTGATGTGATGCCGAAGAAACGGCCTGCAGGCGACGGAATGGTTCGTCAGAAAAAGCGCGGTCAATGGGAAGCGCGGATCGTCGTCGGTCACAAGGATGACGGCAAGCCGATCTACCGTTACGTCTACGGCAAAACGCAGAAGGAGGTGCTCGAAAAGCTTCATCAGCGCATCGAGGACTACCGCGGCGTGGAGCTGACCGAGGACAGCAAGATGACGCTGGGCGAATGGCTCGACAAGTGGCTGATCGAGTATATGCTCTTCACCATCCGCGAGAGCACATGGAAGGCATACGAAACAACTGTACGCCTTCACATCAAGCCGTACCTTGGGGACAAGCAGATTGCCTTCGTCACCACCGCCGACGTGCAGAGAATGTACAACAAGCTCAAAAAGAGCGGACGAGTGGAAGCCCATCCCATCCACGGGCAAAAGCTGTCCGACAGCTACGTGCGCAAGATCCATATGATGCTCCACGAGGCGATGGACACAGCGGTGAAGGAACGGCTCATCGTGAAGAACCCGACCAGCGGCACGACGATACCGAAAATCAACTATCCCGCAAAGCAGATCCTCACCGATGCACAGCTTGAAAAGTTCATCGCGGTGATAATGGAGGACGAGCTGTGGCGCGACTTCTTCTACACCGAGCTGACAACGGGACTGCGCCGAGGTGAGATCTGCGGTCTGCGTTGGTCGGACTTTAATGTTGAAACGGGACATCTCAAGGTGTCGCGAACAGTGCTTGTAAAGAGAGGCGGCGGTTTGACTTGGGGTGACACCAAAACCGAAACAGGTATGCGAACGATACTTCTGCCGCCGAGCACCGCGGAGATGCTTCGGGAGCGGAAGAAAACTTCGTACAGCGAATGGATCTTCCCGAATATCTATAAGCCCGAGGATCCGCTTCATCCCGGCTCAGCCTATGATCGAATGAAGGTGCTCTTAAAGCGTGCTGAGCTTCCGCTGATACGCTTCCACGATCTGCGCCACACCTTCGCCACCCACGCGCTGACGAGCGGTGTGGATGCCAAAACGCTGTCGAAGATACTCGGACACACCAACGCCAGCTTCACCCTTGACACCTACACCCACGTCACAACCGATATGCAAAAACGCGCGTCAAAGATCGTGGGCGGGTTCTTGGATGACCTCATTATCAAGGAGGATGACAATGGCTAAACGCAGAAAGAATGGCAAGGGATTACTCCGACAACGCAAAGACGGACGATGGGAAGGTCGAGTCGTCGTCGGATACGATGATAAAGGTCTGCCAAAGACCAAAAACGTTCTCGCCAAGACCAAGACCGAGTGCGCCGAGAAGCTTGAAAAGCTTCGTGAAGAATACCGCCCGCCGAGCACGCGGTGCAAGCCGGATATGCTCTTCGGCGACTATATCGACTTCTGGTACGAGAACTTCTGCAAGCCCGCTGTCCGCCTGTTGACTCAGCAAAACTACGAGAACCGCATCTACGATCACATCATCCCCGAAATCGGAAAGATACCGCTGAACAAGCTGTCGCAGAACGATCTGCAGCAGTTCTACGCTCGGCTGAAGAAGAACGGACGGAAAATCCGCGTGGAGCAGTACGGTCCCGGGCTGTCCGACCGAATGGTTCGCGCCTGCCACGCAAGCTGCCGCTCGGCGCTTGAAAAGGCGGTGGAGGACGGGCTCATCCGCACCAATCCCGCCATCGGCTGTAACCTACCGCCGAAGAAAGCCCACGAGATGCAGGTGCTGTCGCGTGAGGATCTCGCGCGGTTCTTAAAGCAAGCCAAGGAGGACGGATTCTATGAATTCTTTCTTCTCGAGCTTGGCACGGGGATGCGCCGAGGGGAAATACTCGGACTGCAATGGGATGACCTCAACTTCCGCACGGGGGAGCTTCATATCTCCCGTCAGGTGTGCGCCGTGGACGGCAAGCTTGAGATCTCCGTGCCGAAAACGAAATCGTCGGTGCGCACCATCGTGCTTCCGCCGTCGCTTGTCGAGGTGCTGAAAAGCTATAAGCAAACGGTGGATTCCAGATGGATGTTCCCGTCACCGCAAAATCCCGACTCGCCCAGGTATCCCACGGGAACGAGCGATATCCTCGGCAGGATCCTTCGCCGTGCGGGCTGTAAGCGCGTCCGCTTCCACGATCTGCGCCACACCTTCGCAACCATGGCGCTTGAAAACGGAATGGACGTCAAAACCTTGTCGGCGACCATCGGGCACGTGTCTGCCGCGACTACACTTGATATTTACAGCCATATGACCGACACGATGCAGATGCAGGCGGCGGTCAACATTGACCGCAAGATCGGCGGTACGGACGCGCAGATGCCCGAGGTAAAGCCAACTCCCGCGGCAAGCGCAAACACGCCCGTAAACACACCGTACGAGCCCACAGAGCCACATCCCGAGCCCGTCCCGAGAAAGATACGCAAATCGGGAACCGGATGCGTGTACCAGATCAACGACCACCTCTGGGAAGGCAGCTTCTATCCGCGCCTGCCAAACGGTAAACGAAAGAAATTCAACGTCTACGCCGAAACCCGCGACCAGTGCGAAACCAAGCTCGCCGAGATGATCGCCGAAAAGAAAGCGGAAATCGCAGAAGAAAAAGCAAAACTAAAAGAGGGCGCCGAGTAACGGCGCCCTCAATGGTTGGTGCGGAGTAAACAAAGAAAAGGAAGTGGGGATTAGCTCGTGGTTTTTGTTACAAGATTAAAGTCAATAAAACATTATGCTAATTTGTTTATATTGCTTTCAATGAACTTCAAAAACTCAATTGCGCTACTCAAGATTGCAGAAAATGTCTCAGCATAGTTTTCTTTTTTTACATCAAAAACTTTAGTAATCTTTTGGTATCCTTTTCCTTTGCGATGTCCAGTGCCACTTGAACGCAATTCCTGTAAATTTCTAAGGAATTTTATGTGTTTATCGTAATCTGAAATGCTTTTTTCGGAAAACATCGCTTCAATTTTTGCTATGCTGCCTACTAATTTCTCATAGCTACCCGTCAGTTGCTTGGATATATTTTTTTCATTCAGAGAATCAATTAAGATTTTGACTAACGAAAGGACCAACATATCCATTTCTGCGATAGAATTATTAATAGGTATGCGTAAGGTCTCAAAATTATAGATATCCTGCTCTGCTAACGGAAGGAAAAGAGGCCATCCTATTTTTGCCTCAAATAAGTTGTTTGTTTTTGTGTATGTCTTCTTAAAGACAAAGTCCAATGACTCGGCATCGGCTGCTATAGACATGAAATCTCTTTTTAACTTTGTTTCACTTAGATGTCCATCAATTACTTTATTAAATCCTCTCCAATAATGTTGTTCTTGTTTGCTGGGCAAATCTCGTCCTAAATCTCCCAAGTATGCAGATATATAACCTGTATTATGGTTATCTACATATAATGCCCAAAGTGTTCCGCAACGAATGATGCCATCCTCAACCTTGTATATTTCGGGCTTTGAATAATATTTATTTAAAACAGCAGAATCGAAGTATACGGGAGTTAAATAATGAGGAGCAGTTGGGTTGGCACCAAAATAATTTGCTAATTTTTGAGGATTGCATGTATATTCTATTTCTTTTCCGTTGTCATCTATATCTATAATAAAGTCAATATAGTCTTTTTCTTGTTTGTAGGGCCATATATTGCAATCCAAGAGACTACATCCTTTAATTACTTTTTTAGCATAAATGAATGAGTAATTTTCACGTTTTAATCCTCTTGAGCAATTCCCGATGTTTAGAGTGTAATAAAGATTTCCCTCATCGTTTCTAAACGCAAAACCATCATCAGAAAATTTAGTGCTATTATCTATTTCAGTACATCTACTGTCAACATGCAGCAAAAGAGCCTTTTCCTTGACTGCCAAATAAGTCTTTAAATATCTTTTGTGAATAGTAATAAATCCGCTCTCTTCAAATTTTACAACTGTAATGTTGTCCCCATTCGCTAAGTCAATATACTCTTGTTTTTGCTGATTATGATAGAGATTAAACAATAATCGGAATTCTTCGACTATTTCGACTGATTTGGCTGCTAATCCATCAAAATCTCTTTCGATAACAATTGGTTCATATCCGTTACCGTTATTCCACTGATGATAGACTTTTTCATCTGATTCCCAAGAGCCATATACAGTTATCCCGGGTGACATCGTATTGGCGTTGTATGTATCTGTTTCCATTTCTTCGTCTATAGCTTCAAGTGGAAAAATAAAACTTTGAATGCAAATGTCATATCCATCAGATATTTTATTTCCCCATACTGGAACCATTATTTCGGTACCTAAGACTTTTTCAATCCAATTCCTTATTGAAATCTGATAAATGTAATCCTTGTTCATATTTTCCTCCGATTGTAAAGCATAGCTATGTTGAGTTTAAATTGATGAAGAAAAAAGCCGCAAAGTAACCCTTACTTTGCGCCTTTCGTGTGCGGTCAAAACCGCAAAATTGGTCGGAGTGACAGGACTTGAACCTGCGGCCTGATGGTCCCAAACCACCCGCTCTACCAGCTGAGCCACACCCCGATTTTGTATTGAATTTTTATGGTTTTGCGTAGAAGTGGGACAAACTGTGGTCAAAAGCAAAATCTACGCTGTTTTGCATTTTCTTAAAGTGCCGAAAACCCGCATAAATAAAGGGTTTTTCGCACTTTTGATTTTTCATAACGGCGAGGCTTGTTCACGCTCCCAAACCACCCGCTCTACCAGCTGAGCCACACCCCGAAATATTCAGTTTGAAAAGGAAGCAAAAAAGCACCCGCGAGCGAGTGCTTTTTGTTTTGTGGGGTGGATAACCGGGCTCGAACCGGCGACCCCCAGGGCCACAACCTGGTACTCTGACCAACTGAGCTACATCCACCATATTGAATTAAAATTATTGCCAAAGGGCAGGGGATACCTGCCCCATAGCAAATTGGCGTGCCTTGAGGGACTCGAACCCCCGACCTACTGCTTAGAAGGCAGTTGCTCTATCCGGCTGAGCTAAAAGCACATTTGTCCC
>JAZUAS010000040.1:0-3927 GCA_045638125.1 Eubacteriales bacterium | reverse complement strand
CGTCCTCCACCGCCTTTTCAAGTGCCGAGCGGCAGCTTGCGTGGCAAGCGCGTACCATTCGGTCGGACAGCTCGGGGCCGTACTGCTCCACGAAGTCGGATCGTAGCCATGTCGTTCTGTGAGCCAAGGAGTTGTCCCTCTCTATTGTCTTCCTAAGACCGCTTGGCCTCCGACTTCGTCCTCCACCGCCTTTTCAAGTGCCGAGCGGCAGCTTGCGTGGCAAGCGCGTACCATTCGGTCGGACAGCTCGGGGCCGTACTGCTCCACGCGGATCCTTCGCCCGTTCTTCTTCAGCCGAGCGTAGAACTGCTGCAGATCGTTCTGCGACAGCTTGTTCAGCGGTATCCTTCCGATCTCGGGGATGATGTGATCGTAGATGCGATTCTCGTAGTTTTGCTGAGTCAGCGGGCGGACGGCGGGCTTACAGAAGTTCTGATACCAGAAGTCGATATAGTCGCCGAAGAGCATATCCGGCTTGCACCGTGTGCTCGGGTGACGGTATTCCTCACGAAGCTTTTCCAGCTTCTCGGCGCACTCTGTTTTGGTCTTAGCAAGCACATTCTTGGTTTTCGGCAGACCTTTGTCATCGTAGCCGACAACAACTCTGCCTTCCCACCGACCGTCCTTGCGTTGTCTTAACATACCTTTTCCGTTTTTTCTTCTCTTAGCCATTGTCATCCTCCTTGATAATAAGGTCATCCAAGAACCCGCCCACGATCTTTGACGCGCGCTTTTGCATATCGGTTGTCACGTGGGTGTAGGTATCAAGGGTGAAGCTGGCGTTGGTGTGGCCGAGGATCTTCGAAAGTGTCTTGGCATCCACACCGCTTGTAAGTGCATGGGTGGCGAAGGTGTGTCTGAGATCGTGGAAGCGGATCAGCGGAAGCTCGGCTTTTTTGAGAAGCACCTTCATTCGATCGTAGGCTCTGTTCGGATTCAACGGTTGCTCTGGCTTGTAGAAATTCGGAAAGATCCATTCGCTGTATGAAGATTTCTTTCGTTCACGAAGCATCTCTGCGGTGCTCGGCGGCAGGAGTATCGTTCGCATACCTGTTTCGGTCTTGGTGTCGCCCCAGGTCAGTCCTCCTCCCGTTTTTTCAAGTATCGTGCGCGACACCTTGAGGTGCCCCGTCGATTCATTAAAGTCATCCCAACGCAGACCGCAGATCTCACCTCGGCGGAGTCCCGTTGTAAGTTCGGTGTAGAAGAAGTCGCGCCACAGCTCGTCCTGCATCACCACAACCATGAACTTTTCAAGCTGTGCATCGGTGAGGATCTGCTTTTGCGGATAGTTGGTTTTCGGTATCGTCGTACCGTTGGTCGGGTTCTTCACGATGAGCCGTTCCTTCACCGCCGTGTCCATCGCTTCGTGAAGCATCATGTGAATCTTGCGCACGTAACTGTCGGACAGCTTTTGCCCGTGGATGGAATGCGCCTCCATTCGTCCACTCTTTTTAAGTTTGTTGTACATTCTCTGCACATCGGCGGTGGTGATAAACGCGATCTGTTTATCACCGAGGTAGGGCTTGATATGAATACGCACCGCAATTTCGTAAGCCTTCCACGTGCTCTCGCGGATTGTGAAGAGCATATACTCGTTGAGCCACTTGTCGAGCCATTCGCCAAGCGTCATCTTGCTGTCCTCGGTCAGCTCAACACCGCGGTAGTCCTCGATGCGCTGATGAAGCTTATCGAGTACCTCCTTTTGCGTTTTGCCGTACACATAACGGTAGATCGGCTTGCCGTCGTCCTTGTGACCGACGACGATACGCGCTTCCCATTGACCGCGCTTTTTCTGACGAACCATTCCGTCGCCCGAGGGTCTGCGTTTTGCCATTATAATTCACCTCCCGTTAGTACAACACAATACCACAAGGGTTTTCGAATATCCAGACAATTTTTCTTGGAGAGAGAAACTAATTCTCTCTCCATAAAATCATTCCTCACCATATTCACCCTTTTGCTTCTCGAAGGCTTTATCGAAGGATATTTTCCCGTTTAACCTTTTAACTTCGTTAACACACATACCTCGAAGACGGTTAAGCTCATTCTTATCGATTTCATTGGTAGCGCAGGTTACGTGAAGCATCATTGATATTTCGACCGCAAGCTTGAATAATAAACTCGCCATTCGGTTGAAGCTTGGCGTCATAGCATTATCAACGGTTTTGGTAATCACCTCGGGAAAATAATCCCAGCAATCATTCACAGTAACATATCCTATGTAGTATTCAATCGCATCCTCGATGAAGCGCGAGCGGTTTTGATAACCGCTGTCCTTATAGATTGCGTCAACCTTTCTGATAACCTCGGGTTTGACACTTATAACAAATTTCTCATTATCTGACATTTTCTTATCTCCTTTTAATAATTTTGTTTTTTCGCCTTGAAAATAGGGTTTATATCCGTTAAACCCTTTGGAACATCGGGCTTTTGGGAATTGGGATATCTTTGCCCGAAAAAATCGGATTTTGTAACCCCTAACCCAAAAGCCCAAAACCCCTTGAACGGTCGGCGTTGCCGTCCGAAGTAGGTGCGCGGAATCCTCGAAAGGATAGCCGTGCTTATTCCTGCAACTAAAATCGGACGAGAATTATCCCGTCTTTTCTCTATTGCTGAGCAAACCTTGAATTTGCTGTTTTCGTGCAATATGAACAATTTCCGTCATTTGATGCCTATAACGGTATTCCACACCATAGCTTATGGGAAGCAGAGTATAGAGCAAAGTTCCGTTTCGCTTTTCACCCTTTTTGGTGATAACCTTTGTGGGCTCTGTTGTTATCAAACGCTTCTTTTCAAGAAGTCCCACGTTCTTTTTAACGGTGTTTTTACTCATACCAACTGCCTTTCCTATGGTGTTATAACTCGGGTGGCATTGATAGGTTTCTCTGTCCTCGCAATGCATCAGATAGGCATAGACTGCAATCTCTCCTGCGGACAAACCCAGCGAAAATATTTCGTTTGGCATTGGAAAATAATTCTTTTCAAACTGCATTGCACCCTCCTGATTTTAATTTTACTTCGCCAAATGTTTTGTTTTCTTTCGGAGTAACATTCTTTACAACTAACATTTTGTGAAGCAATTTTTCGTCGTAGAGTGCGCACATAACTATCATCCCCGCCAATTCATCATCGCTTAATCTCGAAATAATACCGCCGAGCATCTCGATTAACAAATCCAAATGCTCGGGCATCATTTCATTGATAATGATATTTCTTATGGCACGGTTGAAAAAAGTTTTGCCAAAGCAATCAATCTTTTCCGATTTCCAAAGTGTGATCATTGCGAATATAAGCTGTGATTTCAGGTCATCGGTTTTGTAATTCCCCTCCCTTGACGGATGAAAATAACAATCCTTCAAAAGCGGAAACAGTTCGTCGTTTTGATATAATCTCATTTCTTACCTCCTGATTTTTGATCCACCCATGCTATGAATTTCTCCTTTGGTACTACTAAACGGGAGCCGATTCTTATGGCGGGAAAATCTTTTTCGTGCATCAGCTCGTATGCAGATGATATTGCAATTCCGAGCACACGCGATACCGTGTTTGCGTTTAGAAACAGCGGTAATTGTTCGTAGTTAGTAAATTTCGACTCTTTCATAATTTAAATTCTCCTTGTTTTTTGATTTTGAGTTTATTTTTGCGTTGATTTACCGCTGTCAAATCTATTTGATTACGACTGCGGTTTTGTTACAATAAGCATTATCACATCACCTCCTTCACTTGTTTTTTGGGACAAAAAAAGACCACCGATAGGTTAGGAATTCCTAACCATCAGTGGTCTTGTTTTTTAAATTAGGATACACTTTCTCTAAGGACCTTGCAAAATCATTTTCAAAAATCTTTTTTATAGTAGTTAATTATTTGTGTTTTGTGTGTCATTTTATAGCTTGACAGGCTTGTTGATTGTCACCGAGTATCTCG
>JAZUAS010000039.1:0-19742 GCA_045638125.1 Eubacteriales bacterium | reverse complement strand
GTTATGGCAATCACCCAGTCCTTCGGCTTCGGTGCGGTTATCACGGGTCTGGTAGGTTATCCCTCCCCTGACTACTGTGCGCACACCATCATGCACCATCTCGAGGACTACGGTGGATCGAGATATGAGATCGGTTATTCTTCTGCAATTGCGGTCGTGCTCTTCGTAATAATGATCGGCGCGAACGGACTTGTAAAGAAGATTCTTTCAAAGGTAGGTACGTAATATGGCAAAACTTAGAACAAGAAATCATAAAGTCGTACTTGCACGAAGCGCGGGCGGTGACTTTGGTATCACGGTTATGTTGGTGCTTTTGGGAGCATTCATGTTCCTGCCTATGGTCTACGTTGTGATGCAGTCCTTCAAGCCTCTCGACGAGCTTTGGATGTACCCCCCCAGATTCTTCGTTATGAGTCCTACGATCGGCAACTACGCATCGCTCTTCTCGCTTATGAGCTTGAACTGGGTTCCTTTCTCCAGATACATATTCAACACGGTGTTCACATCCGTGTCGGGTACCTTTGGTCACCTGTTTATCGCCTCGTTGGCGGCATATACTCTGGCGAAGATCAAGTTCCCCGGTGGTACGTTCATGTTTAAGACAGTTCAGACATCCCTTATGTTCCACGCGACGGTAACTTCGATTACTTCCTTTATTATAATGTCGCTCTTTGGATGGCTTGATACTTATCTTGCAATTATCGTTCCTGCATGGGGTTCCACTCTCGGTCTTTACCTCATGAAGCAGTTTATGGATACCGCGGTTCCCGATACCGTTCTTGAGTCTGCACGTCTTGACGGTGCAAGCGAACTTAAGACATATTGGGTGATTGCGATGCCCATGGTTAAGCCTGCATGGCTGACCCTTATCGTGTACTCCTTCCAGTCTCTCTGGAACGCGGGTGCGTCGATGTATATTCACTCTGAGCAGCTCAAGTCCTTCAACTACGCGATAGGACAGATCACCGCGGGCGGAATCAAGCGTGCGGGCGCGTCTGCAGCATCTCAGGTTATCATGATGCTCGTTCCCATCATGGTATTCGTGTTCTCGCAGTCCAACATCGTTGAAACAATGGGCTCGAGTGGAATGAAAGACTAAAAAAAGGAGGTCAATATGAAAAAATCAGCAAAAATATTGTGTTTAATATTTGCAGTTGTAATGATTGCCTCCTGTGTTGTCGTTGGAGTCAGCGCAAGCTCCGCATATCAGACCTATACTTATTCTATAGGCGGATTTGCACTCTATTCTCCCGATGCATATACCGCACAAAGCCCCGTTGTTGATTCAACATATATGGGACTTGACGTTGCGATAAACAATCCTAACGACCTTGTCACAGACAATGCCGGAAACGTTTATATCGCAGATACAGGTAACAACAGAATAGTTTGTCTGGACCGCTATTATAAGGTTAAGTTCTTGATAGACACATTCGTAAATGCACAGGGTGTTAACGATTCTCTTACCGCTCCCGAGGGCGTTTTCGTAACCAAGGACCGCATTTGGGTATGTGATACAGGTGCTGCAAGAATAGTTGTGTTCGATAGAAACGGTAACTTCCTTAAGATAATCGAGGCACCCGAATCCAACCTTTTCGGAGATTCAAAGCTTTATAGCCCCGTAGCTATCGCGGTTGACCAGTACGACAGACTTTTTGTAGTATCCGCAACCACCTATCAGGGTGTCATCGTTATGACCGAGGATGGTGAGTTTACCGGATTTATCGGTGCTCAGGCAGTAACACTTTCTGCATGGGAGATTCTTTGGAGAAGATTCCGTACAGATGAACAGAAGGAACAACAGAATTCCGTTGTCTCCACCGAGTTCAACAACATTACCATCGACAAGGACGGCTTTATCTACGTAACAACGTCCACTATCGCGGAGGGCTCTGTTGGCGGCGCTATCCAGGGCAAGAGCAAGGACGGTAAGTATATGCCCGTCAAGATGCTTAATACCAACGGTGACGAGATCATGAAGCGTAACGGCTTCTGGCCTCCTGCGGGCGAGGTTGACTACAACTCGAGTAGTGCTGACAAGGATAAGAGCCCTGTTGGTGTATCCACTATTATAGACGTGGCCGTCGGTCAAGAGGGAACATGGTCTATAATCGACTCCAAGAGACAGAGAATATATACCTACGACAGTAACGGTAATCTGCTCTTTGCCTTTGGTGATATAGGAACAATGCTCGGAAACCTTACAGGTATTGAGGCTATAACATATCAGGACGATAAGATGTTGGTTCTTGACAAGACCAATGCGTCCATAACCGTATTCAAGAGAACAGAGTACGGAGATATTCTTATCGATGCTATCGCATCGGAGAATGATCAGGACTTCGATACCGCTATTCAGCTTTGGACAGAGGTTTTGAAGAGAAACTCTAACTTCGATACCGCATACGTCGGAATCGGTCAGGCTATGTACCGTAACGGTCAATACGAGGAGTCTCTTGAGCAGTTTGAGGCGGCTTACGATACCGAAAACTGGTCAAAGTCGTTCCAGGAGCTTAGACGTCAGTGGATGTCCGAGTATTTCCTCGTTCTTATATTAGGTATTGTAGGCATAATCGTAGCATTCTACTTCATCAGTAAGAAGATAACCGAGGTTAATGCCAAATATACCACGTCCGGCGGAAAGAGAACCTTCCTCTCCGAGCTTTTGTACGGATTTTACGTAATGCTCCATCCGTTTGATGGCTTCTGGGATCTTAAGCATGAAAAGAGAGGTTCTGTCAGAGCATCTCTCGTTTATCTCGCAGTAACCATCGCTGCGTTCTATTACCAGTCGATCGGTCAGGGTTACCTTCTTAATCCTACCGGCGCATATTCATCAATTGGAGAACAGGCAATCGGCGTATTGATTCCTCTTGCTCTCTTTGTAATAGCAAACTGGTGTCTGACCACTCTGTTTGAAGGAGAAGGAAGCTTTAAGGATATTTTCATAGCTACCTGCTATAGCTTGGTTCCCATTCCGTTGCTTATCATTCCCGCAACTATGGGCTCTAATATAGTAACTAATTCCGAAACAGGCATTATTTCTATGCTTTCTACAGTTGCATTTATCTGGCTTGCAATACTTATTTTCTTCGGAACTCAGGTTACACACGACTATACAATGTTCAAAAACGTAATCATGATCGCGGCGACCGCTGTGGGTATGGTATTCATCATATTCCTCGTGCTGTTGTTCTCGACTCTGGTTGGTAAGATGGTAAGCTTGGTCACCAACATCGTAACCGAGCTGCAGTACCGAATGTAATGAAGACAGGAGAGTGATTATATGAAAAAATTTAATAGAATAATTTCGATGATCTTGGCTGTTTTCATGATTATGAGTGCATGCTCGGCTTTGGCTACCATTCAGGTGTTTGCTGCCGATGAGACAAGCGACGACAATAACACCGCCGAAACGCCCGAAACACCCGAGACACCGGTTGGAAGTACCATTATTTCCACGGATCCCGAAACAGATCCCTACATTAATAATATTTACGCGACGCCAGAAGAAAAGATCGCAACTATGAGATTGGCTATCAAAAAGAATGGCTTTGAGCTCTACGTTGACGATTATTCCGGAGAAGTTGCTTGTGTCAACACTATTACAGGCGAGAAGCTTTTTACCAACCCTTATGACGTTGGAGCTTCTACCGGTAACGCAACCACCAAATATGAGATTCTTTCTCAGATTATCGTAAACTTTACCGACAACGCTCAGGGCGGTCAATTCAAGACCTTTACAAGCTACCAGGAAGCTGCACACCGCGGACAGATCATTACCGAGAATATCAAAGACGGTATCCGTGTAGAGTACACTATCGGTCGTGAGCAGTCCAAAACACTGGTTCCTCGTTGGATCTCTCAAGAAAGATTTGAAGAGATGATCCTCTCGAAGTTTGAAGAAGCATTCCCCGACGGAAAGCTTTATGAAAAGGCAGATTCCTCTGCGTTGCTCGACGTTCAGGCATTCCTTACCAGATATACTCTTTATTCTCTGGATAAGATCGATATGTCGGCTGAAAAGAGAAATGCGTTTGGATACATCAGTGATAACCTTAATGCCTCCGACCGTGATAAGGCTCGTGTAATCAAGGATTATCCTATAGTTTCAAAAATGGCTGTATTCGTATTCGACGCAACCGCAAGTGAAGCCGAGATCGCAGAGTGCGAGGAGATCATTCTCAAGTATTGTCCCGAGTACACCTACGAGGAGCTTGAGTGGGACCATGCTATCACAGACTATGAGTCCGAGGACGAGAATCCTCCCGTATTCAGACTTGCTCTTGAATACAAGATCGAGGAGGACGGTCTTTCCGTAAGACTTCCCGCAAACGGTATCCGTTTCAACGAGTCTCTTTATAC
This sequence comes from Eubacteriales bacterium, assembly GCA_045638125.1. Lineage (GTDB taxonomy): Bacteria > Bacillota > Clostridia > Oscillospirales > CAG-272 > SVTX01. The sequence goes on along the minus strand of JAZUAS010000039.1, from coordinate 15,377 downwards.
TCTTGAAAGCATTGACGTGCTTCCTTACATGGGTGCAGGACATAGCGGATACGAGGGCTACAACTTCTTCCCCGACGGCTCCGGTACTCTCTTTGATTTCAAGGAGTTGAATACCTCTACCAGCCGTTCTATCGTTGGTAAGGTGTACGGCACCGACTTCGCTTATCACGAGATAAGCGGAACGTACCAGAAGCCTATCCGCTATCCCGTATTTGGTATAGTTGAGGAATATTCCTACTACAACTACACCGTTTCCGATATTGATACAGGAAAGGTCATTTCGTCCAACAATATCTCCGGCGCAATAGTTGATACTATCAGAGCTTATGAGAAGGGCGAAAGCGGAAGCGTTTGTAAGGGTAATGAGAGCAAGCTCTATTCTGCCTACAACTACATTATGAATAATGTGGAGGCTGTCGAGACTAAGGTTACCGATAAGCGCGGTTACGTTGCTATTATCGAAGAGGGTGACGCATTGGCATCGCTTTCTACCTACCACGCAGGATCTCTTAGTGACTATAACACCATTAAGATGTCCGTCGTTCCCAGACCTAAGGATACGTACAATCTTCAGGATTCTATCTCCGTTGGTTCGGGAGGCGATTTCTCGATCGTCTGTGACCGTAAGTACGTTGGTTCTTACAAAATGAAGTATATTCTTCTTTCCGATACGGATAGGGAAGACCTTGCCTTGCCCGAGGAAATGAAGAACGTAGACTACAAGACATACGACACCTCTTGGATGGGTATGGCGGTTGCATACCGTGAGTATCTCACCGATGAGAGTGTTGGAGTTCTTACCAAGCTTACCAAGGACGATATTATTGAGAACAATATTCCTCTTTATATCGAAACCTTTGGTGCGGTTGAGACAACAAAGAAGATACTTTCTATTCCCGTTAACATGATGGAATCTCTTACTACGTTTGAAGACATAGTTGAGATGTACGAGCATCTTTCTGGACAGGGAATCAAGAATATCAACTTTAAGCTTACCGGATATGCCAACGGCGGTATGTACTACTCCGTACCCGGAAAGCTTGAATTCGAAAAGGTCGTTGGCGGCAACGACGGATTCCAGGAGCTTCTCGATAAGGCTGCGGATATCAATTCCGAGGACGGAAGCAATCTGGGAATATTCCCCGATTTCGACATTGTATACCAGCTCAATGACGGTTGGTTCGACGGATATAGCCAGTTCGACCATGCAGCAAAGACTATCGATGACAGATATGCTACGAGAAGAGAGTACAGTACTACTCAGCAGAAGTACATGAACTATTATGAAATCATTATCTCTCCTGCATATTTCGATATTCTTTACAACAGAATAGAGAAGAATTACGCTAAAAAGTACGACAACGTAGTAGGAATTTCGGTTTCTACTCTCGGTCAGTGGCTTAACTCCGACTTTGATGAGGATGATCCCTACAACCGTGAGGACTCCAAGCAGTTTACTATCGAGGCGTTTGAGCACTTCGATGCTAATTATGCTGAGGTAATGACCGATGGCGGTAACGCTTACGTTTGGAAGTATGCAGATCACATGCTCAACGTATCGCTTGACTCCTCCCGTTACATCTTCTCGGCAAATGCAGTACCCTTTATAGGTGTAGTTCTCCACGGCTCAGTGAGCTTTGCAGGCGAGCCCCTTAACATGGAGGGTGATATGCAGTATGCAATTCTCAAGGCTATTGAGAATGGCGCATCTCCTTACTTTATCCTTTCCATGGATAATACCAACGCGCTGAAGGATTACTTCGACCTCAGCCAGTATTATTCCATCAGATACGACATTTGGAAGGATGATATTTCAGGAGTATACAGCACTTTGAATGGCGTTTTAGGTGACGTACAGGATAAGTACATTATAGGTCATGAGTTCCTTGAGGGTGGTGTTCGTATTCCTGACTCCGATGAGCTTGAGGCTGACATTTACAACGAGCTCCTTAATGATATTAATAATGAGGACAATGCTGCGGAGATACTCTGGCTTGAAACCAAGCTTGAAGCAAGCAACGCAAGAAAGAACGGAAAGCTGGCTGAAGCTCACGCGGCAGAGGCAGTAGCAGCTGTTTTGGCGGCTTACATCAACCAGAATAAGGCTATTAACAGTGCCGTTGGATTTGACAGAGATTACTTCGACAGAGTAAAAGAAGCGTATATCATTTACTACAGAGCAGTTGAGTCCGGCGATCAGGATGCTATTACCAAGGCAGAGGGCATAAAGAATGCGGTTACCGTATTCAACCGTCCTGTATCTGAATACGAAAAGATGCACGATTATATGGATGGTGTTATTGCTCAGTACACTGCAGAGCTTGAGGCGGCGGTTAAGGCATATTACGAAAAGAATGGCTTGACAGACGAGATTAAGCTTGACTACGGTAAGTCTACTATCGTTTATAATCACCAGCTTTATTACAATGCCAAGAACTCGCTTAAATCTGCTTATGCAGCGCTTGAATCCGCAACAACAGATGATGCTAAGGCTGCTGCACAGGCAAAAATAGACGAGCTTGAAGCAAATATTCAAACATATCTTGCTGTCATCAACGATGCAGAGCTTTATGAGCTTGCAAAGCTCTATTTCAAGGCAGAATCTGCAAAGGACGGTAAGCAGCAGGCTATCAGCTCCAAGTATAACATCGATTTTGATAGTTACGTAGCTGCACAGGCAGCAAGCTCCGAAACAACCTCTTTCTACTCCTTGTATAAGAATCTTGTTAAGAATGACGCGGCAGACGATATGATCCTTGGATGGTATGCAAGCTACGTTGAAAATGACAAGATTGCAAAGGCGCTTGACGAAGAGGTCAAGACCTATTCCAAGATGAAGAATGCCGGCTACGTAGACAACTACGTTGAGGCATGGGCTAAGGCTTCCGCTCTCAAGGAGCTTGGCTACGACGTCAGCGATGACGCGGCTAAGAAAGAGCAGTACACCATGGCATGCGACATGGCAAACAGCGTAAGACTCCTTGCAGTTCAGAGCGTTGCAACACTCCAGAGTGCTGATTACAGAACCATCGTAAACTACTACGAAAGCACCAAGACCCACTTGGCTCTTGCGATTGCTGCGATCGAGGTTCTCGCAAAGAGCGAGGGCGTGGAGATCAAGTATGCCGAGGGTAGTGAGAAGACCGTTCGTGACATTGTAAATTACGACGAGATCGCACTCAAATCCGGTATCGTTAAGCAGGCAATCGACCGCGCTATCTACGTTGCTGATTGTGTAGAGCTTGATAGATACGAGCTTATAGTTGAGGGCAGAGAGACTGATATAACCATAAACGGTCATAAGGTCAGATCTGCAAGAGGTACTGACGGTAAGGATTACTACTTCTACGGAACAGAAGAGAGTGGATATTCCTACTTCACTATCGGTACTAACGGAGAGGTTGGAGTTTACATTCTTCCTAACTCCGATAAACTTAAAGTTAAGATCGACGATCTTGATCTGCATCAGATTAAAGGACAGAACCTCTACTTTACCGCAACTCTTGAGGGTGGATATACTTACTATGTAAAAGATGAGTATTATGACAAGTATGTTCCTAAGTCGGCAACTGTTTACAGCGGCGAAAAGGTAGCTGATCTTGCAGATGGAACCGAGATCTTCTATGATGCAGATATGGACGTTTACTACTCGGTAAATGCTGACGGTACATATAGCCGTTACACTTACACCAAGTCTCTTACCGAGTACATGAACCTCACCGTTGCCGCTACCGAGGAGACAAAGCAGCTGGCATTTGATATGGTTGCTAAGTGTTCTGAATTTGACTCGACCTTCAGCGAGGACGTTCAGAGAAGAATCGACCGTGATAATGCACCTAAGGAAGAGCCTGAGGAAGAAAAGGATACGTCTTCCAGATATGATACCGAGAATATCGTTGCGGTAACATACGGAGATGACAATAATAATCCTTATAAGACGGTTATTCTTAACTACAACAACTATACCGTTAATATCGTATACGACGGTATCGAATATACCATTCCCGCATACGAGTTCGTAGCGATCATGGTTGGTAACAAAAAATAAGGAAGGAGGATAATATAATGAGCGAAATGAAGAACGAAATAAAACTTGAAGCTACTAAAGCTCCCAAGAAAAGAAAGATCGCGTCTCTTGATAAGAGAAAGGCGCGAGCAGGCTGGCTGTTTGTATTACCCTTCCTGATAGGTTTTGTTTGCGTTTACCTGCCGATCATAACCGACTCTATCTGGTTGGCATTTAACGAGTTGACTATTCTTCCCGAGGGCTACGCTTTGACTTTCGTAGGACTTAAAAACTTCCAGGAAGCTTTGACAACAGATGCCAATTTTACACAAGTACTTTTAACAGGTCTCGGTGAACTTGTATTCCAGGTTCCCGCAATACTCCTGTTCTCACTCTTCATGGCGGTTCTTCTGAACCAGAAGATGGCAGGACGCGCTGCGTTCCGTGCAATCTTCTTCCTGCCCGTTGTACTTTCAACGGGCATCATGGAGAGCATCGAGTTGAGTAACATTCTCGGCTCGAGCATGGGCGACGCAGGTATCGACGATGGCTCCGGCGGAAGCACTTCCGAGGGAATCGTATCCGCGCTTGACATTGAAGCTCTGTTTGCTAACATGAAGGTTGGCCAGGAGCTTGTTACTTACGTCGTTGATATCATTAACGATATTTACTCGATCGTTAACCGCTCGGGCGTTCAGATGCTTATATTCCTTTCAGGTCTGCAGTCTATTTCACCTGCGATCTACGAGGCGTGTAAGATCGACGGCGCAACCGGCTGGGAGACCTTCTGGAAGATAACCTTCCCGATGATCTCGCCCATGATCCTTGTAAACGCCGTTTACACTATCATCGATGCCTTTACAACCGAGTCTAACAGCGTTATGTCTTATATCTACAACGCCTCGGTTGAAAGTAAGGTTGAAGGCGCAGCAATGTCTTGGATGTACTTCTTGATAGTTGTGGCAATACTTGCAGCGGTTGCGGGTATTATGTCAATGTTCGTCTTCTATCAGAGAAAAGACTAAGAAAGGAGGAGAAAAATGGATAATTCTACTGCTAAAATCAAGAAAAATACCAAAAATAAGATCAAAGCGGATTTTGACCGTTCTCCTCTGAAGGAAAGACTTAAGGCTAAATTCCTTAACTTATATTTCTTCCAAAACATTGGTGTAAAGGTATTTAGATTTATATTCCTTTTGGGAATTGCTTACGTCGTGCTCTATCCTTTCTTTACAAAGATCGCAGGATCCTTTATGGCTCCCGAGGATTTCAGAGACGTAACCGTAAGACTTATTCCTAAGAACTGGTCGGTCGATATTTACAAGGCAATATGGACAGAGCTGAACTACATGGAAGCGTTTACAAATACGCTCCTGCTATCTCTGGCGTGCGCGCTGCTTCAGACCTTTACCTGCTGTCTTATCGCGTACGGTGTTGCTAAGTATAAGTTTAAGGGTAACGGAATAATCTTTATGCTGGTCATGCTTACCATGATCGTGCCTCACAAGACGTTGATGTCCTCTATGTCGCTTAAGTTCACATACTTTGACATATTTGGCATAATCTCCTTCCTCAGTGGCGGAGCGTCGATAGATATTCCCGGATTTGACGGCATAAATAACATTTTGGCGCAAATTAATATACTTAACAGCCCCGGTGGAATTAAGCTTATAGATACTATATGGCCTATGATCATCCTTTCTGTTACGGGTCTTGCGTTTAAGAACGGTCTTTACATTTTCATGCTCAGACAGTTCTTCCGCGGAATCCCCGATTCGCTTGAGGAGTCTGCGTATATCGACGGCTCGGGCGACTTCAGAACCTTCATACAGATCATTATTCCTATGTCAGTGCCTATGATGATAACAGTGTTCCTGTTTGCATTCTGCTGGCAGTGGACAGATAGCTTCTACATTGAGCTGTTCTTCTCTAACTTGAGAAAAGCACCTACGACACTGTCGGCTCTGTTGAGAGCAGAGGTGTTCGAGAATGTTATTACCGGTATGAGAGTGTCTGAACTTAAAACCGACGCATCGCTTTACACAACGGCAATACGTAACACCCTGGGTATGATGATAATTCTGCCCTTGGTAATACTGTATTCCTTCATGCAGAGATACCTTGTTGAAGGTATTGAGCGTTCCGGTCTTACTGCAGAGTAATTTGATCGGGAAATAAAAAAAGGAACTCCCTCGGGAGTTCCTTTTTTATTAAATTTGATTTGTACTATCGGAGAGGAATGGGATACCCAGATATTCTGCCCTCTGCTTTAAGATCTTTTTCGGTATATCGTCTGTGGTGATGGCATCAAGACAGGGGAGGGAGATCACAGAATCGGTACAAGTTATAACCAGAAGACAAGGCTTTGCAATATAGGTTCTGTTATCGAAAGTAATTTCCATTCGATCTCGGACGATCTCAATGTTTAAGATCTTGTCGAAGGTTGGCTCGTAAACGTTGTCGACAACGTGATCACTGATAAGAGATATTTCTCGATTAAGAATATATATTCGGTCCTTCAAAATTCGAATTTTAGATCGTGAAAATTCACTTGTGCGGAGTTCTGCGCTGACAAGTCGCTTTATCATCACGTTTTCGTGATATCTGTAACCCTCTATCACAATCTCCTTTTTGTCGTCAATCAGCTTTAAATAATAACTCTTATCGGTGTCTATTTCAATATTTTGCCCCGCCAGTTTAAATTCCATTGATCTCTCAACACGCTCGTCAGGAATTCGTTTGAAGGTTCCGGCAATAAAAATGATCAGAGCAGTGGGAGTAATTATCATTCCTGCAATATAAACGGGAAAATAAAAACTGAAGCCGATCCACACACAAAAAAATCCGATTACGAGAAGGATCGCGCCTATAATAGCTTGTGTGTAGTTCCTGTGAAAATAATCTATAAAATACGTTGTGCTTGAGTCGTGCTGTGAATCTTTCATTTTTCCTCCAAAATACGGTATACGTATATTATAAATTCCGAATAGAGAATTGTCAAGAGAAAAATGGTTGAATTTGAGAAGAATATAAGTTTGTGATTGATAAATACGAAAGATATGCATTTGGACAAAGAGAGGATTTTCTTATCCAAATGCTATTTTTAAAGCTTTCCGCAAAGATCGGAGTGGAGCTTTGAGATTATTTTCTTTTCGAGACGTGAGATATAGGACTGAGAAATGCCAAGATGATCAGCGACGTCTTTTTGCGTCATTTCGGGGTGCCCGTCAAGACCGTAACGAAGTATTACTATCCGGCGATCGCGTGGTTCGAGCGCGTTTACCGCCCTGCGGATCGTGGCGATTTCCTCGCGACGCATAATATCGTCTGCCGCCGAGTCCTCGTCGGTGCTGAGTATGTCGGAAAGTAAGAGCTCGTTGCCGTCCCAATCCACGTTCAGAGGCTCGTCGATCGAGATCTCACCATATCGCCCCGAGTTCTTTCTGATATACATTAATATCTCGTTTTCGATGCAACGCGAAGCATATGTTGCGAGCTTAATATTTTTGTCGGCGCAAAATGTGTTGACCGCCTTAATAAGTCCGCCCGTGCCGATACTTATTAGATCCTCAATGTTAATTCCCGTGTTTTCGAATCTTTTTGCTATGTAGACCACTAATCTGAGGTTGCGCTCAATAAGTAATTGTCTTGCATCTTCGTCGTAGGAGAGGCGGGATATGACCTCTGCTTCTTCCTCTCTCGTAAGAGGCGGTGGGAGCAGATCGGGGCCGTTTATGTAAAATACCCCCTTGTTTTTTGAACTTTTTGAGAAGATTTTTGCGATCTTTTGCTTTAATTTAAACACGAACACTTGAATTTTTGTTGGCATAACGACTCCTTTCTTATATTTTGGGCATTAAACTTTCAATATTTCTGAGGGTATTATTGCTTGGCAACCCTCGGCACTTTGCCCGATGTCGGACAAAGCGATCAGTGCGTCAAGCTCTATTGTAACGGCTTTATTCTTTTTTGTTACAAGGCTTGCGGTAAGCTTGTCGGGAATGGCGGCACAGAGCGAAGACCTGCCTCCTGCAGTGTTTATCGGAATTATACGCAAACCCTTTATACATAAGCTGGAGCTCGGCATATTCCCAAGCAAAAAATTGTCAAAGATCGAAACGTCGGTTACTTTAGCAAGTGCCGTTCGGTCGATCAAAACGACAGATTTTCCCGACATCGGGTCTTTAACAAGATTTCCGCTATCGGACAGTGCGTTTACTTTAACCGAGCGCCCCGAAATGGTGAGAATCAGCTCACATTCCTTAATTGACGATCTGTGGGAAATCAGCTCTCCGCTTCTAAGAGATATTATTCCTGCTACGGCGGCGATGATGGCGAATAGGTAGGTTGAAATTCCGTCGCCGTCGATTGAATCGAGGGGCAGCTCAAGTCGATTTAGAAGATTAAAAATAGCAGTCATAGCTCCGCCCGTCATCATTGATATTCCCACGAAGAGGAATCCGCAGATCAAGGTCGAGGATACGAGCCGTTTCCGCTCTGCAAAGGCTATTGCGCTGATCACGAGGCAGAACAGGGCATCGCATATAAGGTTTATAGGAGCAGAAAAAACAAAGAAGACCGAAATTACAGAATATATACCGCCTATGGCGGCGGCTATTATCATCCGCAAAAGCTTTTGCTTTTTTCGCAGAACCTTGGCGCAAATGTATAAGCAGAGATAATCCATACTGAAATTGATCAAAAAAAGCAGATCTATGTATACGTCCTGTACCACCGGAGATCTCCTTCCATAGTAGTATATATAAATTATACAACTATGTTTCAAAGAAGTTTGTCGCATTGTGTAGCGCTTGAAACATTATTTTTTACTGTGGTGAAAAACAAAAAGTATAATTATCAACGGCGTGTTTATATAACGTTTTTGTAAATAATGGACTTTTAATGATACATTTCGGACATGCGATTGCAATTTATCAAAGAAGGTAGTATAATTGATTTGTATATAAATGATGGAGGTCGCTTTATGAAATTTTTGGTTATGACAGATATTGAAGGCGTTACGGGAGTAACGACCTTCCCACAAGCGGAAAACAGCGATTTTGGCAGAGAAATGCTTATGAATGATCTTTGTGCTGTGCTTTCAGGTATCAAGGATGCAGGCGGTGAGGCAGTCGTTTATGATATGCACACCGACGGGCGAAATGTGGACATCAGCCGTATAGATGCCCCCGTGGTTATGGGCAAGCCTATCTTGGGAGAGCAATACAGAGGAGTCGGCTCGGAGTTTGACGGTCTCTTTTTGCTTGGTCTTCACACCATGCAACACACCGGACATCTTTTGGCGCATAGCTATCTTCGCGAATATGATGCCATATATTTGAACGGACTTCTCGTCGGTGAGATCGGTATTGAGGCAGCGCTTGCAGGTGAGCAGGGAATACCGCTGAAATTCATATCGGGAGACGATATGGGTTGTGCCGAGGGCGAAGCACTTATTGAAAATCTGGTCACCTGTCCCGTGAAGATCTCGCTTGGCGACGATACTGCAATTTGTCTGCCTCCCGATGCTACGGCGCAGATGCTTCGCAAGAAGGCTGCAGAGGCGGTGAAAGCAAAAATAAAGCCCTTTGAGGTGAAAGCACCTTATGAGATAAAGATAGTCTACTCTGATTGCCGTTATCTTGAAATAATGGAGCAGATACACCCCGAGATCTTCTCCGACGAGCGCACGGTCGTGATGAAGGGAGATAATCTTTTGAAGACGTGGTCGCAGTATCTCAAATACGAAAAGGAAATGGTGAATTTTAAATGAAAAACGCTATTTTAGGTGTAAATCACCAGTTTTTGTATCCTCAGTCGATTACCGATGCCGTATCTCACACCGAAACGCTTAAAAGGGCAGTAGGAATTGACAGTATCGATGCGCTCGACTGCTGGGTATGGAGAGGTCAGCGAGCAAAAGAGGAAATCGCAATCCTCAAAGACTGCGGCAAGATTATAAATTATAACATCGGCGACAGAGCAGGCGAGGTTCCCACGTTTCCTTGCTCGCCCGATAAATCGGAGCGCGTAAGAGCCTACGACACGATCATGCGCGAGTGTGAATACGCCCTTGAGCTTGGTTCAAAGAAGATAGTTTTTGCCAGCGGTCCCGATCTGCCCGAGGACAGAGATGGTGCAAAGGAAAGACTCGGCGAGCTTATCGTGGCGATCTCAAATCAGCTCCCCCGCGACGTAACTCTTGCTCTTGAACCCACCGACAGAGATATCGACAAATATTTTTTGTTAGGCCCTATTGACGAAACCGTTGACTTCATCAAAAAATGGCGCAAAGACGTCCCCACGCTCGGACTTTTGCTTGATATGTGCCACGTTCCGCTTATGCACGAGACGCTTGAGTCGGCTCTTAGTAAGGTTGATGACACTCTTGTACATATCCACCTCGGCAACTGCAAGCTTGATGACTCTACCCACCCATTTTACGGCGACAAGCATATCCCGTGGGGGTATGAAGGTGCGCTCTACGGTGAAAACGAGGGAGTAAATTTCCTTAAAATGCTTGAAAAAATCGGATATTTCGATAAATCGGGGGCAACTGTCTCCTTTGAGATGCGTCCTTACGATGGCGAGAGCTCGGAGGAAAGCCTTGCAAAATTCGTCGAGGTTTGGAATAGAGCGAAAAATATAAATTAAGATAAATTGCAGTTTGTGGGGGGACGCGTGCCTCCGGCGGCTTACTTTCTTTGGAAAAGAAAGTAAGCAAAGAAACTTCCAGAATTTTTTGGGTCCTTTTAGGGTGTGCTTTTTTCAGCAAGCTGAAAACTCGGCTTTTTCACTTCGCTACGCTCGTTAAAAAATCCCTCACTGTCGTTTTTGTATTGATAGGGTTTAGAACCCAGCCGATATAAAACAACTTATTTTAAAGTTGCTTTAAGTTAAAATAACACTATGCGTCTTGGGTTCTAAACTGTTGCAACACGGAAAGGGCGAGCAGGCTGAAAATTGGCACAATTTTCAGCGTCACCATATGCAACGTGAAGCTAAACTTAGTCGTTAGTCAGCTTGTTGCAAACCGCCGCTTGCAAGCAAGCAGTCCGAGTTATATCATAAAACTAACAACGGCGGGTAGAACCCCAATTTAGGGAAGTTTTTTGGCTCCACCTTTTTTTCAAAAAAGGTGGAACGCATCCCCGCCGGAGGCATCGCCTCCCCGACAAATCAAGATTTGAAAATACGTTTAACGGAGGAAAATCTAATGAATTACACCATTGAAGCAAAATGTGGCAAAGAATACGACGTTGTAGTCTGCGGCGCGGGTACTGCGGGCGTTATGGCGGCGATAGCGGCAGGCAGACAGGGCGCGAGCGTTCTGCTGCTTGAAAGATCCTTCCACGTCGGCGGAATGCTGACCGAGGGCAACGCGGGAATTACAAAATTTACCGAACACTGTAAGGATCTTGAGCAGTACAAGCGTGAGGTTCTTGACGTGCTTGGAACTAATCCCCGAAGCGTTCAGGTTGCGGGCGGTATCGCTCACGAGTTCTGTATGAGACTTGTAGCGGCAGGCGGAGCATCGGGAACTAACGGCGATCTTGGAAGCTACGTTTTTACCGAAAGGTATGCGGCGGAGACTCTGCTTCTTGATATGCTTGCCGAGGCAGGCGTTGAGATACTGTACGACAGCAAGGTCTGCGTCGTCGATATGGACGGTGATACGCTTAAGAAGGTAGTCGTTGCCAACAAGGAAGGCTTTGTTGAATATAGCGCAAAGTGCTTTATCGACTCTACGGGTGACGCTGACGTAGCGTTCCTGTCCGGTGTTGAGTGCTATCTTGGCGCAAATGAAAACGATATTGCCGAGGGCGGCGCAATAAAGCTCGGTCAGATGCAGCCTATGGGTACGATGTACCGTGTTGAGGGCGTTGATTTTCCTGCACTCTTTGAATATTTTGAGACCAATCCCGGATTTACTCACCAGAGCTGTGCGCTTCAAGACTTTGAAAACATCAAAGAAAGCTACGCCAAGGGCGATATGTGTTGCTTCTGTGTGCCGATAACTAATCCCGATCCCGTAAGCGGTGCAAGCCATCCTCGGATTCTGGTACAGATATACGTAACACCCTCTCATTCGGGCGCGATCCTGCTTTCGTTTGGCCCCACACATAACTGTTTTGTGGGCGACGGAACCAACCCCCGTCAGTTGACCAAGGGTCAGAATCTGCTGGTACACGGCGCGCTTGAGATAACCGAGATCCTGCGTCGCGAGTATCCCGCAGGATTTGCAAACGCTAAGGTTACTCACGTTCCCGACATCGGTGTGCGTGAGACCAGACATATCGTAGGCAAGTATGTAATGAACGCCATCGACGTTATGTCGGGCAAGGATTTTGAGGATTCGATTGGTTGCGGCGGTCACCATATCGACACCGATACCGCTCCCGCAGAGGTGAGAGCTATGGGCATGGTGCATTGGAAATATCATATTCCGTATAGCGTTATGTTGCCCGAAAAGGTCAAAAATCTGCTTGTGGCGGGCAGAGCTGTTTCTGCAACCAAGTTGGCGAGCGGTACTCTCCGCGTGTCTGTCTCCTGCATGCAGATGGGCGAGGCGGCAGGTGTCGCGGCGGCTATGGCGGCAAAGGACGGCATTTCTCCCGACGAGATCGACGTTCAGGCGCTTCGCAAGACCCTTGTCGACGGCGGCGCGATAATTTAATAGAAATAAAAAAAGGAGGAGCAAACGCTCCTCCTTTAGTTTTTTGGTGCGGGTAACAGGGGTCGAACCTGCACGAATTAACACAAGATCCTAAATCTTGCGCGTCTGCCAATTCCGCCATACCCGCAAATATTAAATTGTGATCCTAAATCTTGCGCAGTCTGCTCACGTAAGGCTTACGCCTTACTTGCCGAGGTGCTACGCACGCTCGCAATTCCGCCACGCCCGCGAATATCACTTGATTATTTTAACATGAAAAAGGGTTCTTGTCAAGTATAATTGTCCTTTTTTATTAAAGAAAAAATAGGACAGTAAATTCTCAAAGCAAACGAAACTTCTGAATTGCGCGGTTGTATTTGTTTTGAAAATTTACTTTATTAAAAAAATATTGAGATCAAACGAAAAACACTTGCAAATATTTTTTTGATATGATATAATGATAATACATAAAGACCGTGAAGGAGGCAGTGTTATGAAAAAAATTGTATTTATCTTATTTAGTTTGTTGCTGATTTTGGCACTTACCTCGTGTGATTTGGGAGAGATCAATATCCATTTAGATGACATTATATTAAATGATCCCAGCCTGAATATTGGATTTGATAACGGTTCTGAAAGCGCATCGAGCGAGGACGCCGCTAAGACCGAGGACACCGCTAAGACCGAGGATGCAAGCAAGGAGTCTCAAGAGACGAGCGAAAGCGAATCGGGCGAAGACACCGCTAAGCCCGAGGATACAAGCAAGGAATCTCAAGAGACGAGCGGAAGCGAATCGAGCGAGGACACCGCTAAGGTCGAAGATACAAGCAAGGAGTCTCAAGAAACAGGCGAAAGCGATAATGCCGAAACGCTTGGAGACGTGAACAACGGCATTTTGAAGGACGCTTCGACTGAAACTATGGACGTTCCTGCAAACATGAAGCAGTTGGGAACAGAAAATGCCACGGAAGAAAATAATTCTGTTACCATCAAGGCTACTGTAGCGCTATATACTCTTGACGGAGACGTTGTAAACTGGTTTACAGAAAACGATCTCATTTACGTTATAACCGCCGGCAATAACAGATTGGTTGTTATCGACACAAAGACTATGTTACCCATCTGCAATGTTCCTCTTGCGGGCGAGCCTGCGGAGATCAATAGCGTGGGGGATAAGATCTATATTTCATTTCCCGATTTGTGCAGAATTGACATTTTTTCAAAAAACGATACCGTGAAGGAATCTTCTCTTTATTTTGACCATGAAGTATCTTCATTTTGTCTGGACGGTGACTATATCTATTATTCAGAGCACGATCAGTTCTGTAGAGTGTTCAGAAAGAATCTTGTCACAGGCGAGTTGACAATGGTAGAAAGCAAAAACAATAATTTGTTTTATTATCCTAAATTGTATTTAAATAAGGAAGATAGAATTTTGTATATCGGTGAGTCCGGCAGCTCCGGCAATGCTATCTATTATTACGATGCAGATGCGTTGACCCAAAAGAGTGTGTTTTTGAAGAATAACTACGGAATCATGAATCACACACGAGAGATCTTCCATGTAGAAGATATGATCTTCTGGGGTGGCTACTGTCTGTCCGACACAAATGCAAGGGAGTTGATCGGCAAATACGGAGTAGCTAATTACGGTAGCGTGGTATTTGCATCCTCGGAAATAGTTTCAACCTACGAGGGACTTTTCTTGACGGATACGTATGAGTGCATTGTTAACTATTTTGATGCGGGATTTGATTTTGAATATATACTTATTTCTGAATCTAACAATGTATTTTTCAGACAAAGGACTATTGACAAAAATATCATTCTCGGAGTAAATTTCAACTTGCAATAAAAAATATCGGAACGGCATTGTCGTTCCGATATTTTTATAATTTTAGTTAATTCTCAAGCTTAACCGTCTGTCCAAGTAATCTGACTCAAAGCTGGCTAATCGACAAACCAAAATTTGATTCCTTAAACCAAAAAAGCAACTCCCGTGGGAGTTGCTTTTTTATGTGCAGTTTGTCTCTTACAATTAAGCGAGTTCTGCGAAGTACTTGATTGTACGAACCATCTGGCTGGTGTAGGAGTTCTCGTTGTCGTACCAAGAAACAACCTGTACCTGGTAGGTGTCGTCGTCGATCTTTGCAACCATGGTCTGGGTAGCATCGAAGAGAGAACCGTAGGTGATACCGATAACGTCGCTCGATACGATCTCATCGGTGTTGTAACCGAAGGACTCGGTAGCAGCAGCCTTCATAGCAGCGTTGATGCCGTCCTTGGTGATGTCCTGACCCTTAACAACTGCAACGAGGATAGTTGTAGAACCTGTGCAGGTGGGAACTCTCTGAGCAGAGCCGATGAGCTTGCCGTTGAGCTCGGGAATTACGAGACCGATAGCCTTAGCAGCACCGGTAGAGTTGGGAACGATGTTCTGTGCGCCTGCACGTGCACGGCGGAGGTCACCCTTTCTCTGGGGGCCGTCGAGGATCATCTGGTCGCCGGTGTATGCGTGAACGGTGGTCATGATACCGCTCTGGATAGGAGCGTACTCGTTAAGAGCCTTAGCCATAGGAGCAAGGCAGTTGGTGGTGCAGGATGCAGCAGAGATGATCTGGTCATCAGCTGTGAGAGTATCGTTGTTTGTGCCGAAAACGATTGTCTTGAGATCGTTACCTGCGGGAGCAGAGATAACAACCTTCTTAGCGCCTG
>JAZUAS010000038.1:0-19600 GCA_045638125.1 Eubacteriales bacterium | reverse complement strand
CTCCTTGGCTCACAGAACGACATGGCTACGATCCGACTTCCCGCAGGTTGGGATTTTGCAAAGATCGACGCGTGCGTAGGCGCACCCGAAACAGTTTGCGACCCTCAGGACTTCTGGAACCCCGAGTTTACCCCCATCAAGTGTGGTAACCTCACCGAATTCGAGACCTACATGGGTCATGAGATCGCTCTCAAGATCAAGGAAGCAAAGGAAAAGGGCGAGAAGATCGCGTTCATCCTCCCCGTTGGCCCTATGGGTATGTATAAGTGGGTCGTTTACTTCCTCAAGGCTTGGAACGTTTCCTGCGAGCACGTTTATACCTTCAATATGGATGAGTGGCCAGACGGCGATGGCAACACGCTTTCCCCCGACAACTCCCGCTCCTTCCAGTACGCTATGGAGCAGGCACTCTTCAATCCCCTTGGCGAGTTGACCGTTCCCGCAAACCAGTGAAACTTTGCTACCAAGGCAAATCTTCCTACATATCCCGAGAAGATCGCGGCTCTCAAGGCGGAGGGCGCGAAGCTCGTTCTCGTTTACGGTATCGGCAGAATGTGCCATATCGCATTCTGGGAGCCTACCTTTGCGGCAGACTACGAGACCGCTGCAGAGTGGGAAAAGGCACCTTACCGTATCGGCGCTAAGATCCATCCTCTCACCGTTGAGCAGAACGCTCTGACCAGCTTTAAGTCGAGAACCACTCTCGTTCCTTGCCGCGCTAACACAATAGGCCCCGGCATCTTCCTCCAGGCAGACTATGCAATCGGCGGAGCAGACGGTACACTCGGCAGAGGTATGCAGTGGCAGGGACTTTCCCTTTGGATGACCCTCCGCTATGGCAAGACTCCTTGGATCACCAGCTCCTATATCCCCACCATCAAGGGTAAGCTCTTCTTCCTTGACGAGCTTGCAGGTCCCCTTGTTGCGGAGTGCAACTAATATGACTGAGAAAACGGGTATCGCCATTGCGGGAACGATTCTCCTTGATAAGATCAATCAGATATCGGCATATCCCGCATCGGGCGAATTGACAAAGATTTTGTCCGTATCCCGCGCTGTTGGCGGTTGTGTACCTAATACCGGCATCGATATCAAGCGAGTTGATCCCACCATTCCCGTCAAGGCAGTCGGAAAGATCGGCAACGACGGCGACGGTGACTTCTTGTTGAAAGCGCTTGAGGAAAACGGCGTTGACACGTCTCTTATGGTAAAGGGAGAGCTTCCTACAAGCTTTACCGACGTTATGAGCATCGTTGGTGGGCAGAGAACCTTCTTCACCTACCCCGGCGCGTGCGCAGATTTCGGATTTGATGACGTCGACTTTGACAAACTGGATGCAAAAATGCTTCATCTTGGCTACTTTTTGCTCCTTGATAAGGTTGACGGCGGTGACGGAGAGAAAATTCTCAAGGCGGCGCAGGAGAGGGGAATTAAGACCTCTATCGACTTGGTCAGCGAAAACAGTGACCGTTATGACATAGTCAAAGACTGTCTCAAGTACACCGATAACGTGATCATCAACGAGCTTGAAGCGGGAATGATCGCAGGTATCGAGCCCTGCCGTGAAAATCTCGAAAGCATCGCTCGTGCGATCAAGGATATGGGTGTCAGCGAAAGGGTCATAATTCACATGCCCGAGACCGGAGTTTGTCTCTCTGAAAACGGATTTTTCGAGCTTCCCTCGTGGGAACTGCCAAAGGGCTACATCAAGGGCAAAACAGGTGCGGGCGACGCGTTCTGCGCAGGAGCTTTGATCGGCATCTACCGAGGACTTGACGAAATGGGAATACTCACTATTGCTTCAAAGGCCGCAACCGCGTCCCTTGCCGCCCCCGATTCTATCGGCGGTATGGTGAGTGAATGCGAGATCGACGCTATGTTAAGAGAAATGAACATAGAATTTTGAAAACACTAATTTTTAGAAATAATGAAAAGCCTCCCTTTATACAAGGGAGGCTTTAATGTTTTCGACAAATTGGAACTTGTTAAATTTCTTTTATGGGAAGCAGTTCGATATATCCTCTTGTTCCGATGGGCTCAAGCTGAATGCGGGGATTGGATTTATCCCAAGCATAGCCGATGAGGTTGGGGTCGTATTTTTCGATAGCTTCCCAAACTTCTCTGATCGCATCTTCAAAGTTTTCCTCTTCAAAGGGTTCGCCGCGGAACATAAGATACTTGCATTGTGGCAGCTTGATTACGTCAAAACCGTCGGGAATTTTGCCCGAATAGTCGGTTGCTACCTCAACGCCCTGCACGTATTCAGACGTGTCGGGAAGAATGTACTGCGTGGGAAGCCAAAGACAAACAGGCTCTCCGCTGATAGATTTAATGCTGCAAAGAAGTCCCCATACGTCACAGCCTACCTCCTCGCAATATTCAAAATAATGCTTTGCGGTCTTGCCGCGCTTGATAATAACGTTTCTTCCGGGCTTCTCAACTACTTGCACAAAAACGCTTTTAACTTTACTCATTTCTTTCTGTTCCTTTCTGCTTGCATATTTTACACCGTAAGGCTTGAACAGATAGATTGGAGTAGGACACATAGAATACTCATAAGGATTACATCCAAACTCCTTGTAAAACGCTCGCTGATAGCCATCTACGCTCTCAAATCCAAAATCACCGGCAACGTCAATGATCTTTACCTTTTCATCTCGCAATCGGAGCGCGGATTCAGACAGTTTAAGGCGCCTTATGTATACTGCCGGTGTCGTGTTGAGCAGAATTACAAAAAGCCTATACGAGTACCACGGAGAATACTGTGATACCTGTGCGAGATCAGCCATAGTAATATTTTTATCAAGATGCGATGCAATGTAATCCTGCATTTTTTGAACCGCTTCTATATGCTCATCCACTTTCGTTCACCTCCTTGTGCTAATATATTATAGAACAATCTGAAAGAAAATTCTCGACTTAATTTGCTAAAATAGTGTAGCCGCCACTAAATACAGTGACGGCTGTTTCTGTTTTTTTGAAGGTGGAACGTGTCTATTATACCTCGGGAAGTCTCTCGAGAGCGGTGGCGATCTCCTCGTCGGTGGGACGGTAGTCTTGAAGCACTCCGTTGTGGAACTTTTCATAGGACATCATATCGAAATATCCTGTGCCGGTAAGACCGAATACGATGGTCTTTTCTTCACCTGTCTCTCGGCACTCTTTTGCTATATCCAGAGCGACCTTGATAGCGTGGCTCGATTCGGGAGCGGGAAGAATACCCTCAACGCGAGCAAATTCCTCTGCCGCCGCAAAGACCTCGGTCTGCTTGACCGTTGTTGCTTCCATAAGTCCGTCGGCATAAAGCTGGGAGAGCGTGCTGTTCATACCGTGGTAGCGAAGTCCGCCTGCGTGAGTGGCGGCGGGCATGAAGTTAGAGCCGAGAGTGTACATCTTGGAGAGTGGGCAGATCATACCGGTGTCGCAGTAATCGTAAGCATACTTTCCGCGTGTAAAGCTGGGGCAGCCCTCGGGTTCGACCGCGATAATGCGATAGTCGGCTTCGCCCTTGATCTTCTCGCCCATAAAGGGGGCGATTAGACCTCCGAGATTAGAGCCGCCGCCTGCGCAGCCGATAATTACGTCGGGCTTGATGCCGTATTTGTCAAGAGCGATCTTGGTTTCAAGACCGATGATAGACTGATGGAGCATTACTTGATTGAGTACGCTTCCGAGAACGTAGCGATACCCCTCGGTATTTGATGCCTTTTCAACCGCCTCGGAAATGGCGCAGCCCAAGCTTCCGCCCGTGCCGGGATGCTCGGCGAGGATCTTGCGACCTGCCTCGGTCTCGGTGGAGGGGGAGGGGGTGACGCTGGCACCGTAGGTTCTCATAACCTCGCGGCGGTGGGGTTTGAGCTCGTAGGAGCATTTTACCATGTAGACCTTGCAATCAAGTCCGAAATATGAGCATGCCATAGAAAGGGCAGTACCCCACTGACCGGCTCCTGTCTCGGTGGTAACTCCCGTCAAGCCCTGCTTTTTAGCATAGTAAGCCTGCGCGATAGCGGAGTTGAGCTTGTGGCTGCCGCTTGTGTTATTGCCCTCAAATTTGTAGTAAATCTTTGCGGGGGTCTTGAGCTTTTCCTCAAGACAGTAGGCTCTTACCAGAGGGGCAGGGCGGTACATCTTGTAAAAGCTGCGGATCTCCTCGGGGATATCGTAATATGCGGTTGTATCGTCAAGCTCCTGCTTGATAAGCTCCTCGCAGAATACGCCCGAGAGGTCCTCGGCGGACATCGGCTCGTGTGTTGCGGGGTCGAGCAGAGGAGCGGGCTTGTTCTTCATATCTGCGCGAAGATTGTACCAAGCCTTGGGCATCTCGCTCTCGTCGATATAAATCTTGTAGGGAATGTTCTTCTCTTGTGCCATGGTTTTTGCCTCTTTTCTCAAAATTTGTGGTGTTTTAGGGAGGGCATAAAACAAAAAATCCCCATCCCTGCTAATTGCCGGGACAGGATCAAAAATTCCTGCGGTGCCACCCTGCTTGATGTAAAACATCCACTTTCATACGGCGAAAAATCGCTATACGTTGGCTTTTGGTCACGGAGCGCCATCTCCGTCTTGCATACTCGGCGCAGTTGCCTGCTCCTTTCAGTTTGCCCTCGGAAGTCCATTCGGCAAAACGTTTTTCGCCGCAATCTCACCACCTGCGGCTCTCTGTGCAAAAAGAGGTCTGCTTACTTACACTTCTTCATTGGTTTAGCACTTTAACTTGGTAAAATGTATTAATATTATAACACCCGACGCCACGCTTGTCAATAGTTTTTTGATTATTTATTTTATGCGCGGCGGTTTTTGACTGGTGACGTAAGGAATTTTTGTTTCGTCACTTGTTTTCTCATGCAAATTGATAAAATCCGAGGGCATAATTATGCTGTCATGAGGGATTTTTATATGTTTTGTAGAAAAATTTGGTCAAGTTGCCTCCCGAGTGTTTGGGTGGCTTGTTCGTCAGTAAAAAAACCGCAAAAATGGCGAAAAATGTATTATATAACTATAAATTATTGGAATACAAGTATATAATAGGGATATATTTGCGATAATTTGTGATTTGAAAGCATATTTGTTGGTGATTTTGCACAACAAATCCCCCCTGCCTTTGGTCAAATGCAACAAAAACACCCCTCTGTCGTAAGGTTGACATTTTTGTCGAAGTGTGGTATAATTACATGAATGTTGCATAGTTATGTTGTACTGTGCGGAGGCGCAGTAGAGGATCTTAAGATCCTTTCTTCACCTCAAGGTATGCACTTTCATTTAATGATATTAACGCGATATACGCATTACTTGCCCAAAAGTATTGTTATTTAGGAGATATTATGTATCAAATAATGATTTTTTTGTGCGGAGGACTTATTGCCGCAGAAATATTGTGGTTGTTCGCCAAACGCGACGACGCGCGCCATAAGCTTCTGAAATTCTTCACGTTGCTCTTTTGCACGGTTGGATTTTTCCGCTTTTTCCTTTCTGATCCCGTAATACTCGTCATAAACGGCGGATGGTACCAGGGAGTTTATTACGAGCGCACCGATTTTCTTCACATGATCCTGCGTTGGGGATATTATACCAACTACGCGGTGTTGCCGGTGGCGGTTTTCTGCAAGAGCCGCTTGTTTAAGAACGTGGCGGGGTATTTTTCGTTCATCTTCACCTTGATTTCAATAATTCGTTTTGACGATTTCATGGCATATTTCCTCTCACCCGAGGGAAATGGCTATCATCTCGATCCAACCTTCAGATACGTGTATTTCGTATTTGAGCTTATCTTGGCGTTGCTGATACCGATCGTGCTGCACGTTGGAGATC
Organism: Eubacteriales bacterium; assembly: GCA_045638125.1. Taxonomy (GTDB): domain Bacteria; phylum Bacillota; class Clostridia; order Oscillospirales; family CAG-272; genus SVTX01. The sequence continues at coordinate 13,792 of JAZUAS010000038.1, read as the reverse complement.
GACACGTTTTCAAAGTCAAAGACCTCAAGGAGTGGAGAAATTACATATTAGGTCTGCCCGCCATCGTGCTTGCCACCACTCCCGTATATATTATTCAATCGATCGTAGGAACCGACGTAAATATCCCCAAGTGGGGAGGTACCTATCATCTGGTGTGGATAGCGGTTACCGTCGTTATAACGCTGGCTTTGTATTACCTGTTCCGTTTCCGCAGCTATGAGGAGCGGTATGTGCTTTGTCTATTCCTCGTCTTGGTCTTGTTCTTCCATTACAATTCTATTTATCTGATGGGACTGACGCTGAAGCGTCTGCCCTTCCAGCTTTGTAATTTCGCGGCGTATATGTTCCTCGTTGCGTTCATATTCAAGTGGAAGAAGATGTTTCATTTCTGCTTTTTGGCAAATATTGTGGGAACCGTGTTCGCCATAGTTGCTCCCGACTTTGGCGTGGGTCATTTTGGATTTTGGAATACACACTTCCTCTTTCAGCATTCATACGTGCTTATAGTCCCTGCGCTTTGTATGGGACTCAGACTGTTCCCGCGTCTGACCAAGAAAAGCATTTTGTATTATTTCGTGGGCTTCACCGCTTATATAGGCTTTTGTTACGTGCTGGGAACGATCCTCAACGGATATCAGGACGTTACGGGCGAGACGGTAAACTACTTCTATTTGTTTGATTTTGATATAGCTTTCGACTATTTCCCCTTCCTAAAATTTGTTGAGAATTATTATTTTGAGTTCGGACGGTTTATTGTGTATCCCCTTGTGTTTGTCTTCGTGTACGTTGGTTTCTCTGCGTTGAGTATGCTGTTCTTCCTTGCGGTAAGATGGCTCTACAAGTATGAGGATGATACCCTTGAGCTTCGTCTTTCGGCAATAGATTTGCTCGAGAAGATCACAAAGAAAAAGTCAAAGATTCCCAAGCATTACATTGATTAAAAGGAGACTCTCAAATGTTAGAGATCAAGAACCTTACCAAAAGCTACGGAAACTCTGCGGTAAATGCCGTAGAGGATCTGTCATTTTCCTTAAAAGCCGGAGAAATATACGGATTTTTGGGTCCCAACGGGGCAGGTAAGAGTACAACCATAAAAAGTCTCGTTGGCATATATCCCTTTCAAGAGGGTGATATACTTATAGACGGTGTTTCTATAAAGACCGATCCTTTGAACGCTAAAATGAACATAGGATACGTTTCGGATAACCACGCGGTGTTCGAGAGACTTACGGGACAGGAATACGTCAATCATATTGCAAATCTTTATCACGTTGAACCCGAGCTTGCTCGCGAGAGAACCGAAAGATTGCTTGAGATATTCAAGCTCAAGGCGGCATTCAATAACCCTATCAAGAGTTATTCTCACGGAATGAAGCAAAAGATCTCGGTTATAGCGGCACTTGTTCACAATCCGAAAATCTGGGTTCTTGACGAGCCGCTTACGGGTCTTGACCCCCAAAGCTCGTATCAGCTCAAGCAGGTAATGAAGCAGCATGCCGCAGAGGGAAACACGGTTTTCTTCAGTACTCATATTCTTGACGTTGTTGAAAACCTCTGTGACCGTTGCTGTATCATCAAAGGCGGAAAGCTTCAGGGAATTTACGACATTCGAGAGCTTAAGAGCAGCGGTCAATCGCTTGAAAGAATATTTATGGAAGTTATCGGCGAGATCGAAGAGGTGTGACGAATGAAAAACATTTTGTCGCTCTTAAAAATGCAGCTTGATAACAAGACGGATATACTGAAGGCGGCGTCGCCCAAGACCATGATACCCGCGGTGTTGAAGGCAGTCGTTATCATTCTGATAGAGACTTTGGTGGTCAGCTTCGGTCTTTCCAGAGTCTTTAATCTCGGCTTTGCTATCAACGCGGAGCTGCTGGGATTGGTGCTTCTTATAACTCAGCTGCTTTCCTTGGCGTTTGCCGTGGGCAACGTAATAAATACGTTGTATCTGTGCAGAGATAACGAAATGCTGATCTGCCTTCCTGTAACGCCAAATCAGCTTTTCATATCCAAGCTGCTTATGATATATATCAGAGAGATCGCGGTCAACGCGACCATCACTCTGCCAATATTCCTCACGCTGGGATCCTTTTCGAGACCTGATATTTGCTTTCATCTGTCTCTGCCGATCCTTACCCTGCTTCTGCCCATTTTCCCCATCGTTGTAGCGGCATTTATCAGTATGCCGGTAATGTGGGTGATTAAATTTTTGAAAAGACACACGTTTTTGTCCATCGTAGTAATATTCGGACTTGTCAGTGCCTGCCTTTGGGGCTATATTTCGATTATCGGCAGTATAGCGAGTGAGTTCAATATTGCGGACAAACAGCTTGAAACGGTTCTTGAGACCAACGCTCTTATCGCGGAAGTCGGAAAGAACATTCCGCTTTATTTCCAGCTCGGCGAAGCTATGCTGAGCTTCAATTTGTGGTACTGGTTCCCGATATTTATGGTGCTTTGCGCTATTGTTTCGGTAGCGGCGGTACTCTTTACCAGACGTTTGTTCTTCAAGGTGGCTATGTCCAGTCTGGAGAACACCATAAAAGTAAAGTCAAAGGTTAAAAAATTCACAAAGAGAAGTCAATTCGTAAGCCTTTTCCAAAAAGAGCTTTTCTGCGTATTTCGCTCCAGCACCGAGATTTTCGAGTATTTTCTGTTCACTATTCTGATGCCCTTTATCGTATTTTCTTACGATAGACTTTTGATGACTATAACCGTCAATCAAGCGGGTATCAATATGATAGCCGGAGCGCACGTTATGGTCGTTGCCATACTTGCTATGCTTTCCAATATCTCGTCTGCATCCGCGGTTTCGCGAGACGGAAGCAATTTCCACACGTCAAAGACGATTCCCGTAGACTTTTTCACCCAGATGTTCGTAAAATTTTCATTCAACGCAGTATTTACCGTTGGCGCGATAATTTTGACGGCTCTGGTGTCTGTGTTTATCTATCCTGCGTGGCAGATCATTCTGGGAAGTGTTGCGGTAGCTTTTGCGGCTGTGGGACACATCGCATACTGTATCGGTTGTGACATAAAGAATCCCACAATAAGCGCCCAAGGAAACGAGGAGGCGTCCACGGTCAGCAAGAGTACCACCAGATGCCTCATAGTCGGACTTATATTGGGCTTTGCGCTGGGACTTGTAGTAATTCTTATGTCGGCGGTCGAAAACGCGGTGCTGCCCTATCTCATAATAATGGGCATCTCGTTCCTATTTATGATCAACCGAATAGTGAATCTCGTTTTGAGAATAAATCACAATTACGACAAAATAGAGATGTGATTTGTGATTAGTAGCAGATACGATCAAGCAATTTGCAAATTTTTTCGTGATCTGTTAGAAAGGTAATAACCGTAGTATGAAAAAAACCATATTGATAATTCTTGCTGTGTTGCCGATAGTCTTGCTGGTGGTGATCGCCTTTGCGGGACAGATATTGGCTTTATACCAGTACATATCCGTAGAAAGGGTTGAATTTGTTGACCGTTTGAATAACGTTTACGATTCGGAAGCCGTTTTCAAGGTAGAGCAGGGAGATAGCAAGGAAACCATCATAAACGTATATCCGAAGCTGGCGACCAACCAAAATGTTACGTACACCTCTCAAGACGAGTCTATCTGTACGGTAGATGAGAACGGAGTTATCACCGGCGTGCATTGGGGTTCTACCACAGTCACGGTAAAGACCGAGGACGGAGGACTAACGGCGATACTTAACGTTGAGGTAACGGCAAAGGTTCCCTTCGCTGTATATCTTTCGGAAGAGGCCCTGTCCTTGAAGGTGGGTCAGAATCATTCGTTGCAGGTTGAAGTTGACGCGCCCGTTGCGGTAAACAAGAGCGTTAAATATTCGTCGGACAATCCAAGCGTTGTGACGGTAGATGCAAACGGTAAGCTCGTAGCGCGATCGGTGGGTACTGCCACCATTACCGTAACCACTGTAAGCGGTGAGAGGACCGATACCTGTGTCGTTGAGGTAGTGGAAGGAACGCTCCCGATATATTTTGATCTCGAGAATTATCCCGGTGTTACAAAGAACTCGGCGGATATATACGTTTGCACTCAAAACGTCATCGATCTGAAATCTGTTTTGAGACTTGAGGAGGGAATAGATCCCGATAGCGTAGTGATCAAGATAACCTCCGGAATGATGGCGGGATCGGGAGAAAACGCCACGATAAGAGCTACGCTTGAGGACGGCATCCTCACTCTCTACTTGGAGGGATTGGTGACCGTAAAAGCATACGTTGGCGATGAGACCGCTCCCACCTATGAGATAGAATATAAGTTTGGACTTGACGCAAGCAACTGAATATTATGAGCTTTGGCTCTTTACATAGATAATCTTTAAAAAGTAAAAAAAGGAGATGTATTATGAAAGCAGTACTTAAGAGGATATTTATCCTTGCAATTACGTTTGCACTTCTTGTTTCCTGTTTTTCCGCCTGCGATAATAATTCGGGCAATAACGGCGCAGAAACAGAAAGCACATCTACACAACAACCCGACACCAATGAAAAAGTGACTTATACGCTTGATCTCAGTGCTGACAAAACAGTGGCGCTGAGGGGAGACGCGGTAACACTTACCGCAGTTCTCAAAGCAGAAGGAAAGGACGATATTCCCTCAGAGGATACCGAATTTATTCTTGTAAACGGTTCGGAGTATGCGACCGTGGCCGGAAACGTTCTTACTGTTCTTGACACCGCTCCCGACGGAGCGACCATTACGGTACAGGCTAAGGAAGGAGCTTCCTATTCCAACATCGTAAACATTAAGGTCAGCGTACCCTTGAATTCTATTGCTATTTCTGCACCCACCGCAAGCGTGACCGCAGGACAGAGCGTTGCAATTACAAAAGTGTGCGATCCTACCGACGCAACTCAGATTATAAGCTGGAGCATCACCGAAGGCGAAGATATCGCTAATATGGCAGGTGACGTGCTTATGATCAGCTCTGAGGCAGAGGTCGGCGACGTTATCAAGCTCAAAGCCGTTTCGGGCGACGTGGTAAGTAATGAGCTTACATTCACGGTAAGATCCTCTGTCGAGGAGGTAAAGGCTGAAAGCGTTACCATCAGTGCCGAGGTTCAGAACATTTTGGCGGGTCAGAGCGTGATCATCAGCAGCGCGGTTCTGCCTGCTAACACAACCGATACCGTCAAGTTTACCGTTACCGAGGGTGCGGATTTTGCTCAGATGGTAGGCAACGTGCTCATTGTCAGCAGCGAGGTAACTGCCGGAACCACTATTAAAGTGAAGGCAACTGCAGGAGACGTTACAAGTAATGAGCTTGTATTTACCGTCAGAGACAACCAGGTTGCGATAGAAACTATTACTATTTATGCCAACAACCTCACTCCCCTCAAGGGCCAGAGCGTTGCAATCAGTAAGCAGGTAGAACCTACCAATGCTACTGAGAAGATCACTTGGACATTCGTAGAGGGCGGCGACAAGGCTGAAATGGTCGGCGACGTGCTGGTTATTGGAGACAACGCAGTTGAGGGCGACGTTATCAAGCTCAAGGCTACGGTTGGCGAGATTGAAAGTAACGTTCTTGAATTTACAGTCAAGTCTTCCGAGATAAAGATCAACAAGATTACTCTTTCCGCGGAGTATTTCAATCTTCTTGCAGGACAGAGCATGATCATCAAGAGTACTGTTGATCCCGTAGATGCTACCGAGGATGTAACTCTTACCATCACTGAGGGAACTGCATATGCGGCTATTTCCGGTAACGTTCTCGTTGTAAGCGAGAATGCTCCCGCAGGTGCCGTCATCAAGGTCATAGCAAAGGCTAAATCTGCTAACAGTAATGAGCTTGTCTTTACTGTAAGAGATACCAGCAAGCCTGCAGAGAAGATAGAGATCTCGGCTGAAAACACTACTCCTATTGCTGGACACAGTGTTACTATCAATTATACGATCACTCCCGAGGACACTACCGATAAGCTTACCTGGGTTATAACCAAGGGCGAAGACATTGCCACTATGGCAGGAAACGTCCTCGTTGTAAGCGCATCCGCCGAAAAGGGTGCGGAGATAAAGGTAAAGGCAGTTGTAGGTAGCGTGGAAAGCGAGGAGCTTACCTTTACCGTAAGACCTGCAATCGAGGAAATCAAGGTTGAAAGCATTTCCATAACCGCTAATACTGCAGTTCTTGCCGGTCAGGCGGTCGTTATCAATAAGATCGTTAACCCCACAGATGCAAATCAGCAGATTATTTGGGCTATTACCGAGGGCGTTAATTACGCAACAATTAACGGCGACACTCTTATGATCAGCTCTGCTGCAACTACCGGCACGGTTATCAAGATCAAGGCGGTTGCCGGTGACGTTGAAAGTAATGAGCTTGTCTTTACCGTACAACCTTCCCAAGAGGAGATAAATGCAACCAAGTTCTATATCGACCTCTCGGCTGATAGCTTGCGACTTGATAAGAAGGGAACCTCCGCCAGCCCCGTGCTTAGTGCAGATGTATATAACTACAACTACCAGAAGGTTACCGACAAGGAGCTTGAGTTTAAGATAATCTCCGGCGGCGAGTATCTTACAATTTCCGCTGATGGCACAAGCTGCTCTTTCACTGAGCTCAAGGGTCATGGTACCGCAGTGGTCGAGATTAGAATTAAGGGTACTGACGTTGTTGAGACCGCAACAATTGATGTAATCGTTCCTCCCGATGCAGTTGTCCTTCCCGAGGTGTTTGTTGAGAGAAATGATATCGAGTATTCCTTCTCCTTGATCGATCACACGATCACAGGTACCAACGGTAACGTTGTTCAGGTTGCAGGCGAGGCTAAATTGCCCTTCGCACCTTCTGTTCGCGGAGAGGGCAACGTTTGTCGCGATCTTGCGTTCAGCTTCCGTCACGAGAGCGGCGCTACCGGCGACGAGGTTGCCGTGTATGAGAATGGCGCGATCACCTTCAAGAAGACCGGTAAGGTAACGGTTACCGTAAGCTCGGCTTCGGGAAGTAAGATCGAGGCTACTACGTCCTATACCTTCAATATTAACGACGGCTATAACGTAAATACCTTTGAAGAGCTGTGGTTGCTCGTTCAAAACAGCCAGTACAATGGACAGCAGATCAACTTTGCTGTTTTCGAAAAGCCCGACGGCAGCGCAAACAATTACAAATACGGATACGACCTCGTTCCTATGGTTGCGTTGAGAGCGCATGCAGATCAGACGATCGACGAGATCCTTCGTGGTCCTGATGAAGTACCCGTTATGCACAGCAACCGTATTCAGGCGGTCAACAAGAGCCTTTACATAAACGGTAACAATCACAAGATCGACGTTTCCCAGATGCGCGTATTCAACGAGGCTGAATACGATGCTTACTGTACTAAATACGGAGTAACCCAGAAGCTCTACAATATCAGCTCCTTGCTCAGCGCTGAGCCTTGGAATGACGGCGGTGACGTAAACGCGGGTACTAACAACAAGAAGACTTACAGTGTAAACCTCTACAACGTTGAAACAAAGGGAAATCAGCCTATTGACTACGATCCCTCGCTCTATAGAAATGAGGGTAGCACCCAAAATAGCATTGGTTGTTATACGGTAGGTATCTCTATTGGTACTCGTTTGTATGATTGTCACTACTATATTGACGCTAACAACCTTACCTCCTCCGCGTTCAATGCAGGTATGAACTTCTTTGGAATGGTGGGCAACGGAAAGGTCTCCAACGCGTACGCATATAACTGCTTCTCTACCGGTATATTCTGCCGTTCCAGCATTATTACCTTCGAGAACCTCAAGTTCGGCGCTTGCGGAGCTACGGGAATGGAGCTTTCTCAGGAGGAATGTGACAAAGCAGGTCTTAACGACAACGAGACTCAGCAGGTGACCTTCCTTGGCAAAATTGAGGCTTCCTTCCTCAATGACGGAAATACGATATATTTCCAGAATTATACCGTACAAGGAGCTACCGTTCCTCAGATAATCAACGGAAACGCGGCTATCTATAGTAACGGTCAGGTAAGCCATGTCAGAAACGCTGCAGGACAGTTTATGTTCGTTACCCTGATATTTAACGATTTTGCGACATTGGCTCCCAATACCAGTATCGTTCATTATCCTGACTATCAGCAGGGCGGTATCATTGATATTACCGAGCTTCCTACCGACGGAACTGTTAATACGACCCACCAGTTCATCCGTATGCCCATATATGTTCAGATAACCGGACTTGGGCAGGTTCAAGTAGGAACAGCGTTGTTCTACAACCACCATTATATTGCCAACTGATCGTAAAATTTTTGCGATAGATAAAGCAATCGGCCCCCCAATCGAGGTTTTGAACCTCGGTTGGGGGATTTTTATGCGCTGAAGAAAAAGCAATTACTTTTGGTCAAAGACGTTGCTTGTTGAAGCTGTAAGCTACAAAGCAGAAGGGAAAAAGCAAAAAATTCACTCTGTTATTTTGTGTAATTATATTGAAAAATTCACAAAAACATGATATAATGTTGTTGACTATAAACAGACAGGAGAGAAGTCACGCAATCTACACTATTTGAAAAGCGAATTTCAATATTACCGATAGGAATGACAAAAAGGAGAATTTTTATGAACTACGATATAATTATCATTGGTGCCGGTCCCGGCGGCATATTTTCCGCATACGAATTGAGCGCGCAAAGACCCGACTTGAAGATTGCTGTTTTCGAAGCCGGGCATGCCTTGAATAAGCGTCATTGTCCGATAGACGGTGAAAAAATCAAGACCTGCATTGGTTGCAAGAGCTGTTCTATTATGAGCGGATTTGGCGGTGCGGGTGCGTTTTCTGACGGCAAATATAATATTACCAACGATTTCGGTGGCACCTTGCACGAGTACATCGGCAAAAAGAAGGCGCTTGACCTTATGAAGTACGTCGATGAGATCAATATGCGTTACGGTGGCGATGGCACAAAGCTTTATACCACGGCAGGCTCGGCATTCAGCACAGAGTGCGTTAGACACGATCTTCACCTTCTTAATGCGTCGGTTCGTCATTTGGGTACGGATATCAACTATATCGTTCTTGAAAACCTTTTTGCGGAGCTTGACAATAAGGTTGATTTCTTCTTTGACTCTCCGGTTGAAACCATTTCGATTATTGACGGCGGTTACGAGGTCAAGTGTAAGGGAGAATCCTACACCTGCCGAAAGTGTATCGTTTCTGTCGGACGTATCGGAAGCAAGTGGATGGAGAGGGTGTGCCGAGAGCTGAAGATCCCTACAAACTCTAACCGAGTTGACATCGGTGTTCGCGTTGAGCTTCCTGCTGAGGTGTTTGCACACATAACCGACGAGCTTTACGAGAGCAAGATCGTATATCGAACAGAGAAGTACGGCGACAAGGTCAGAACCTTCTGTATGAATCCCAAGGGCGCGGTCGTTAACGAGAATACAAACGGAATCATCACCGTAAACGGTCACAGCTACGAGGACCCTGCCAAGCAAACCGAAAACACAAATTTTGCACTTTTGGTTGCAAAGCACTTCTCTGAGCCATTTAAGGATTCTAACGGATACGGCGAATCCATCGCCCGTCTTAGCAATATGCTTGGCGGCGGTGTTATCGTTCAGCGCTTCGGTGACCTTATCAGAGGTCAGCGTTCGACCGCAAGCAGAATAGAGGAAGCCTTTATCACTCCTACTTTGAAAGCAACACCGGGAGACTTGAGTCTGGTTCTTCCCAAGCGAATTTTGGACGGAATTATCGAAATGATCTATGCGCTCGACAAGGTGGCGCCCGGTACTGCCAACGAGGATACGCTTCTTTACGGTGTTGAGGTTAAGTTCTACAATATGGAAGTGGACGTGGATGAAAACCTTGAATCCTGCCACAAGGGTCTTTACATCATTGGCGACGGAAGCGGAATAACTCACTCGCTTTCTCACGCTTCGGCAAGTGGAGTTCACGTTGCAAGAAATATCATGAGCGAGATGTAAATAAAATCGAAGTAAATCGACACAAATATATCGAATTGCAAGCAATTCGAGAGGTTTTTCGTCAGTGACGTTGAAACGAAAAATATGGGAAGGGCTTTAAGCCCTTCCCATATTTTTGGTCGAAGTGACAGGACTCTGAACCTTCATTTGCGCTAAAGTGTATCCAAAATTAAAGCAGATTGTGCGCAAATATATCGAATTGCAAGCAATTCGAGAGGTTCTTCGTCGGTAACGCTCAAACGAAAAATATGGGAAGGGCATAAAGCCCTTCCCGTATTTTTGGTCGAAGTGACAGGACTCGAACCTGCAGCATCTAGCTCCCAAGGCAAGTGATCCTACCCCCACGAAAGCCACACCGGAGAAGGAATTTGAGCCTTACAAAGGCAAGATACGCAAGAGTGGCACGGGATGCGTGACGATGATAAACGACCACCTCTACGAAGGACGGTTCACACCGAGAGTGGGCGGCAAACGCATCTCCAAGAACGTATATGCCAAAACACGAGAGGAATGCGAGGAAAAGCTCGCAGAGCTGATCAAAACCATGAAAGCGGAGATTGTAGAGATGAAAAAGGCAGCTAATGCCTAAACGAAAGAAGGGCTGACCATAGCGGTCAGCCCTATAATTATGTATGCTTACTAAAACAGGAGGATCGGGAGGACAACAGAGAACAGCAGATTTGCGATCGCCAGAGATATCATAGGTGTCCAGACGTTATCGGTCTTTTGATAGGACCAGCAAGCCAGCAGATGAACGGGCAAGCTGACAAGGTAACCGCTCAGCACAAGAGCTGCCTCACCGCGCCAGAGAATATCTATTACGGGCGGGATCAGCGTGAGAGCGGCTACGCACAGATAGGCAAGCCATGGCTTGTTGTTGCATATCGGCGCAAAACCAAGGCAGTAGAACAAAACGCAGATGCTGATGGGCGCGAAGACCGACATAACGAGAGTGCCGAAGACGGGTTCAAGGTCGATCACAAATAAGGGTGTGTGGCTGACAGACATTTCTGTCACCGGGAGGTTTTCCAGCATATTTGTGATATCGAAGCCTGAAATATACAGACCGCCCAGCAACACCAGCTCCGCTCCCAGGATCAGAGCCACGGTCAGTGCCACGTGCTTCAGATAATGACTCACGTCGGTCGTCACCATAAACCATTCTTCCTTCAGGTAGCTGATCATTATCAACAGCAAGAGAATTCCGTTAGCTGCGTGGTAACCGATCTCCAGCCATACGCTGGTCTCCCATTGTTCCCAGAGCCCGAGCCCCAGAAAGGGCATAAACATAGGTAACAGAACAAAGACCCAGAGCCAGCAGGGAATAATGGCAAAGATCTGAATCTTTTCCGGCTTGCTGTACATAGGGGGGAATAATTTGTTCATTGGCACTTCTCCTTTCTGATTGAAAAAGCCGCAGAGTTTCCCCTACGGCTTCGATTGCGGTCAAAACCGCGATTTTGGTCGAAGTGACAGGACTCGAACCTGCAGCATCTAGCTCCCAAACGCTAAAATGCCGATTTTTTCCTTACTTTACAAGGCTTTTCGGGGCTTTTGTGTCCGAAATCAATGCTTTCGGGTGCTCTTTCAAGCACTGTCTCCATGTAGTCCGCAGCCGTAGATGGTCAAAGGTGTGGTCAAGCCGCTTCTACCACAATTCATGTCGCCCATCATCAGACCAAGATCTTCCTATCTTCTGCCGATAGTATACCATACTTTCGATACAATTGCAAGTCCCTTTTCAAAATAGCAAATATTGAGGTGCAGTAGTCAAAGAAAACACTCGGCGAAAAAATTGGATTTGTTTCGAAAAAGGTCTGGACTTTTGTCCCCTTCTGTGGTATTGTTGTGTGCTAACAGGAGGTACAAACATTATGGACATTATTAACGAACTTTGGTACGGCAACATCTCACCCTTCGAGCAATGCACCCGTGGCGACAAACGGCTGAAGGAACTCTTAAAACTGGTTGCCCGGAATCGCGAGGAATTGGACGGATCCCTTACAGAAAAGCAGAAAGTAACGCTGGAGAAATTCGAGGACTGTATGAACGAGATGCACAGCATCACCGAGCGCGATGCCTTCTCCTACGGCTTCCGACTCGGTGTACAGCTGATAGCTGAATCCTTCCTTCTGCCCTTGGGAGAGGATGAGAATTTATAGGGTGGGCCCCAAAGTCCCATCCTATAAAGTTCGAAAAAATTGGCTGGGTGCTTGATGCCCACCCCATAAAGCGTACGAAAGTGGCCTGGGCCCTTGGGGCCCACCCCACTTTTCAAAGCCAAAAGAAATACCTCAGAGTGGTCTGTGTCAAAGCGTCCCAGACCATCGAAACGATTCGAAGCAGTTTTTCAATGTGTCCGACAAAAGCCGAAAAATGGCTTGATTTATTCACATTTTTATGCTATAATAATATAATCAATTATTTACAATGCGAAATTGTCGTCAAAGGAGGTGTGACTATGCAATATACATACGGCGCAATATTTTTGCTTTCCCTCGTGCTGTTGCCCTTATATTTTCTGTTTGTGCGTAAAAAGCAAAATGAGCCTTGGTTGTTTCTTCTGTTCGTATGCGTGTCGGTAGTCAACCTCGGATATACCTTGGTCGCATTCTCAAAAACAGTTGAATTCGCGCTCTTTGCGAACAAGATCACATACCTCGGACAAGTAATAATTCCTCTGTGTATGTTTATGATTATCTCGGGGCTTTGCGGATACAACTACAAGAAATGGGTGACGGGTGCGCTCATCGGAGCAGCCGTGCTTATGTTCGGGATCATCTGCACAACAGGCTACCTTGATTGGTACTATACGAGTGCAACGATAGAAAACGTGGCAGGTGCGACCGTTTTGCATAAGGAATACGGCGTACTTCATCCCACCAACCTCATCTATGTTATAGCCTACTTTGTTGCTATGATTGCGGTACTCTGTGTATCGCTCGTAAAGCACAAGGGCGCATCGCAAAAGCACGCCTGCATCATGCTTGCAATTGTGCTTGGTAACGTTGGACTTTGGTGCATTCAAAAAATAATCCCTTGGAACTTCGAATTGCTTTCGGGCATATATCTGATAAGCGCATTGGCTTTCCTTTGCATTTGGCTGATGCTTCAAGACTATGTTCACAAAAGAGATATCCCAAAATACACCCCTGCCGAGCGCGAAGAACTCGCCGTACAGATCACGACGATGACGATGGAAGCTAAGCTCGCAAAGGTGCTGACCTTCGTAAAAGAAGATAATCCGCTTTCAATGAGAGAGCGCGAAATTCTCGAAATGGTTATCGCAGGCAAAAAGCGCAAGGAGATAGCCGACACAATGCACCTCTCCGAGAACACGGTAAAGACCTATACGAGAACACTTTACGGTAAGCTGAACATCAGTTGCCGAGAGGAATTATACGAGCTTCTACTGCAAAATAACGGCTAAAAATGTAAACCAAAACTTACATAGGACGACGGATCACTCCGCCGTCCTTTTTTGTACCCAAAACAGCGAGTTTGAGTGAAAAAATGGCTCTCTCACCCTTTTTCACCCCTATTTTTTGAAAAATCACCCTTTTTCACCCCTAAAATCGCAAACTTTCACCCCTAAGGGGTGTAGTGGAAAAAGAGTCTTATATGATAAAATATAGGCAAGATAGCAATATCGAATCAAAACGGAGGTGGTGAAATGTGACCGACAAACGCATCCTTTTTGGCGAGTTTGAATTTCCCGTGGAAAAAGGTCTTGAATATCTCGTCAACGAGAATCTTCCCGAAACCGATTTTCTGCTGATCAACGAGCCGCACGATACCTTTTCAATGACTTTTGAAAAGGACTTCCCAATCTTCACC
>JAZUAS010000037.1:0-5271 GCA_045638125.1 Eubacteriales bacterium | reverse complement strand
TATTCTCCTTCAATAAGCTTCGCGGACTTGACGCTTACCTCTCTCCCGAAATGAAGTCCACCGGTGAGGCTATCGGTTACGATGATAAGTTCTACAGAGCACTTTACAAGGCTCTTCAGGCATCGGGTATGCATCTCCAGAATTACGGAACCGTATTCGCAACCATTGCAGATTGCGATAAGGCAGAGGCACTTCCTCTCATCCGTCGCTTCTACAACCTCGGCTTTAACATCGAGGCTACCAGCGGCACTGCGAAGTACCTCAAGGAGAATGGCATAAGAACCCACGTTCTAAAGAAGCTCTCCGAGGATTCCGATGAGATCGCAGAATCTATCCGTCAGGGTCACATCGCTTACGTTATCAACACCAGCGACCCCTCCACTTCGGGCGTTGCTCGTGACGGCTTTGAGATCAGAAAGTACGCTACCGAGAATAACGTGACTATGTTCACCTCTCTCGATACCGTAAGAGTGCTGCTCGACGTTCTTGAAGAAACGACCTTGACCATTTCTACCATCGACGCTTAATTTATTGCCGACTCAATTTCACCGTATGCGGCGTTGCTCCGGGGCAGCAGCTCGACGTAGATAAAACTACGCCTTCGCTTTGCTTTTTCCGGTGCGCCTTGCCTACGGCAAAATTGAGCCGGCAACTGAGCAATAATACGTTATTGAGCAATAAAACATTATAAGGAAAAAATAATGAAACAAACAATTTTGACTATAAAAGAAAACGTAGCCCTCACAAGCAGTGTTTACAAGATGCTTCTTGAAGGTGACGTAAGCGGTGTTACCAACTGCGGTCAGTTCGTCAACATCAAGCTTGATGGACTTTTCTTGCGCCGTCCTATTTCGGTCTGCGATTGTGAGAACGGTGTTCTCACCCTTGTCTACAAGGTTGTAGGAAAGGGAACGGAGCAGATGAGCCGTATGGCAGCAGGCGAGACCCTTGACGTGCTTACAGGACTTGGCAACGGCTACGACACAAGCGTTTCGGGTGAAAATCCTATGCTTCTTGGCGGAGGCGTTGGAGTGCCTCCGATGTATATGCTCTGCAAAAAGCTTATCTCCGAGGGCAAGAAGGTATCGGTCGTGCTTGGCTTTAACAAGGCAGATGAAATTTTCTATGAGGACGAATTCAAGGCTCTTGGAGCAGACGTTACCGTCACAACAGTTGACGGCTCTTACGGAGTAAAGGGCTTTGTTACCGACGTTATGAAAAATGCCGATTATAGCTATTTCTACACCTGCGGTCCCGAGCCTATGCTTAAAGCGATCTACAAGACCAGCACTACTGAGGGTCAGTTCAGCTTTGAGGAGAGAATGGGCTGCGGATTCGGCGCTTGTATGGGTTGCTCCTGTAAGACTATTACGGGATATAAGAGAATTTGTAAGGAAGGCCCCGTTATGCGAAAGGAGGAGATCTTATGGGAAAAATGAGTGTAAATCTTTGCGGAATCGAGCTCGATAACCCCGTGATCCCTGCTTCGGGTACATACGGATTCGGTTACGAGTTTGCCGAGCTTTACGATATAAATATGCTTGGTACCTTCTCCTTCAAGGGAACTACTAAGGACCCCAGATTTGGAAACCCTACCCCCAGAATCGCTGAAACTCCAAACGGAATGATCAACGCGGTAGGTCTCCAGAACCCCGGCGTTGAAAAGGTCATTTCCGAGGAGCTTCCCAAGCTTGCGAAATGCTTCGATAAGCCCGTTATGGCAAACGTTTCGGGATTTTCCATCGAAGAATACGTTTATACCTGCGAAAAAATCGATAAATGTCCCCAGGTGGGCTGGATCGAGGTCAATATCAGCTGTCCCAACGTTCACGGCGGCGGTATGGCATTCGGTACTACTCCCGAGGGAGCGGCTGAGGTAACGAGAGCTGTCAAGGCTGTTACCACAAAGCCTATCATTATCAAGCTTTCCCCCAACGTCACCGACATCGTTGCCATCGCGAAGGCATGTGAAGAGGCAGGTGCTGACGGAATCAGCTTGATAAATACTCTTCTCGGTATGAGAATAGATCTTCGCACCAAAAAGCCTGTTATCGCCAACAAAATGGGCGGTTTTTCCGGTCCCGCAATCTTCCCCGTGGCAGTCCGAATGGTTTATCAGGTATCTCACGCGGTCAGCATTCCCGTCATCGGTATGGGCGGCGTTTCCTCTGCAGAGGACGTGATCGAGATGATGCTTGCGGGCGCTACCGCCGTTCAGGTAGGCGCGGCTAACCTTGTCGATCCCTTTGCTTGTAAGAATATCATTGAGGATCTGCCCCGTGTGATGGAAAAATACGGCATTGAGTCCCTTGAAGGCTTGAAGATAGATTAATTATTGAATAATTTGAAAGGATGTATATAAAAATGGGAAAAGACGTAATTATCGCGTGTGATTTTGACAGCGCGGAAAAGACATTTGCGTTCCTCGATCAGTTTACCGGCAAAAAGCCTTTCGTGAAGATCGGTATGGAGCTCTACTATGCGGAGGGACCCTCCATCGTTAAGGAGATCAAGGCAAGAGGACACAAGATATTCCTCGACCTCAAGCTTCACGATATTCCCAACACGGTTAAAAAGTCTATGGCGGTTTTGTCTCGCCTTGACGTTGATATGACCAATCTCCATGCGGCAGGCACAAAGAGAATGATGGAGGCGGCTATCGAGGGTCTTACCCGTCCCGACGGCACTCGCCCCATGCTTATCGCTGTAACCCAGCTTACAAGCACCGACCAGGAGGCTATGCAGAATGACCTTCTCATCAACGAGCCCATCGACAAGGTAGTTATGCACTACGCTCACAATGCTATGGAAGCAGGACTTGACGGAGTTGTTTGCTCTCCTCTCGAAGCAGGCAAGGTTCATGACACCTGCGGCAAGAATTTCGTTACCGTTACCCCCGGCGTTCGCTTTGCAGACGGCGATATCGGCGACCAGAAGAGAGTTATGACTCCCGCGGCAGCAAAGGAGATCGGTTCGGACTATATCGTAGTAGGACGTCCTATTACCGCAGCGGCTGATCCCGTAGCCGCATACGAGCGTTGCGTAGCTGAATTTTGTGATTAAGGAGAATAAAAATGGAACAGTACAAGAGAGAATTTATACAGTTTTTGGAGAATGCGGGCGTTCTTAAGTTTGGTGATTTCACCGCAAAGAGCGGCAGAAAGATCCCTTATTTCATCAATGCGGGAATGATCAAGACCGGTAGCGACATCGCGACCCTCGGCGAGTTCTATGCAAAGGCATATTTTGAAAAGCTCGGCAAGAAGCAGGCTGTTCTTTACGGCCCTGCATATAAGGGAATTTCTCTGTCGGTTTCTGCGGCAGTTGCACTTTCCAAGAACGGTCTTAACGTGCCCTTCTTCTTCAACAGAAAGCAAGTTAAGGACCACGGCGAGGGCGGTACCTTCGTAGGCTACGTTCCCACCGCGGGCGAGGAGATCGTTATTATCGAGGACGTTATCACCGCAGGCACTGCGATCCGCGAGAGCATGGAGATCCTCTCTCACCTTGAGGGCACTAAGGTTGCTGCTACCTTCATTATGGTTGACCGTAAGGAAAAGGGTCAGGGTGAAAAGGGCGCTATGCAGGAGATCGAGGAGCAGTTCGGTTTCCCCGTATACTCTATCGTAGACGTTTACGACATCATCGAGTATCTTGAAGAGGACGAGGCAAATCGCGAGAACGTTGAGAGAATCAAGAACTATCTCGCAATCAACGGCGCAAAGGCTTAAATTTATACCGAAAGAGGTACAAAATGAGACATCTTATTGATATTCAGGAGCTTTCGCTTGGAGAGCTTGACTCGCTTATCGCGGTAGCCGAGGATATAATAGCAAACCCTAAAAAGTACGCAGAGGCATGCCACGGTAAGAAGCTGGCAACACTTTTCTTCGAACCCTCTACAAGAACCCGACTCTCCTTTGAGGCGGCTATGTATGAGCTTGGTGGAAACGTGCTTTCTATGTCCAGTGCAGGTTCTTCCAGTGCGGCAAAGGGCGAGAGCGTTGCCGATACGGCAAAGACTGTGTCCTGCTATGCGGATATTATCGCAATGAGACATCCCAAGGAGGGCGCACCTCTGGTGGCTTCGATGAACTCCACCATTCCCGTTATCAATGCGGGCGACGGCGGACACAATCACCCCACCCAGACACTTGCCGATCTTCTCACAATCTGGAGAGAAAAGGGAAGATTTAACGATCTTACCGTAGGTTTTTGCGGAGACCTCAAGTTCGGTCGTACCGTTCACTCGCTTATCAGCGCACTTTCCAGATATACGGGCATCAAGATAGTGCTGATCTCCCCCGAGGAATTGAAGCTCCCCAGCTACGTCAAGGAGGAGTTTTTGAAATCTCGCGGCATCGAGTACAAGCAGACCACCGATCTGCTTGAGGTAATGCCCGAGCTTGATATTCTCTATATGACAAGAGTACAGAGAGAGAGATTCTTCAATGAGGAGGACTATCTCCGCTTGAAGGACAGCTATATACTTACTCCCGACAAACTGAAAACGGCGAAAAGCGACCTTTCCATTCTTCATCCCCTGCCCAGAGTTAACGAGATCTCGGTGGCAATCGACGATGACCCCCGTGCTTGCTATTTCAAGCAGGTGCTTAACGGAAAATATATGAGAATGGCTCTCATTCTCAAGCTGTTGGAGGTGACGGTATGAATATAGATTCCATCAAGAACGGTATAGTTATCGATCATATTACCGCAGGTCTTGGTATGACGGTTTACAATCTTTTGAAGCTTGACGAGCTTGATTGCGCGGTTGCTATCATCAAGAATGCAAACAGTCGCAAGATGGGCAAGAAGGACATTATTAAGATCGATGCTGACATTGAGCTTAATATGGATATTCTCGGCTACGTTGACCCTGGTATTACTGTTGATATAATCAAGGATTCAAAGCTTATCGCAAAAAATAGCATCGGACTTCCCGAAAAGCTTACTAACGTGATCAAGTGCAAGAATCCCCGTTGCATCACCACAACCGAGCAGGAGCTTCCCCATATCTTCAAGCTGACCGACAGAGAAAAGCGCGTTTACCGTTGCATCTACTGTGAGGCAAAGGCTGAAAAATAATTGAACAAATGCGCCGTTGATACGGCGCATTTGTTTTGCTAATTTCAAATTTTGATTTATCTGTGAGTTTATACGTTCATTTCTTTTCTTCGGCGAAAAGAAACGAACCAAAGAAACGCCGCACGGAGGGATAGGGGCGGGTCTCACGAATAAAAAAGCGAACATGCCGCATTTTTATTCGTT
>JAZUAS010000036.1:0-10508 GCA_045638125.1 Eubacteriales bacterium | reverse complement strand
CCGAATAAAAAAAGCAAAATTTGACATAATATCACATAGAATTCACACAGAATCAATAAATATTTACAAATAAACCTTGCCTTTTCCTTTAAAATAATGTATTATTATAAAGAGTTATTTTATTAGAGAGGTAAAGTATGTTTGGTTACATCCGCACAAACGCGCCGGAACTACGCGTGAGAGAAAATGAATATTACCGTGCGGTGTATTGCGGTCTTTGCCGCGCGCAGGGAAGATGCACGGGTCAGTGCTCCCGTATGACCCTCAGCTATGACATCACCTTTCTGGCATTGCTCCGATTAGCAATTTCGGGTGAAAAGCCCGATATCAAAAGAGGACGTTGCATAGCGCATCCCTTTAAAAAGCGTGCATACGTTGAGGGCTGTGAGTCGCTGGACTATTGCGCCTATGCCGCAGCACTCTTGATATACGGAAAGACCGCAGACGATATTGCAGACGAAAAAGGTCTTGACAGAATTAAAGCAAAGCTGCTCAAGCCTATGGCAAAGGGTATGCGCAGAAAGGCGTTGCGCAATTACCGAGAGCTTGACGAAAGAATCGAATCGGGCCTTAAAAGACTTGCCGAAACCGAAATGAAAAGACTTTCTTCGGTAGACGTTCCCGCCGATTGCTTCGGAGATATTCTGGCAGATATATTATCCTTTGGGCTTGAAGGGAACAACGAAAGAATAATGCGGAATATCGGGCGACACATAGGTCGATGGATATATATCGTCGATGCCTGTGACGACCTCGATGACGACATTAAAAAGCAGCGTTTTAATCCCTTTATCTACCTTTACGATGGCAGAGAGCTTACAGAGGAGCAAAAAAGAGACGTTGCAAACTCGCTCCGTTTGGAGCTTGCCGCAGCAGAGCCTGCATTTGATCTTATAGATTTTTCAGAATGTCCGACTATTGAGGGCATCATCAAAAATATAATATACCGTGGTATGCCCGACACGGCAGACAGCGTTCTGGAGCTTGACGGCAAGACCAATGGTACAAACAAGCGCAAAAACAAGAGAGGACAATCCGAAAATGGCTGAATATAAAGACCCTTATAAGGTATTGGGCGTATCGCCCGACGCTACGGATGATGAGATAAAGGACGCGTACAGAAAACTTGCCAGAAAATATCATCCGGATAAATATGTCGATAGCGACATGAAAGAAATTGCCGAAGAAAAAATGAAAGAGGTCAACTCCGCATACGAGGAGATCCAGCAGATTCGCTCAGGCAAGTCTAACAGTGGCTATAACGGTAGCTATAACGGCGGTTATGGAAACTACGGCGGAGGATATAGCAATTCATCAAGCAACTCCAGATACAATTACAGTCAAGTCCGCAGAAACATAAACAATGGAAACATAGCTGCGGCAGAAGCTGAACTCAATAACGTCAATGAGGGCGACCGCGCCGCAGAATGGCACTATCTTATGGGCTGTATCCTTATCAAAAAGGGATATTTCGTTGATGCACAAAGAATGATAAATACCGCCTGCACAATGGACCCCGCAAATCCCGAATATAGAGCCGCAAGAGACCGTCTTACTATGCAAGCCCGCGGCTACGGTACAGGCGGAATGAACGGAAATGATCTTGGTTGCTCGGGCTGTGACGTTTGCACCTCGCTTTTGTGCCTTGACTGCTGCTGCGAGTGCATGGGTGGCGACCTTATCAGATGTATTTAAAATAACGAGGTAACAGACGTGAAAAGAGGAATACCTCAAAAAACAAAACGCCTCACCGCCAGCGCATTGCTTGCGGCTTTGGGAGTAGCCTTGCTTTTTATGGGCTCGTTTATCGAAAGTCTTGATCTTTCAATGGCGGCTCTGGCATCCTTCTTCTGCCTTTTTGCCGTTGTAGAATTTGGCGGAATATATCCGTGGCTTATCTTTGCAGTAACGGGAATTCTTTCGGTAGTCCTTATGCCGTATAGCATGGGCGGATGGTTCTATATCCTGTTTTTCGGATACTATCCCATCGTAAAGGATAAGCTCCAGAGATTAAAAAAGCCCCTCTCATGGACACTCAAAATGCTCCTGCTCAATGCGGCACTGGCAATAAGCTTGACACTCGCCAGCTTCCTGCTTTACGGCGGCGACTTCTATAACACCTTTATGATGACCTTTGGCGAGGACGGCTGGGGGCTCTACGCCGCAATCGGAACCTACCTGCTTTTGAACGTAACCTTTGTGGTTTACGATATAGCACTTAACCGACTCGTAGTGTTCTATTACGTTAAGATACGAAACAAATTTAAATTTTTAAGATAAAAAAGACCGTTTTTTACAAACGGTCTTTTTGAATTAAATTTTAGATCTTCTTCTCGAAAAGCATTCTCCACACGCGGAGTGCCGCAATCTGGGTCTTTGCATCGGGAAGCTCACCCTGCTCGATCATATCCAGCATTTTTTCAAAGGGAACACACTCGCATTCGAGGAATTCGTCCTCGTCAAGATCTCTCTCGCCAAAGGTCAGCCCTCTTGCGAAATACATATAGATAACCTCGCTGAGCAGAGCGGGGGACGGGTACATCTCTCCAAGATATATAAGCTCCTTACATTCAGCGCCGGTTTCCTCACGCAGCTCACGGAGAGCCGCCGAGCGAAGGTCGTCCCTCTCGCCCTTCTCAAGCTTTCCTGCAGGAATTTCAAGCGTGCATTTTCTGTGAGCATAGCGGTATTGTTTAACGAGTATGACCTCTCCCTCGTCGGTCAAGGGAAGAACGCACACACCACCGTTGTGGTTACAATATTCTCTAATTCCTTCGCTTCCGTCGGGAAGAATGATTTCGTCCTTGTATAAGTGAAGCACACGCCCATCGTAAATGAGTTCACTGGATTTTTCCTTTTCAATAAGCTTGCTTTCGTCTATCATAAGCACCTCGAATTAAATTAATTAATACAATTATACACTAACTTTAATTTTTTGTAAAGTAGACTTGATTATTTTCTGAAAATATGTTAAAATCAATGTGTAAAAATGCAAGCATAGGAGCAAAAGCATGAATATAAAAGAAGAACACTCCCGCACCGCATACGTCTACGGTGAAGAGGCTATAAATAAACTCTCACATGCCCGTGTTGCCGTTTTTGGGGTTGGCGGCGTTGGTGGATACATCTGCGAGGCGCTTTGCCGAGCAGGAGTTGGACACATCGACGTTTTTGACCGTGATACCGTGTCGCTTTCAAATATAAACAGACAGATCATTGCTCTTCATTCCACCGTTGGCCGTCCTAAGGTTGAGGTCATTAAGGAGAGAATGCTGGACATCAATCCCGATTGCGAGATCAATGCCTATAACGTATTCTATCTTCCCGAAAACGCCGACGAATTCGATCTTTCGGGCTATGACTATATCGCAGACGCAGTTGACACTGTTGCGGCAAAGCTTGAAATCGCAGAGAGGGCGCACAAAAACGGCGTGCCCGTAATTTCGGCTATGGGAGCGGGGAACAAGACCGACCCAACTCGATTTGAAGTCGCCGACATAAACGATACCACCGTTTGCCCTCTGGCGAGAGTTATGAGACGTGAGCTTAAAGCTCGCGGTATTAAAAAATACAAGGTCGTCTATTCAAAGGAAGAACCCCGCAAGAGCGGAGTGACAGATCCTGAGAGCGGCAAAGCAATTCCCGGAAGCCTCTCCTTCGTTCCTTCGTCTATGGGACTGATCATGGCAAGCGTCATTGTAAATGATCTGATCAAATAAAAGAAACACTTGGTTCGCAAAAGTGTACTATGAGGCACAACACCCTGTAACGAATTACAATTGAAGTTTGTTGATTTTTCAAGAAACACAAGAAAAAAGGTAAGGCGGAAAGTTCGAGGACTTTCCGCCTTAAAGTTAAACTATTCATTTTGTGCTAATAGAAGTCTTGAATTAGTGAATGTTGTATATCAATTGAACGAAAATGCAGATGCAAGCGACAATGAGCACCTCCACTCTGTTCCAATTTGCGTTCAGGACGGTAACTATCATGGGCATTCTATTGAAACAAAGTTTGAGCAGTACAGCAACACATAGCATAAATATTATAGCTAGTGTGCAGAGTGTAATAGTAATGGAACTAGGTTACTTCAATAAATTACAAATGTGCTTAGTTACAGTTCAATGAAGTCTATTGCACTTCAGTGTACTATATTGGAAAAATGTCTTAAAGACATAGATTTATTTAGGTTTACTACGGATTGAAAAATTCAAGCGCTTTCACAACAAAATACTCTTTACCTTCTCTCACTAAAAAACTGCCGATGCATAGGAAAATCGTCTCTCCGCTTCGCTTCGTGACGATTTTCCTATACATTTACATAATTCTTTTTCTTTTAGTCAGATTTTTCTCCCCCAACTATTGACACAGAGCCTTATCATTTTTGCTCTGTGTATTCAGTTAGATTTTTCTATTCATCATATGAATATCATTTAGATTAGAATCACTCCCTCCTACTATTATTTTGATCTTTACGTCTTGCAATGTAATAATATTGTAATTATCATATTCTTTAAGGAGTTGATAACAAATATTTATAATATCATCTTTTTTATCAGTCAACAAACAATCACTCTCCACAATGAATATGTTTGAAGCGTAATCCAGCGACACTACTGCTTTTGTGTATTTATTCTGAATTGCTTTCTTGACAGATGAAGCTGCATGCCCATATGAATACGATATCAGAGCCTTTCGATAATTCAAAAGATGCAAATATGTCTCTTGATAGCAATCACCAAGAAGATCATAGCAATCAAAATAGCTCTTAATCATATTTTGCTGAATAAATTTGTTGTTTTCCCACATGCTTTCGTCAAAGAATTGATCAGCTATGGCTGGTTCATACCATACATATAAATGATACTGAGTCTTTGCACCCTTCATAAACAGAGTTTGTTTCACTTTGACTCCCAAGACCCTTTCTGCCATAGACTTGAACAGTTCTTCTTGTTCGCAAATAATGTTTTTGCATGGAAATGGAAAATCAGACATATATCTTATCATATTAACCTCACCTATAGTTCCTTATTATCAGTAAAAATATCATAACCTTCAGTTGCAAAAAACTCAAGGAACGAAGTACCAATATGACCCGGATTGAACAAAATTTGCTGCTGTCAATTCTGTTAGCCCATATGCTTCTTTCAACCAATTCAACTCCATAGCAAAACTGCTTTCAGGATAATTAAGTAATGTTTGCATTGGATTATGAGAGAACCAAAACTCTTTTCCAGCCATCTTTTGAGTGTTCAAAAAATGTTTGTTTGCAGCTCGCATCATATCGTCTCCATAAAGCGCTATCTTTTGCATAATATTCTTCCTTTCGTAATTTTTTAGAGCAATAGGCGGGCTGCATATAGGCGAGACCTATATGCCGAAACATCGAAAGAGCAGAGGGACTCTGCGGTTGGTGAATGGGTGAACATTGTGATTGCATCTTTTCATCATAAGGCAATCCCTCCTTAAAATAATATTCAACAAAATAGCGCATAAAGACAACAGGCATTCCATCCCGACATCTTTATGCGCTGATATTTTTGTTAAGCCAAATATTCTCACACCGACTCCTCACTTCTGTGCAAGAACAACTCGGCAACAATAATTACATCACAAATTGCTGTCGGGTTTGAATTTGTTCTACTACGGCTATTCTATTGTATTTGTATTATAACATATTTTCCCCAATATTTCAAGAGGTTTTTGTGAAAAATTTCAATTTTTAAGTATGTGTTTGCATTGAATTAACTGCTTTGATTTCTTTTCTTAATATGACATCGCTTTTCGAGTGATGTCAGTTTTGTTTTGAGCTGAATACGTTCATTGCGGTAAACACAAAATATGGGTACACACAACACAAGTCAGTTGTTGCTTTATTTTTAATATTTTCTACCAGAGGGGAGTTTTTTGTACTGTCCGCATAATTTGGGGAAGTTCATTCTGTATCTACAATATTCTTGCACCTAAATCTATCATTTGCCCTTGACATTAATTAATTAAAATGATAAAATATATTCAACGTTAAAATATTTAAATCGGAGAATTAAAGTGAGTATAAAAATCGGAAATATAACCCTTGAAAACGGTCTGATGTTAGCGCCGATGGCAGGCTTTACCGACTATTCGTTCAGAAAGATCTGCCGTGAGAGCGGGGCGGAATACACCGTTAGCGAAATGGTGTCGGCAAAAGCACTCTGCTACGAGGAAATGTCGAAAAAGAATAGTCTTTCTTCTTCAAAAACCGCGCCATTGGCGGCAGTCAAGCACGAGGAAAATCCTATGGCGATCCAGCTTTTTGGAAGCGAGCCGCAGTTCGTATCCGAGGCGGCGGCTATGATAGAGGCAAGAAATTATAAATCCTGCGTTTCCGAGGCCTCTCCTGTGGCAATAGACATAAATATGGGCTGTCCTATGCACAAGATCGTGGGCAACGGAGAGGGAAGCGCACTTATGAAAAATCCCCGACTTGCCGCAAGTATAGTCGAAGCTACTGTCAAGGCTCTTGGTCATACCCCTGTGACAGTCAAAATCCGTGCAGGATGGGATTCAGATTCAAAGAACGCCCCCGAGATGGCAAAAATGCTTGAGGCGGCAGGAGCATCGCTTATCTGCGTTCACGGAAGAACCAGAGAGCAGATGTATAACCCCGGAATTGATATTAATATTATCGCGGAAGTAAAAAAAGCGGTCAAGATACCCGTTATCGGCAACGGAGATATATATACCGCCGATGATGCCGTAAATATGATAAACGTAACCGAATGTGACGGCTTGATGATTGGTCGAGGGGCTCTTGGAAACCCTTGGATCTTCGGTGAGATCGCCGCAAGGCTTGGCGGCAAGGACTTTCTTGAACCCACTCTTGAGGAGCGGCTTGACACCTGCCTGCGCCACGTCAATCTGATCCGAGAAAGCAAGGGAGAATACACCGCCGCCGCAGAGATCAAAAAGCACGCCGCGCTTTATATCAAGGGAGTACGAAGCGCCGCGTCGGTCCGAGACAGAATTATGAAGACCCACTCCACAAAGGAGCTTGAAGCAATTATAGAGGAGCTTAAGGAGGCGAACCTATGAGCAAGTTTGCCCAAATAGTCTCTGCCGACAATCGTTTTGCCCGTATGTTAACGCTCGAAATTGAATCGCTTGGGATTGAGGTAGTAGACTCTGTTGATATGCTCGGAGCGGGTGATCTTTCCTACGTAATTGCTGACCTTGACTCGGTTTCCCAAACCAAGCTTATTGAGTATTCTCAAAACGCCATATTGATAGGCTTTTCTCGTAGCAACGAGAACGATATTCATGAAAGAGCCTCACTTTGTGAGGAATTTTTCAAAAGACCATTTTCTATGCACGATTTTCTCTCGCTCTTCGGAGGCGATAGAAAAACTATGCCCAAACGAGATTATACAAAAAACAAAGCATCCAAAAGCACCGCTATTTTATCGGTCTCCAATATCGACAATGCGGCAGTTTGGGGAGATCAGCTTATACCGCTAAGCGACAATGAATATAAGGTGTTGTCCTTGCTTTGCGATAACAGATTCCAGTTGGTAGAGCGTGAGAGGATATACGCGCTTCTGGGTGCTGAAGATGGAAACATGGGGGACGTCTACATCTGTCATCTCCGCAAAAAAATTGACAACAAGCTTGGACTAAAGCTGATATACACTATCCGTGGTAAAGGATATATGCTGAAAAACTGACACATTAATAATAAAGCGAACGGGGAATTTTCCTCGTTCGCTTTTGTTTGCCATTATTTAGTTACCAAGTAATACTTTGCGTTCACACCGTTAAGCACGCGGCGCTCCGAAAAGCTTACACGAGTGCCTCTTATAAGCTGGTAGGTCTCATGTCCCTTGCCCGCAAGCAAGACAAAGTCTCCTGCCTCGGCAATCTCGTATGCCTTTTCAATCGCTTCGGCTCTGTCGGGAATCATATATACAGGCTTGTCCGTACCGCGGAGTCCGACCAGTATTCCGTCAATTATCTCGCCGGGATCCTCGTTGTCAGGATTGTCCGAGGTAAGAATTATAACGTCAGCATCCTCTTTTGCCGCACGTCCAAGCTCTGCTCGTCTGCCAAAGGTTCGTCCGCCAACGCTTCCAAAAACCACTATTATCCGCTTTGGTTCATATTCCCTTAAAGAGCGTAGAACCGCAGTAAGACTTGCGCCGTTATGCGCGTAATCGATAACAAAGAGCGTGTTCGGACGATTATCAAGCTCCACGGTTTCAAATCTTCCAGGAATCGAAAGCCTCGCCATCTGTTCAACTATGAACTCCATATCAATTCCCATAAGCGAGCAGATAGCCACGGTGAGCAACGCGTTTTCGACACTGTAAAGACCCGGAATAGGAATAAATATCTCTCGTCCGTGCTCATCAAGATGTGTGCCCCAGCCGTTGCCGGAAAAGATCTCAAAAGAAACACCGGGCAATAAGCCGTTTTTCGTTCTTTGGGGGTTGTGAGCGAAGAGGTCGCAATCTTCATCGCCCATAGCTGACGTAGTGACGATTTTGTTGCAGGATACTCCGTCTATCATATATTTGCTCTCGGAGCAATCGGAATTAATTACTATACTTTTCGCACCATAGTCAGTGAAGAGAAGCTTCTTGCAATCTCTGTAATGCTCAATATCGGGATGCTCAACTCCGCCTATATGATCCTCATAAAAATTGGTAAAAGCACATATATCAAAATTCAAGCCAAATGTGCGTTTCTGCCATAGCGCCTGAGAGGAGACCTCAATAACCACGTCGGTAACACCATTATTGCGCATTTCACGGAGTGCCATCTGGAGCTCAAGACAGTCGGGGGTAGTATTTGCCGTTTCAAACACCTTGCCATTGTAATATATGCCGTTTGTTCCTATGTAGCCTATATTGATACCTCTTGCCGAAGCAATATTGTAGACAGAAAGAGCCACGGTTGTCTTACCCTTTGTTCCCGTGATTCCTATGAGGCGAAGCTCTTTTCCGGGGTCACCGTAAAAAATGACCGAGAGACGGCGAAGAGCCTCCGAGGAATCCTTCACCATAATGATGGCAGCATCATCAGGAAGATCGACGTCGCGCTCAACTACGAAAAACCTCGCTCCGTTTTCGTAAGCATTTCTGGCATATTTGTGTCCATCGGAAAGAACTCCGCGCTTACAGAAAAAGAGGCAGGTCGGAGAAGCAGAGCGAGAATTTTGACAAAGATGAACGATAGTGCGTCCGCGCATACCTTGCGGTATATTATACGACACGCAATCAAGGCTGAGGATAATATCCTTTATCTTCATCATATCCGCATTCTCCTTTCGTTTTTAATAAAGATCATCGCAAGAAACCACAATATAAGCGCTTTCAAGCGTTTCAGAATAAATTTTTATAAAATCTTGCGACTCATCGTCGCAGAATATAATAACGGGGAAGAAATATTCCTCAAGTGATTCCGCAAAGGAAATCAGACTCATTTCAAGCAGATTTCTCGACATTGGCGAGATCTTGTGGCAGAAATAAAACAGCCTTTGCCACAGAGTAAATCTATCGGCAAAAATATGAGCCCTTATGCCGGTTATTTTATATATCCTATTTGCAGCCCTATATGCCGCTTGACTGTTTCCGATAATGACCGGAACAAGGTACTCGTGTTGTAACCAATCCATAATTCACCATTTTGCAAATCAATATGACTAATTATATCATATTTTAACTCCCTTGTCACCAAAAATCAAAAAAATTTACACAACTTCAAAAATTTGACTTGCAAACATTTGAAAAATGTAATATAATCTATGTAACAAAATCTTTTGCGAGGCAGAAATGAAAAAAGAGTTGATATACAGTATATTTTCAAAAACCCCAACGCTTGAAACAGATCGCTTTTGGTTGCGCAGGCTTTCTGTTGACGATACAGACGATATGTACGAATACGCCAAGGAATACGACGTTACAAAATATCTTACATGGTCACCACACCCCGATAAAGCCTCAACCTTAGAGTATCTTATGTATCTTCAAAACCGATACAAAACCGGAGATTTTTTCGATTGGGCGATAGTATGCAAGGATAGCGGCAAGATGATCGGGACTTGCGGATTCACACGCTTTATCTTCGCTCACGACTGCGCGGAAATAGGCTATGTTATAAATCCAGCATACCACGGACAGGGAATTGCCACCGAGGTCGTCGGCAGAGTAATAAGATACGGATTTGAAAATCTCGCCTTGGAGCGGATCGAATGCAAATTTATGGTTGAAAACAAAGCGTCCCTGCGCGTTATGGAGAAAAACGGCATGACCTTTGAGGGTGTACGTAGAAAGGGAATGCTTATCAAGGGCGAATACCGTGACGTCGGCGTATGCTCAATACTTCGCGAAGAATTTTTCAAAAATATCTGATTTTGTACTTGAAAAATAAAGAAAAGTGTGCTACAATAATATCTGTGCTTACGCACTTAATTTAATAGCACGCCTCCATAGTTAAATGGATATAATAAGCCCCTCCTAAGGGTTAGTTATGGG
>JAZUAS010000035.1:0-3980 GCA_045638125.1 Eubacteriales bacterium | reverse complement strand
CCGGGTTATGAGCCCGACGGGCTACCAAGCTGCTCTACCCCGCGATATATTGCCACGGATGGTGGTGCCGGTGACCGGTCTCGAACCGGTACGATACTTTCGTATCACGGGATTTTAAGTCCCGGGCGTCTGCCAATTCCGCCACACCGGCAACTTATATCTCCGTCCGTGCATGCTATTATATCACATTATATGCCTCTTGTCAACCCCTAAATTCAAATTTTTTTAGTTTTTTTAATTCGTCGGACTTTCAATTGGCTTTTCACAGAGAAATCTGCTCGATAAATTCATTTTTTGCACAAAATATCATTTTCCCCGCTTAAACTGTTGCAAATACAACGATATTGTGATACAATAATTCTATCAAACGTTTTCACGCGCTTTTCAGATCTTTTAAGCAGGAGAAATTATGGACCCGTTACAAATAATTCTGATAATATTGGCTTCGGTTGCGCTTTTAGCCGTTGCATTTGCCTACGTTTGCTTCAGACTCACCTTTTATTCTGCCGCAAGAAAGCCTTTACCGGAGGGAGAATACGATATTCCCAAGGGAGATATCTACGAGGAATTCCGCAATGATATGGTCAACTGGCAGAAGGCGCTCGCCGCAACCAAGTGCGAGATTTTTGAGATCACCTCACGAGACGGACTCAAGCTTATCGGCAGATATTACGAATACGCTCCCGGAGCGCCCCTTGAAATAATGTTCCACGGATACCGAGGAAATGCCACAAGAGACCTCAGCGGTGGTGTTGAGCGTTGCTTCAATCTTCAAAGAAACACTCTGATCGTCAGTCAGCGCGCTCACGGAGACAGCGACGGTCACATTATAACCTTTGGCTACTATGAAAAATACGATTGCCTTGATTGGATCGATTTTGCCGTCGATCACTTTGGAGAGGATCAAAAAATAATAATAACCGGAATCTCTATGGGTGCCTCCACCGTTCTTATGGCATCGGGCGAAAAGCTCCCCAAAAACGTTGTCTGCATACTTGCCGATTGTGGATATTCCTCCACACGAGGCATCATTCGCAAGGTGCTAAAGGACATTCACCTTCCTGCTCCTATCGTTTACCCCTTTATCCGTCTTGGAGCTATACTTTTTGCGGGCTTTGACCCCAACAAGTGCAACCCCATCGAGGCTGTAAAAAAGGCTACGGTGCCGATTATTTTCATACACGGCGACACAGACGATTTCGTTCCCCACCAAATGAGCCGTGAAATGTACGACGCCTGCCCCACCGAAAAGGCAATTTACATATGCGAAGGCGCAGGTCACGGACTCGCATTCCCCAAGGATCAGCAAAAATATTATGCCGCCGTAAGGCATTTTGAAAAGGTCTGGAACAAATAACTACAAGCCACATCGACAAAAAACTCCCCTCGTTCTTTTGAAACGAGGGGATATTTTTTTGTTTCAGGCGTCCTTGGACTGTCTTTGAGGTCTTGCGGTACGCAGATCACGGCTCTTGATACGGTAGATCTCCTCGGTTGCCAAGGAAAGCTTGGTGACCACGTTTTCCTTTGTGGGGAAACAGTAAAATGAGTCATTTTCAGTAGAAATATCTACGCAATCAAAGGGCTTGACGTGTGGAAAATCATACTCAACGTGCAGACTGTTGGACTGAAGCGGTGTGCGCTGTATTCTGTAATCCTCTCCTCTGTAATGACCCTCAAGCACAAATCCGTTTTGGGGATCGTGACTAAGCTTCGCACGGCCCAAGGGCATAAAGCGATAGCAACGAGGCATAGAGTGAACGTCGACCTCGTCCGAGAAGGAGTACTCTCCCCTCTCGATCTCAAGTCTTACCTGCTCTCTCTCCCACTCGAACCAATCGGGTATATGATCAAACTCGGTCTCGCCGTCGTTTGCTTGCAGGTATCCGGTTTCAAGAAGAGTCCAACGCTTGCCGCAATCGGGGCAGATAAGCTCCGCGCCCTCGGAACGTATTCTCGACTCCGCCATGCACTTGGGACACTTATAAAGTATCTTGTGAAGTCCCTCGGCGCGATAGCTTTCGGTTATGAGAATACCGTTGTCCTTTTGATAGCGGTAATCATCGTATTCAAATGCCTTTTTAAGCACCTGGTTGATCTCGTCCACCGTCATTTCCGCCACATCTTCTGCGGTGAGAGTGAGGGTCAGTGTCGTATGGAGAGGCACCTTTCTCTTATTTCTGAAATTCCAAAATGGCTGATGCAGGTAGTTTCCTCTATGTATTGCCACAACAACGGGAACCTTATTCATCTTGACCATAGCGCCAAGGCTTTCGGGCAGATAGGACGTAGTGCCGCAGGGCGAATATCTTGCCTCGGGATACATACAAAGAATATCGCCGTTTTTGATAACGCGGCGAATCGATTTAACCAGATGGAAATCGGTAGTGAACTTTCTGGTGCAGATAGAGCCGATCCACTCCATAAGCCAGGGGCGCATATAGTAACCGTCGATATTAACCACATTGTTTACCCTGCAAGGATATGTTCCCTCACTGACCAGCTCGAAGTCAATAAACGACATGTGGTTTGAAAGCAGGATATACGGAGGCTTTAAGTCCTCCATACCGATCTTTTCAACCTTATACTCCTTACCGTAGAGTTTGATCTGTGACAAAAACTGTATAAGCCAAGTTAAATAAATGGGCTGTCTAATGGGATATTTAGCGGTTTTATAGCGTTTGGGATTTCTGTAATTTACATCCATAGTTTATCTCATTTCTCTAAATTTTAAAGATACTTTTCCAATTATACACGAAAACCCGCCAAAAATCAACACTTCCCCCAAAAAGTTAATATTTACTTAATATTTCTCCATGTTGACAAAGACTTGGCAGTATGTTACAATATTTGTATAAAAATCACGAAAGGAGAGAGCGCATGTCAAAAAAAATCACGTTAGGCATTTTCAGTAACAACACGCTGAAGATCATAGCCGCCATCGCCATGGTATGCGACCACGCGGGAGTGCTACTATTCCCCAAGCTTACCATTCTCAGAATAATCGGTCGCCTTGCATTCCCTATCTTTGCTTATTTGATCGCCGAGGGTGCTAAGCACACCCGAAATAAGCTGCGCCATTTGATCGTTTTCGCATCATTTGCCGCAATAATACAGGCGGTGTATTTTCTCGTAAATCCCAGTCTTGAAATGAGCGTTATGGTCACTTTTACCCTCTCCTTGCTGATGATATACGCCCTTGACGCCCTGAAAAATTCCTTTTTCGCCAAAAAGCCGTCCAAAAGACGTATCGCTCTCACCGCAGCGCTTTTTGTAGGCTCTGTTGCGTTAACAATTCTGCTTGACCGCCTCGTAGACCTCGATTACGGTCTTTCGGGCGCACTGCTCCCCCTATTCCCTGCAATTTTTACTGCTCCCAAAGCAGAAGGACCGCCGCCCATATTTAAAAAAGCAGACACCAAGCTTATCCGCATAGCTGCAACCGCTCTCGGGGTTATTGCTCTCTCCATCGACTACGGCGGACATCAATTTTTCTCGCTCCTCGCAATCCCCCTCCTGCTTCTCTATTCGGAAAAGCGAGGCAGGCTGAATATGAAATACTTCTTTTACATATTCTATCCCCTGCACTTGGTTTTACTATACCTCATAGCAATTCTTATGAGATACCTATGACAAGACAAAGATCCCCCATAAAACGATCATTAGCGTTTTACGGGGGATCTTCTTATTTAATTTATCATATTACAGCCTGTTTGCGGTGATGCTGTGAACAGCATCGTTAACATACCAGCTCTGCTCCTTATCCTTATAAGCGAGAAGCTCCTGATCGAGAGGATCGATAGCGTCAACCTTACCGTCGCAGTATTCGAGAATGTACTGACGAACCGTCTGCATACGTCTGATAAGGCCGCCGATACGAAGGTCCATAACCTCCCAGCCCGAGAACTTGTTCTCCTTCTTCCACTGAACGAGGTGCGCCTTGCCGTAAGCGTCTATACACTTAACGACCTCTACGTAAT
>JAZUAS010000034.1:0-7288 GCA_045638125.1 Eubacteriales bacterium | reverse complement strand
ATTGAGCATACGGAAGCTTGACTTGGTAACGAGAGTTCTGCCGTCCTCGCCCATACCGCCGACTACCTCGGTGATCCACATGGGGTCGCCGCCGAAAAGCTCGTTATATTCGGGGGTGCGGAGATGACGAGCCATACGGAGCTTCATAACGAAGTCGTCCATAAGCTCCTGCGCCTGGCTCTCGGTGAGAGTTCCGTTCTGAATATCTCTTTCAATGTAGATGTCAAAGAATGTGCTTACTCTACCCAGTGACATTGCCGCGCCGTTCTGCTCCTTGATAGCCGCAAGGTAGGCGAAGTACGTCCACTGAATAGCTTCACGAGCGTTTGCGGCGGGTTGGCTTATGTCAAAGCCGTACATCTGCGCCATTTCCTTCATATATACAAGGAAGGTGATCTGCTGGAAAAGCTCCTCGTTAAGGCGGATGGTGTCGGTGTAGAAGTTGCCATCTGCAAGAGCCGCCTTGTCCTTCTTCTTTTCGGCGATAAGCTTGTCGATACCGTAGAGAGCCACGCGGCGGTAGTCGCCTATAATTCTTCCTCTACCGTAAGCGTCGGGAAGACCTGTGATGATGTGGCACTTTCTTGCCGCTCTCATCTCGTCGGTGTAGGCACGGAAAACGCCGTCGTTATGGGTGGTACGGAAGCGGAATTCTTCCTGTACCTTTTCGCTGAGCTTATATCCGTAAGCCTCGCAAGCCTGCTTTACCATTCTCATGCCGCCAAAGGGGTTAACGCCACGCTTGAGGGGACGGTTGGTCTGCAGACCTACGATTATCTCATTTTCTTTATCCAGATATCCGGGAGAGTAGCTGGTGAGGGAGGAAACGGTTGCGGTGTCGATGTCGAGAACACCACCGTACTGTCTTTCAAGAGCGAAAAGCTCCTGGAGTTTTTTCATAAGAGTTGAGGTTCTCTCGGTAGCTCCTGCCAAGAAGGAGCTGTCGCCCTCATAGGGTTTGTAATTCTGTTGGATGAAGTCGCGGACGTTTATCTCGTCCTGCCAAGCTCCACCCTGAAATCCATTCCAGTTATTGTGCTTCATATTTATCCTCCTTAAGATGTATTAACAAGTATATATTTCGGGGGCAAACAAAAAAGACAAACCGATTTTGAGAAAACGGTTTGCCCAGACGGTCGGCTATAAGAAATCTCAAAATCGAGATTTGCCAAGCTAAAGCTCGGCGCGTTTGCGTTCCCTCGCGGTGATCCGCGTTATCCGTCAGTTGCGCAAACGTTATTGAGTTAGTTAGTCATTTACTATCTATATTATCGCACATAAATCGAATTTTGTCAAGAGGGGAATTTGTAACAATTTTGTGGGGGATGAATTGTTTTTTATTAATTAGTTAAGGTTGCTTAACTTACTTGAATCACGGCGAAGCCGTGTATGGAATCCGCAACTTGTTGCGGTATGGAATCAATGCGGAGCATTCTATAGAAAGCGGTGGATTCAGGACCCTTTCACAAATCCGCAGGCGGATTTGGAGTAGTAGTCCGAGCGACCGCCGTCACGCAGCAAAAAAAGCAACCTTTTATTTTGTAAAAAAGTCTAAAAGGTGAAGAGGTGGATTCAGGACCTTTTCGCAAATCCGCGAGCGGATTTGGAGTAGTAGTCCGAGCGACCGCCGTCACGCAGCAAAAAAAGCAACCTTTTATTTTGTGAAAAAGTCTAAAAGGTGAAGAGGTGGATTCAGGACCCTTTCACAAATCCGCGAGCGGATTTGGAGTAGTATTCCGAGTGACCACCGTCACTCAGCAAAAAAGAGGATAGGCGAAATGCCTATCCTCTTTTTTGGTGGGGGATGGTGGATTCGGACCACCGAAGTCAGTGACAACAGATTTACAGTCTGCCCCCTTTGGCCGCTCGGGAAATCCCCCATATTGGAGCTGGTGAACGGAGTCGAACCATCAACCTGCTGATTACAAATCAGCTGCTCTGCCATTGAGCCACACCAGCGTATTTAGTTGATTGTCGGTCGCTTTCTCTCGGCGACTTTGATATTATACCACAGTTAAATCGATTTGTCAACACTTTTTTGAAAAAAAGTTTAAAAATTTTTTTGATTGTGAAAAATGCGGAAAAATCCATATAAATAAAGGGATTTTTGAGTTTTTGTGCTGTGTTTGGGAGCAAATGATATAATATTTTCAAAAAATAAGAACGGCTCGCCCTAAAAAGCTTGCCGTTCTCAAAGCTTCGGATTAGATCAATCCTTGGCAAAAAACATATAAATATCGTTCTTTGGTACTCCGCGATCTTTGGCGGCGGCTTTTATAGCGTCCTTTTTGCTCATGCCTGAGTTTATGTAGTGGTTTACGTGATCCTCGACCGAGAGGGAACAAAGATCGGGAGTGGCAGAAGAAACCGTTCCCTCGGGCGCACCCTCAACTACAAGAACATACTCGCCACGGGGTGAATTTTCGTTGTAGAAATCGACCGCGCCGCCGATGGTTGTGCGGTGAATATCCTCGTTAAGCTTGGTAAGCTCACGGCAGAGCGAGATTTTACGATTCGCGCCGAAAAATTCCTGCATATCGGCAAGAGTAGCCTTTAACTTATGGGGAGCTTCGTGGAAAATGGTGGTGCGGTCGTCGTACTTGAGCGCTTCAAGACGGGCTCTGCGCTCCTTTTTGTCGGCAGAGAGGAAGCCCTCAAAGCAAAATTTTCCTGTAGGCAGACCGGAAAGTGTCAAAGCTAGAATTGCGGCACAAGCGCCCGGAATGCTGGTGACGGGAATGCCGCGAGTGGCGCAGAGAGCGACTATATCCTCACCCGGGTCGCTGATGGCGGGAGTTCCAGCGTCGGTGACGAGAGCGCAGGATTCGCCTGCAGCAAGTCGGTCGCAGATAATGTCGCCGTGGGTGCGTTTGTTATGCTCAAAATAGGATACCATCGGCTTTTGAATACCGAGATAAGAGAGCAGGCGCATCGAGTTGCGCGTGTCCTCTGCGGCAACAAAATCCACCTCGCGAAGCACTTTGACGGCACGGGCAGAGATGTCGGCAAGATTGCCGACGGGTGTGGCAACGAGATAGAGTGTGCCGCCCACAACTTTATTTTTTTCGGGGGAGATCTCGACGCCGAGGTCGAGGTCTATCGTGTTTTCGTTCATTTTTGTATCCTTTCGGAGATTGTTATAATTGGAGTTTAACGGGGGAGATGCGGGGGATGCGTTTTCCGCTTTCTCGAGAGAAAGCTTGGCAAAGAGCTTTCCCGAATTTGGGTTCTAACTGCCGTTGTTAGTTTTATGATAAAACTCGGACTGCTTGCTTGCAAGCAGCGGTTTGCAACAAGCTGACTAACGACTAAGTTTAGCTTCACGTTGCATATGGTGACGCTGAAATTTGCAAGCAAATTTCAGCCTGCTATCCGCTTCCGTGTTGCAACAGTTTAGAACCCAGCCGATATAATTCAACTTAATTTTAAGCAATTTTAAGTTAAAGTTAGATAAAACGTCTTAGGTTCAATACCTTATCAATACAAAAACGACAGTGAGGGATTTTTTTAACGAGCGTAGCGAAGTGAAAAATCCTCCGACACCCTAAAAGGACCCAAAAAATTCGGGAAAGTTTTTGCGGAGCTTTTTCCCAAAAAGCGACCCGCCGGAGGCATCGTCCCCCCCAACAAATCAAAATTTGAAGTTCGCGGTGACGTGATTTTCTGTTTTTGCATAAAATAGTTATAGAAAACGAAAGAGAGGGGATATTTTATGCCGAGAATATATATCGATCAGGGTCATAACCCGTCGGGATTTAACACGGGCGCAGAGGGTAACGGACTCCGTGAGCAGGACGTGACTTACGAGGTAGGGCAAGAGCTTGCAGCGCTTTTGCGAAGAAGCGGAAATTACGAGGTCAGACTGTCACGCAACTCACCAAATGAAGTTTTGGGATCTTCGAATGCAGGGAGTCTGCGCGCTCGCGTTTCCGATGCCAACGCATGGGGGGCCGATTATTTCATCAGCATACATACCAACGGGTCAACCGATCCGTTTGCACGCGGTATTGAGGCTTACGCATATTCAAGAGACTCGCGCGCATTCCGACTTGGAGAGGATATTGTCAACAATCTCGTTGAAGCCACCGGATTCCCCAAAAGAGGAATGTTTGTACGCCCGGGCTTGTACGTTCTCAGAAAGACGAATATGCCTGCAACCTTGATTGAAATAGGGTTTATTTCAAATCCCGGAGAGGCGGCGGTGATGAGAGATAACCCAAGCCTTTTTGCACGAGGAATTTATAACGGAATAGTTGAGTTTACTGGACTTGCGTGATAAAACCGAATCACTCCGAGAGCATTCGTTTAAGCTCGTCTTCGTCGATGATCGTTACTCCGAGGTCTTGAGCCTTTGTCAGCTTGCTTCCTGCCGCCTCGCCTGCGACCACATAGCTGGTCTTTTTGGAGACCGATCCGGAGACCTTTCCACCTTGAGCTTTGATAAGCTCGCTTGCCTCGTCGCGTGACATTGTGGGAAGCGTGCCTGTAAGAACAAAGGTCAGTCCGGCAAATTTGTCGGATGCGGCTTCCTTGACTGCCTCGGTCAAAACTCCCGCCGCTTGAAGCTTGTGGCAAAGCTCGATGTTGCTTTCGTGAGCAAAGAAATTCACAACGCTACGGGCGGTTATTTCGCCAAAATCGTCGATAGCAACGAGGTCATCTGCTGTCGCGGACATACAAGCGTCAAGGGTGCGGAATTTCTTGGCAAGTGCCTCTGCGGCGACCTCACCTACATTGGGAATGCCGAGGGCGCAGAGTAATCTTTCAAGTCCCGCGCTCTTGGATTTTTCTATTGCTTCTATAAGGTTTTGAGCCGATTTTTCTCCCATGCGCTCAAGATTTTGTACGTCTTCAGCTCGGAGAGTGTAAAGATCAGCGGAGCTTGCGATAAGGTCGTTTTCGATAAGCAGATCGATTATCTGCGGACCGAGGCCGTCGATGTTCATAGCTCCCTTGGATGCAAAATGCTCGATACCTCGTGCAAGCTGAGCGGGGCAGGACAGATTAGTGCATCTGACCGCCGCGGCTTCGTCGGGGTCGTAATATACGGGCTCGCCGCAGGAGGGACACTTTTCGGGCATCATAAACTCGCGCTCACTGCCATCTCTTTTGTCTGCGTGGGCGCATACAACTTCGGGGATAATGTCGCCCGCTTTTCTAACTGTAACCGTGTCGCCCAGCATAATGCCGCGCTGACGGATAAAATCAAGATTGTGCAGACTCGCACGGCTGACCGTAGTGCCTGCAAGACGGACGGGGGAGAGAACGGCGGTGGGGGTCAATACTCCCGTGCGTCCTACGTTTATCGTTATATCTTCAAGCTTTGTTTGCTTTTCCTCGGGGGGGAATTTGTAAGCCGCCGCCCATTTCGGGGTGCTTGTACCCTCACCGATAAGGCGGCGATCCGAAAGCAGATCGGCCTTTATGACCACACCGTCGATATCGTATGGAAGACCATCTCTTGATTCTCCTATGCTCTCGATATGGGCGATTATTGCCTCGGCATCACTGGTTTGCTTGCGCATCTTGACTACGGAGAATCCCAAAGCCTCAAGACGGTCAAGAGTTTCGGTGTGGCTTTCGGGCGAGTGACCGTCTATATAAAGGTCGCCCTCTTGGAAATTAAACACGAAAATATCAAGTCCGCGCTTTGCGGTTACTTCGGGATCAAGCTGACGGAGCGAGCCTGCCGCCGCGTTTCTGGGATTTGCCATAAGTGCCTTGCCCTCGCTCTCGCGCTTTGCGTTGATGCGCTCGAAGACCGAACGGGGCATATATACCTCACCTCTTACCGTCAGGTCAAGAGGATCTGGCAGGGTCATAGGGATAGAGAAGACAGTGCGAAGATTGTTTGTCACGTCCTCACCGGTAACTCCGTCGCCGCGCGTGGCACCTTGCACGAAAACACCCTTTTCATATTTGAGGGACACGGACAAGCCATCGATCTTGGGTTCAACCGACCAAACCACCTCTGGAGCGGTCTTTTTGACACCGTTGATAAAATCGAGAAGCTCGTCAAAGGAAAAGACGTCGGCAAGCGAGTCCATTCTTGCCGTGTGGGTCACCTTGTTGAATTTGTCGAGAGGCTTGCCGCCGACTCTTTGAGTGGGGCTTGCCGGATCGAAAAACTCAGGATTTTCTGCTTCAAGTCGCTTTAACTCGGCGAACATCATATCGTAATCGTAGTCGGAGATCTCTGGGGCATCGTAGACGTAATAAAGCTTTGCGTGATGGGTAAGTTCCCGACGCAGCTTGTCTATTTTTTCGAAAATTTCGGACTTTTCACTCATTTTTGCCGCTCACTTTCGTAAAATCAATAATATTAATATAAGTATATCATATTTCAGCTAATTTTTCAATAAAAATTCACGCTTTAGGCAAATTTTTCTCTTGACTTGACGATATAGGTGGGGTATAATTGAGTAGATAAAGGATATGCGAGGAATAGGAAATTGAAAATTGCGATCGTTTACGCTACGGTTGGAGGCACGACACGAGAGTGTGCCTCCCTTTTGGCAAAAGAATTGAAGAATCATGAGGTCGAGCTTTTTGAGATAGGTAAAAACGAGCCGGCATTATCGGATTATGACGCGGTTGTGCTTGGCTTCCCTATAATGATGGGCAAGACGGCAAAGAGCGCGAAAAATTACATAAAGAAGCATAGCGACGAGTTGAAAGAGAGCAATACTGCGTATTATATCTGCTGCGGTTTTGTGGATTGCTTTGACGAGTATGCCGAAAAGTCTATTCCCGAGGATATGCGCTTGCGCGCAATCGACGTGACCTGTCTCGGGGGCTCTCTTGACCCAAGCAGATTTAAGGGGATCAATAAATTTATCGTCAAGGCGGTGAGAGCCGAAATACTTGGCGGAGGAGATAACGGTGACGAGCGCAAGGATATGTCTCTGCCTACCGTAATGGAGGAGAATATTTCTCAGCTTGCCGACAAAATAAAAAAGCTTCGCATTGACGGAGTTCGATAGTGAAACAGATTAGCAAAAAGAACCATAGGCAAAAAGCCTATGGTTCTTTTTGGTGACCCGCCGGAGATTCAGAACCTTCGCTTGCGGCGAGGTTTATCTTAAATGTTTATTTATTTACCGCAAGCCGTCACTGCTTCGCATTGACGGAGTTCGAAAGTGGAGCAGATTAGCAAAAAGAACCATAGGCAAAAAGCCTATGCTCCTTTTTGGTGACCCGCCGGAGATTCAGAACCTTCGCTTGCGGCAAAGCTTATTTTAACTTTTTCTTCATCCACCGCAAGCCGTCACTGCTTCGCATTGACGGA
>JAZUAS010000033.1:0-17039 GCA_045638125.1 Eubacteriales bacterium | reverse complement strand
TTGTTTTCAGGCATCGCTATCACCGCCCTTGGATTTTGTGCGAAGCCATGCTTTGAAGCCGTCAACGGGAATGAGAATTCTTGTGCCGATGCGGATTGTAGGAAAGCCGGGCGTTTTCACAAGCTCGTAGGCTTTTGGAAGACTGATACCCATTTGTGCAGATAACTCCTGCACGCTGATAGTTGTTTTTTCCATACTTGTTTTCCTCCTTTTTTATAGATTTGTGTTTGTGTCCGCCTCATTGCGGTCTTGAGGAGCTACCCTCAAGAGTCCGGTTGCCCCTTGTGCTCCGACTCTCGTCATCTTGGCACGATGAGGTACTAATCTCCGAAACTGACGGGATTCAGTTTTCAAGGAACAAAAAATACAAAATTTTACGCTTTTCTCTTGTATTTGACTCAATTATACGCTATAATGTAATCAAAGTCTAAATTTGTTCGATTACATCATTGATTACATGGGAGGTACATTATGCCTTACGATGGATTTGGAAACTGGGTTGACTCAAAAACCGATTTAACAACCGATATGCTTGGTTTTGGTGAGATTGGCGGTGTAGGTCAGCTTGTGTATAAACTCTTTCGATTTAAGAAATATGAAGTTCGATATGTGGAGGACGGTAGAATATTGGCGTGTCCTATATGCCGCCCCGGCTATGAAGTTGAATTCAGTAATACCGATGATTTAACAGGGGCGTCACTCCTTGTTAGCCTTTACAACCTCGCATTAAAAATAAACGACCCCTCCGAAGAGAAGCCGTTTGATGAATTGATTATAGAATGGTGTCAGCGCGTGGCGCATCCGTATTTTGTGGATGAGCTTTCTGCTTTGATGGAGGATAAGGAATTCGACCTTACCCACGATTATTCTTTTATTGAAAAGGGTGGGATTTTTGACGTAAAGCAATTTATGTGCGACCTTGAAAAATTCTATCAGGTAACATCTTTTGCGTTTGCAATTGACCAAATGATTCGCGAATCGGATGACGCGGCTTTTGCCTTAGCTACGGACGGAAGGTATTTTTCCGGTGTTCCTTTTTTTGAAAAATACAGATACAATATTCCAATTGAGGAAAAAAGTGATGCTCCTATATCAAAAAACGCATTATTACAAGAAATGCAAGATAGTATGGAATCCTTAGGTGAGATACACGCTAACACAGTTGACGAGTGGTATGCTCACCTGCCATTTGGTGATTATGCGGAACTTCGTGATAAACTTATTGATATGATGCCCGATTTCCGTTTGCGCCTAAAGGTTAACCATAAGAAAAATCGTGTTGTTCTTGCTGCCGATGTCCACTCAGTATTTGATATTGCCTGGTTCACTCTTGCGAAGAAATTATGCGAAGATCCGTTACCAAAGCTTAAGAAGAAACTTGCCGAGCTTGACTCGGACGAACGTCCCGTCATTCTTACTTGCCCTATATGCGGCAGAGCATTCGTGCGAAAAGGAAAAGGTAGTCGGAGAATATACTGTGGCACTCGTGAATGCGAGAAGCGTCGTTTGGCACAAAATACCCGCAACACGAGAAAACGGCAAAAAATCGCAGCTTTGCAAACCAAAGGCAAGGATATCAAATAACAAGCCTTCAATTATCAATAAAATAAAAAATAGCGGTAGCCGATATGATTCGACTATCGCTATTTGTATGCAAAAATGTGATTAAAACGATTTATATAGTTCAACTCTCCTTACCCTCGTTGGGAGTAATCTATGAAAAGGATACAAAATCCCAATGGGTGCATTTTAGGGGTAATGGGTGCAAAACGAGAAAAATGGGTTCAATTTTAA
Source organism: Eubacteriales bacterium (assembly GCA_045638125.1). Taxonomy (GTDB): domain Bacteria; phylum Bacillota; class Clostridia; order Oscillospirales; family CAG-272; genus SVTX01. Next base: position 15,245 of record JAZUAS010000033.1, on the reverse strand, counting down.
CGAATAGGTGCAAATTTGTAGTCTGCTGACGATAAAAATAACATAAAAAACGTTTTTTAGAACCCTTTACATAGCGCCTTAATATATTTTGAGTAATTCTCCTCTATTTTCTTTATCTCCTTAAACTTGAATCTGGAATCCACCAACACAGCGCACATTTCCTCGGTATCAAATGAAAATGTCATAAAGGCTCTTATTGTATGCTGACCATTTACGGTTATTGATTCCGTTGAAGATACTTTATGTACGGTTTCTATATCCACAGGAATTGCACAGCCTTTAAGCGGTTTGTCAAAGCGCTCACCACGGTATAATACCTTTACTAAAAATAAATTGTTTCGTATATGCATTTTTAATAATTCTTTGCACGCTTTGATGTCCAGATCAGTTAGATTCATCTTTTTCTGATTGGGAGAATTCCAAAAATCAGAGTTCATTTCGCATTCATTTGAAACAATGCTTATGTCCTCTTCATTTTCAAATTCATTTGCCGCAATAATTATTTCTGCACATGAATTAAAGAAGTCTTCAGTAAAGTGGATCTGCATTACTTTTTCGTGTATCCTGACTATAGATTGCTGAAACTTCACAATATACGGTAGTATATCTATTTGCTCATCTTGCTTTTTCAAAAAGTCGACTTCTTCAGCCTTCCATTCATCAAATTGTTCTAGCAACCTATCACGCTGCGTATAAACTATATGCTTTTTTGTCCCATTTTCATCTATACCATTTGAAATACTACTAATTATGTTTCCGCAATGCTGATCGAAATTCCTTAACCGATACATTATGCGGTATTCCATATATTTATCGTATTCTTCAGATTGAGCTTGCTTAAAACGCTGAAACTGCAAGGATTTTTTACCATATTTTCGAGAAAGGTGTGTTTCCCAATTGTCAACGTATTTTTTGAAGTAAAATAAATAGTTTGAAAGTGTTGTTTGAAGTTTTTTATAATCATAAAAGCTTTTCGCTGTGTCTAGATTGTCAAGCAATAATAAAAACTCATCGTACTCTTGGATTACGGATTGAATTCGGTCATTATCTAACCTCATACTTGATATTTTGCAAATATGCTTGTACAGCTCTCTAAACTCTTCTTCTGGAAGTTCTCTCTGGAAAACTAGAGCTTTGTTTTTTGTATCAATAAAATAGTAATGCAAATTTATGCTCCTATATGTTTTTTATGTTTTTCATTTTTATTACCGTGGGATATCATTTTCCTCCGCCCACTTTTTATTTTTCTCAACGCACTCTATGATTTCTTCCTTGGTACGGTAATGTGCGGGGAAAACATCATTTACTTCTTTTATGCATAAAGGCATCTCTACCGTGGCTTTATCATCATATTTGCAATCGGCAAAGTTGGTAATGTCTATACCTTCATATTTCCACGAGGGAAAAGGGTCGAAATAAAGAAGAAATCCAAGCGGGTAAGCGGTTATTTCGCTTAATGCGATAGACTCAAATTTCCCATCCCCCATCATCAAAAGTACTGAAAGCGGTGCGTATTTAATCATATTGCTTTTGGTGAAATACATGCACAGCTTGTACTTACTTTTATCCAAGCCGACTGAATCTTTGTCCAACACGAACTTGCGTAGCGGCTCAAACCTCGGGTCATTGCCATTATTTATAGAGCAGAACATTGAAATAGCCTGCTTAATAAACCGCAACGGATGGATTTCACGAATTCCAATCCCGTTAACGTCAGGCTCAATAGGCTCACGTAATGTGTGGTTGATAATATGAGCCATAAGTTTATAATCGTCACCATACCACGTTCCTGTGAGATTGTTACACGACGCACAAAGAGAATATTTACCCATACCTCTTTGCTGATTAGTGTAAGGAAGTCCGTCTATCTCCCAAGGCATTCTATCATCATCGATCATTAGCTTATCGCCCGTTACGGGCTTTGCGGGAGAGGAGTTAAATGATGAGTGCGGCGGGATATGCTCAAACGAAAGTTCGCATTCATTGCGACACAATGCACATTTACCAATATGTTTTTTCATAACTACCTCCCACCTCAATTTTTATAAAGAAATTATATCACAAAAACGGCAAATAGTCAATATTTTGCGTACTAGGTGATTTCTCAAAACGCAACAAAGCGGCAAGCATTTTCAGCTCACCGCTTAAAGTCGTTATAAGTCTGTGCGTACATAGTGCGTAGCAGGCTTTTACGAGAAACAAAAATCTGATTTGCTAAATCCTCTTGTGTTAGATTGGCATTTGCTCTTAGCTCTTTGAGCCTATCTTTTAATTCCATTGAGATCACCTCCGATATAATTTTACTATACACATGGTGAAAATATAAGCGATAACGATGTGACATCAATGTGACAAACGTATTTTACATACATTATACCACAATTTTCGTCTATTTTCAACCTATTCACGCATCCCTCTTGGAATTATCGCCGGGTGATGGTCTTTGAATAGGTAACTTTCGCACTGCCCGCGGTTGGGAACTTGCTTGCCTGTAAAAAAATCAGCGATGTACAGTGCTTATTATTCTTTTATAACTTTACACGCATCCTCACCGTATACAACACCAAGGCTTGAACCTATATCCCAGCTCACGTGGATGGTGCCCATATCGTCAACAAACCGAACCGTACCCCTGCAACCGGGAACAAGGTCAGTGCGGTATGGGTCGTTCATCTTTGTCAGTTCCACCCTTGTCCCGACAGGGTACTCCTCACGGATACGTTGTAATGCTTCTTTGCTTATGAAATTCATATGACTTCCTCCTTTATTTTGGGTACTACATATATCACTCTAAAAGGGAAAAAAGTCAAGGGGGTAAAGTGAATATATAAGTATAGCCGCCAAGTTTTTTCGACTTGGCGGCTTTAAGTGTTTTAATCAAATCTGACTCTTGGATTGAGAACGTCGGGAGAGCGCCACGTGATGCCTTTTTCGGCGAGGTAATCGGTCTTGAGGCTCCACACGTGATGGCACGAGCCGAAGCCGCGATATTCACGGTTCTTTTCGATCTTCTCGTCAACCTCGTCGATCACGGCGAGGTATTCCTCGGTCATTTCCACGGGATCGTGCTTGAGGTTTCTGCGACGGTTCATAACCGTGTTGAAAACATCGTCAACAATAACCTTCGGTAGAAATACGAGAGCCTGCTCTCGAAGATCCTCGCAATCGTCGTCAACGTAATAATTCCGTGCCTTGAGTGCGTTGTATATCATTCCGCTGCTGTCCTGCATTTCCTCACCGTACATCGTGTAGAGCTTAGCGGCAAGCTCAATCGCTCTTTGGTAGTAGCGCACCGATACCGCAAATCTTCCGAGACGGTCGTAGGCTTCGGCAAGGTAACGCATGATCGTTGCGCTGTCGAGCAGCGTTACCTTGTCATAAGGACTTTCCGACGCAAGCTGAGCTTCTACGATCTCTTCGGTTTCTTTGAGATACGGAACAGCCCTATATGTCAGCTCATAAGCATTATAGTCACCGTTTTTCTCAATCAACTCAAAAAGCTCTTTGAGTCTTTCGGCTCTTTCTTCTGTAAACGGCATACACTCACGCTCCTTTTCCTTTTACTTAATCGTAAGCTCAATACGGAGAGTTTGGGAAACAGAGTCTCCTGCAACCATATAGTCGTCGTACGCGTATGCAACGACACTCTCGTCGTTATTGCCGATAGTATACGTTTCGTGATCCACGTAGATCTCTGCCTTGACAGTATCGCCTTCCGTCACAACCGAACGGATCTCAATGCTTTTATCACTTATGTGAGGAAGCTTGTATGACGCGCCTTCGATCAACTCATATTCGTTTTCGCCGTGGTCCTCGTCAAACCAAGTGCTTTCCTTGTCGTATTTGTAGTCCCATTTCATGAATAACAAATAAGTATCCATAGCTTGACTCCTTCTTTATGATTTGAATGCCTTGGGATTCAAATCTTTGATCTTTTTCTGCGTTTCTTTGGACATGATCATATTGCAAAGACAAAACGCGCCTCTGTCAAGAACAACTCCCTTTGGAGGCTCGGTTTCAAATTCGACCTCTGTTACACCGCACATAAAGCCACATCCTTCAATATGGATGTTATTGGGCAATATGATCTTTTTCACGGAGTGACAAGTGGAAAAAGCCGATCTGCCTACTTTTTCTACGCTTGACGGAATGACCAAAGTCGGCCCCAAGTTCTTACATCCCATAAATGCCCACGGACCGATCTCTCGCAAGTCTTGATTGAAACGAATACTTTTCAGATTCAAGCAATTATTAAACATATACTGCGGAATTTTCTCAACTCCCGCAGGAACGGTAATTTCAGGGTGTGACGAAAGAAACGCTTCTTTTTCCGCATAAGACATACCAATGAGCTTATCCCATATTTCCCTATCGGCATCCTTGACCGCAGACTGTTCGGGTGTATTAGCTTCGTTCTTCTCCGTGGGCTTAATCACCTCGGGGGAAGCGTCACGTTTTTCCACATCAGCGGAAGGCTCAAGCTTCGCCGCACGGACAAATTTTCCGTTTTCGAAGTAACCTTCGGCAACCTCTCCGTCTATACGGACAAGCTTGCCCATTCCGTTTCGCTTATCGTTTTTCCATTCACCCTCGTATCGCTGTGTTCCCCCCTGCGCGTGTATTTCTTCCACTCCGTATCCGTGCCGAACGTTGTCATACCAATCACCGTCGTAGGTTGCCGTTGGGTTTACGTAATAATATGTTCCTTTGCCTTGCTTTTTGTTGTTTGCCCATTCGCCTTCGTACCTTGCTCCGCTTGCATAGTAATAGGTTCCGTGTCCGTGCATGGTGTCATTGAACCAATTTCCTGCATATTTATCTCCGTCCGTATAGAAAAGTGTTCCCTCGCCGTTCCGCTTGCCGTCAGCCCATATGCCTTCGTATCTTTTTCCGTCAGCATATACACAGATGCCATGCCCATTCATATATCCATTTTCCCACGCACCCTCATAACGGGTACCGTTAGGAAAATAGTTCGTGCCCTTTCCATGCCTCTTGCCGTTTACCGTTTCACCGACGTATCTTGAGCCGTCTGAAAATCTTAATTCCTCATAGGTTAGGGACTGATCGTACTCATAGCTACTGATTGAGCTTGAGCTTGTCGATCGGCTCGGTTTAGCTTCAAATCTTTCTTTTTGTTTTTTATCTCTGTACTTGCTGTAACAATTGTACATATCACAATAATAATTCGTATCACCGCTCCAAATCGAAGGGCTATAGTATTTTTGTCTGTCTGTATCGATCTGTTTGCCGCAATAAGCACAATATACGTACATAAACTATTCCTCCTTATTTATTCAACGTAATATCGTAGATCGCGTAGGTGTGCGAGCCGTTGTCCTCGGGAGCACAGTTGAGCCAGAACATAAGTCTTTCGCAATCCTCACCGAGTTCCACGGTATATGTGGTGGGTTCCATATCCTTCGAAAGTGTAATTTCTTTCACGCATTCGTCGTCTGCTCCGATCATCAGTGTTGTCTCGTCATCAATGAACGCCTCACCCGTTCTATCGTGCTGCATTGCAACCGTAAAGGTTACAGAGGTATATCCGCTGTCCTTGATATTCGCCATAGCGAAGGCGGATTCGTGGGCTTCGCCTGCGGTCGCAAAAGCAAGGATCGACCATCCCCAACCGCCAAACATACTGCCAAGCACCACCGAGCCGGCAAGCCCTGCCATATCAAGCTCAAGGTGAACATTGGTTTGAAGGAGAATGCCCTTGTTATAGGTTTTGCCACCAACGGTAAACGTATTTTTATTGGTTGTGCCATCATAATAACCATCCACCACGCTAACAGCTCCAACCAGCTTACTGACGTGAGAATTATAAACATCATAGAAACCAAAGGTGTCGATAAGGTCACAGGTAGTACCGAAATCAGCCGGCGTTCTCTCGGGGAAGAGATCGGTCTCAACATATCCGTCGGGATATGCAACAAGATTTGCAATACCAATTACGGGGCGCTCATATAGCTGGTTCGTAAGCTTACCCGAAACAAATTCAAGATGTTTGCATCCTGTAACATCAACGATATACTCTTGCGGAAGCATCGTACACTTGACATCGATGGTTTTAATGAGTTTTCCGTCTGCATAGATCTCAAGCTGTTCATTTTCGTAAACATTACTGTTGGAGATATGTCCCGTAACAAAGGATATAGTGTCATATTTACCATCAAGATTAAAGGAAGCATTAGCAGGTTTGGTTTGAAGCATTGTGTTCGTAGAATGAAGCATAATGCCCTCATTATATTTTACACCGCCCATAGAAAACGTATGGAACTGCGTTGAGCCATCAAAAATCGCATCATCCTGCATATTGCTGAAAATGCTGAATGCGCCAAGCTCGGACATCATCTTAACAGGTCTGTCGGGCAGATCACGAGAGGAATACTTTATAGTATTCAGTGCTGCTTCGGTAGTTGCAACATAAGCGTCACCGATTCCGAAATAATTTCCCGTTGAATTTCCGTATTCTATATTTCCTTCATCACTCATCCACGCAAATACAAGCTGATGACACCCCGTTACGTCAAGAGTGATCTTTTTCTGTAATTCATGAGATGAGTATATTTCTTCATATATGATTTTTCCGTCGGCATAGACCGTTAGCCATGCAGTTCCCTCACTGTACGTGGTAGTTCTGTCAGCCACACCTGCGGTAAAGGTAAGGTAATTGTATTTTCCTTCAAGGTTGAAGAAGATTTCCTCGTTGTCATTTTCGGTCATTCCCATTGAAACGTAGGTTGCCATAACGTTCTCGTATTTAATGCCGCACATATTGATATGCGCTCTGCCTTCCGAGGAAGGAGTAGCGTTGGGATAATACACAGCTCCCGAGGTTGAGGGAATGAGGTAAGGCTTCAAATCTTTGATTAACTGTACGGGCTGACTACCGGCAGGAGAAGGAACGTGTCCTGTTTCGTGAGCCTCACTCTCCCAAACTGTAAGTTCCAGAACCGGAACGCCGTTAGGTGAAAGTTCTCTGCCACCTGCCACGATCTTAAAGGTGAACTTTTGTGCACCGGCAACGTTATATGTATATCTGACGGGAGTTTGATAGTTGGAGAACAGAACCTCATCAACCATTTTATCGTCTGCCCAAAACTGAAGTCCAACCTTTACTTCTTTTGCCTGACCTACCAATGTAGGAGGAGAACAGGAATACGAGCTGCTGTACATGGGAACCTCGTTTCCGTTTTCATCGACCTTCATTTCGATTTTTCCGCACTGACCACCAATAACAAAGCTGATATTCTCATAAGCACCGTCAAGCGGCAGATCTACCTGAGCTTTCTCATCACCTGTCTGATTTGCACGGAACACAAATCCGCCGTGATAAGCGTGACCACCCATCCACAAGGTATCGGTGTCCTTTTCGTACTTGTATACTTCAATTCCGCCCGTTACGCAGACGGGATCGTGCTTATTTACATAGTAATTCTCCAGATACGGCGGATTAAATTCATCCTCCGGCTCGTCATCCTTTTTGAACAATCCGCATCCCGCGAATGTTGATGTGAGCATTGCTATACAGAGCAACAACGCTGTTAATTTGATAAACTTTTTCATTATGTATATTCCTCCATCAGAGTAATTTTTTCAAAGTCTTTTTCATCTTCACCGAAGAAGAAGTAAACGAATCCGTCGAGGGTGTCAAGGAAATCCATCTCGTTGTCGAGGGGATCGTACTGAAATAGAAGCTTGGGAGGTGGGTCGGCATAATTCCAATCACTTGGGTTTCCAAAAAGCTTCGTGCAGATCTCATCTTCGTCTGCCTCAGAAAACTCCATTAAGTACGCTTCTGTGTATTTCTCATACTCATCCACCTCGGCGTTGAAGTCGTCGATTGCAAGCTCGGGCTCGCCGTCGTGATACCGCACGTCCGCGTCAAGATGGTATTTTCCGTCCTCGGTGTGTAGGAAAATATAAAGATAACCCGTGTGCGGCAGTCTGTTTTCCGTGTCAAGATGAGCTATATCGGATAGCTTTATCTGACAGAAAAACAGCTCGTCATCGTAGAAATCTCCATTCCACGCAAGGGGAACGGTGGGGGTTCCGAAAAACTTACTTGCTCCGAGGTCATAGTTCTCGGGAGCTTTTTTGACTGTAATCTTAATTGCCTTTCCCATACGCATCACCCACTATTCGATGAGTTCAAAGTTCAAGTCGTCGCTTGCCGTCCAAGACGGGCCGTCATCACTTGTACAGCGACAGCTATCCTCAAAGCCAATGAAACCGCCTTTTCGCAGCCATTGCGGCTCATGCTCGGTCACCACTCCGTCAACTTGAGAAACCGCCGATATCGTAACGCCGTTTTCTTCCACCGACAGAATCTTAAAGCTGCGGAAGGCATGGAAAATACCGAACATCTCTACTGTGCTATACTCGCCCACCTTCGGTTCTATCTCGACGGTCTCACCGAAGATGCCCGACGAGGGCGTTCGTGCACCCATATCGCTGAATCTTTTAACCTTAAGTTTCATAGTAGTTCATCCTCACTTTTTCCATTCATCGCTGTCGGGATCGCGCGAGGTTGACGGAGTTGAATTCTGCTTATAAGGCGCAAGATCGTCATCTCTTTGTCTTTCAAAAAGGTTGTGAAGGCAGAGCTTTGTAAAGCTTTCGAAGTTATCGAGAATATATTTTATCTCCTCATTTCCCGTCAGATCGTAATACTGTCTGTAAAGCTCATGTGCCTTTTCTGATTCGAAATTACTGAAGCCACACTCTCTGTCCCTGCGGATCCTGTGATACTTACCGCAGGCGATATCCGCCATAAATAGAATCTCCTCCGCCGTGGGAGAGACTTCCTTTTCCTTTAACAACGCAAGTGCGCGCTTTTGCTCGGGCTTTGGTGACGTGTTGATAAAGGAACTCCAAAGCGGTAGGTTCGTGAAAAGCCGTGCGATTTCTTCGCAGCCTTGCGGTGCGGGACGGTTTGCTACGTCCTCTGCTAAAGCATTAAGATCGAATCGATCGTTTTTTATGGTATCCATAGTAATTCCTCCGTGTAATTTATTCTAAAGCTTTCCTTGCAGTCCGTGCATTGCCACATATCGGGGGCAATATCGATCATTACGTTGTTACCATACTTTGAAACAGCGCCTCTGCCATCCAAACAAACAACGTTTTCACTTCCGCATTTTGGGCATTTAATTTTCTTATTTAACACTTTTAACACTAAACTTTTTTACTTTATCTTCAAAGGGCTCGTAATCTCCCGCAGGAATGACTCTTATATTGCCCACAAAGTTATCGTTTACGACAAAACCGATCTTTTGGTCTTCAAACGCGCCGAATTCAAGCTCCTTGGCGTAGTCATAGCCGCACATAACGCCGTCGATCCAAACGCACTCGTCAAGGTTTGTCCATTTGCCCTCATAGTAGAAATTACGAACTCCGACGCCGTGCTCCTTGCCGTCCTTTACTTCGCCCTCGTATACCGTTTTGTAGGACGGTTGCTCGTCAATTATGGTTTCCATCGTCTCAATCGTTCTGTATCCGGGGAATCCAAAAGCGATGAAGAATATTTCAAGCGCTCTCTTTGCATCAAATACACTCAATCCATCCTTCACAAGAAGTCCGTGTGCCTCTACCGCGTACTGCTTGAAATTGTACGCATCGTTGATCATTTCAACAAGTGTCTCTCTTGCACCGCCGTAAAGAAGCGCCTCAAAAATCTCGGCGTCGCGGTCGCCACCTGTAAGCTTTGCGAGCTTACCGCCGCTCTTTGATTTGTCAAACATATTTTCAAAGCCCTTATCACCTTTGCAGAGCTCTCTGATTGCCCAAATAATATCCATTATAAAATCCTCCTTAAATAAAATCACTAAGAACCGGTGACCAAGGTTCTTCCTTTACGTTGATCGTAATAGTTTCGTTTCCAAACTTACGAATAAACCCGAGTCCTTTTTCGGCATTTATAGCAGGACGGTAGTCCTCGTCAAGATAGCGTATACGCATATCATCGTCAACGTATAACCATCTGAACGAGTATCCCGTGTCGGGACCGGTATATACGTTTTTGGAGAACGGATACTCACTACCGAGATCATAGTCGCCGGGAGCATACGGAAGCATTTTATACATCAGCTCGCTTTTCTCACCGTTTTCGGTTTGCTTTGTAACCTTGGCGTACACGTTCAATATTCGTTTGGAGGTGCACACCTTCATGATATGGCTGACCTCATAGGTAAAGGAATCTCCCTCAATTTCGTCTCTCCGTTCTTCGACTATCTTGAAGATGGCAACGCCACCACGGAGCGGCAAAGTATGGATTTCATCCTTTCCGCTGTCAAGATAAGAGCCGTCAACGACAAAGGAAACGGTATCATCGGTTACGTCAACGATTTCAAAGCTGCTATCCGATGGGGCTTGTGCATACAGCTTTTCCATCTCGGCATAAGGAATTTTGCCCTTTCTGATATCGGTGCGATAGGCGGACTTGCCCGAACCGCCGAAGGTTTCGTACATACGAATAATTGTTATACAAGGTTTATCCATAATTCTTCTCCCGTTTGATAAATCTATGTGTTTGAGCAGATCTTCGACTCCCACTCCCGCACTAACAGCTCTTCCGCAATCGAGGCACACCGATTTTTCGGGGCGTCGGTCAAAGGGATTTCCATTATCACCGCCAACCGTTTCGGTGCGGTGTGATCCGCAAAAGGGACACTTTAATTTCACTTTCGACGCCTCCTTTTGTGATCTGTCAGACGATGCGCATTACATTTTCGTACAATTCAAGGAACTTCTGAAGTCGATTGATCAGTTCGTCAAGGGAATCGTCGTAATTGATGTGGGGAGGAACCAGCCCGTTTGCAATGGCATAGTTTTGCCATGCTGCCGCATCCAACTGTCCTCCCGACAGACCGCTAAGATCGGAACGAAAAGTGGGATTGCCATTGCCGTAAAGAGGTCCTCTTTGCTTTAAGCCTTGTGCCGCCCTTTGCAATTCATATAGATCGGGGTTATCATCAAACCATACCTTTTGTTCGGCAGGAGTCAGCTCAAATTCCTTTAATTTTTCCTTCAGCTCGTTACGGCTATTCATTATCAACTTTTTTTCAACAGAGGCATCGACTGCCGTGAGGTTACCGCCATAAATCGGGGTTCCTTTTTCATCAATGCCCTCGATTGATGCTCTGACAAAATTTCCGTTTTCATCAAGTGTAAGCATCCAAGATTCAACGGCAGCAAAATCCGTGACACCGCGCTTTTGGTACGCTTCGATTCTTCTGTAGGTTCTTTCGAGCTCTCTTTGGTAGCAATCTAAAATTTGCTCTCCGCATTTTTTCAAAACTGCTATTTCTTCCTCGGTTTTTGCCACTCTATGTATAAATCTATAGGAGCGGAATTCATATTGGAGAAAACGAATGCTCGTCTCTTTTTCTTTGTATTCGGCAGCCAGTTTAGTCAAAAATTTGGAGACGCTTTCAAAATCCGATTTATCTTTAATCGCATCGAGGCGCATACGAACGTAATCATCGGGGTATCTGCTGTGGTTGCAATGCGTGGTATAATACTCCACCGCTTCCTCTGTCGATCCCCTTAAATCTGCCAAAATACCCTTTCGCGCGGAATTTTTCACTACCTTTTCATTTCCGTGACCAAAGCCGAAAAAAACCAGCTCGGGTTCGATCTGCTCGGAAAGTCCCGTTTGTAACAAGGCAAGCTCTTTGATTGAAAAGAAGGAGTACGCGAGCTTCATATCCGCTTCATTTCCCAAAGGAAAATCCCCGTCAAGACTGTCGTCTTCTTCCTTTTTAACCTCGTCCAGCCACTCGTAATAATAGTCATCGTGACTTATAGCGTCAGAGACCACAGGCTCTATATGACGGCGGATGAACAACTCAGCGGCACGGTTGATACGGTCGGTAAGAGAATCGCATAGCTCTTCTTTGGAAGAATCGCTCTCCGCTATTTCGCGGTAAGCGGCGATCCACTCATCACGAATCGTTTCGATCTGCTCTCTCGTATATTTATCTAAAAGATATTGAAGTTTTAATGCAATTTCCGGTTTCATAGTTACTCCCTCTTAATCTTATTTATTTACCCTTACCGAAGATAGCGTCAAACTCATCATTAGGGGCTGCGGAAATCTTATCTGCCTTTGCCTTGGGTGTAGATTTTGCACTATCCTTGGTTTTTGCCGGAGACACAGTCTTTTTTGCTGTACTGCCACCAAAGATGGCATCAAAATCATCATTGGAAGGTGTAGCTACTGTCAGCGGAGTAGGAGCGGACTTTTTCGCCGTTGCTTTCTTAGGCTCGGTAGCTTTTTTGATCTTGGCAGGAGTTTCCAATTTGATTGCCATGCCGGGTATAGACACGGTGTTTCCGATAGCTTCTAATTCATCTCTCAGCGCGAGAGCTTTATCACAATCAATTCCCGTTGCCACGGTTGTAGGCACTTTATCCACCATCGCTTTCGCGGCGGCGAGTCCAAGCCCCAATACTTGACATAATATTTTAGTTGTTTTTAACGGTTGATTTCCAACCTTCTCTAAAATAACGCTAAATTCATTATTAGCCATTACCATTTACCTCTCTTATACTTCTGCCTGAACGCAGGCATCGTCATCAAAGTAGTAATCCTTCATCCATTCGATTGCCGGGGCATAACCAGCTTCGGCAGCGCAGGAGATCCAAGATGCCGCCTCGTTTATATCCTGCGCACGCTCACGACCAAGCTGATAGCAAATGCCGAGCTGATACATAGCGTAGGGCTTGCCCATTTTGGCTTGTTTGATTAAGGTGCGAAGCTTTTTTGATTTGCTCATTGATGACTCCTTACGTGTTTGTTATCGGCTTATTTTTCCTTATCAGGAGAGCCTACTGTTACAGTAACACTCGTCCATTCGCTGTCAAGGTAGGTTCCGTTCTCGTCAACAGCCTTGATGCGAACAGTTCCGCTTTCATAAACAGAAATGCTTGTGCTATATGTTTCATACTGTTGTCCGTTCACCGTGTAAACGTATTTACTTGCGTTTTCAACGGAATTCCAGCTAACACGGCGACCGCTGACCGTTGCCGTAGGCTTACTTAATTGCGGAGGAATAAAGGTATATTCGTCAGAAGGTTCGCTATCGTAAGCGTAGTATCCGATAGCCACAATTTCAACCTTATCGCCCTTTTGTATCTCTCCGTGGTTGTCGTAATAAGTTTCCGTTCTGGTAAATCGCTTTTCGCCGTTTACATAAACAACGTATTCGTCTGCACCCTCAACAGCATCCCAAAGAATTCTTCTGCCTTCAAGTCTTATATTTTCGGGCGCTTCCAGATCCATCTTTATGCGGATATATTTCGCGGAATATCCCTTGATATCGTCTTCATTCTTGTAATCTTCAAGGATCGAACGGTAAAGCACACGCAACTCGTAATCACCGGCAGGGGCAAGGTTCGTTCCTGCAATGAATTTGAAGGATATTGCCTGAATCGCTTCAATAAGGTCAGTGACTTCTTTATTGGCATTTTCTTCGCGGATACAGTTCTCGTAAGCACGCTTCAACTGATCGGAAACGTCATACAAGCTATCAATAGCCGTATAAATCGCATAAGCGTTTTGGCTTGTGATCTCAATTTGATCTCTGAAATCATTCAATACGCTGATGATGGTTGCATTACTGCTCTCTGCAATAAAGGATTCAAGAGTTTTATTCTCCTGCGTCTCTGCCTTGAAGAGCCAAAGCATCGTATCGGCATCAACGGAGCTCAAAGCCGTCAATAGCTCACGCTCTGTCTGATTGCCGAGCTTGTTGCCATTAACGATACCTGCCATACCGTTGCCGTCCACAACGATATCGTTGCCAAACTCTTCTTCAAACCACAGCTCACCCAAGATCTCGCCAATTACTTCCGCGCCAACCTTTGCAATCATCTCTTGTACGTCGGCATCGGGAATTTCGCATTTCAGCTTTTCAATCCATTCCTCAAGCCAAGCTTCCATGTCGATGCTTGTAATATCGTTGGCTTCAAAGGGGACGTAACACACAAACTCGCCGTCCTTATACAAAGCGAGTTTATGGACGTAAAGTGTCTTATAGTCATAATCCGTTTCGGTAAATACGTAACCGTTTTTAACGTTTTCGTCTATTTCGATATCAAAACCGTAGTTTTCATCACCAGCCCCATGGAAATATGGGTAGGCTGTATTCAATTTGATCTCTTTGATACCTGTACCGTCACTAAGATCAAATTTCAAATATACCTCAAGTCGCAGATCCTCGTAGTTGAAGCAATCACGCAAAACTGCATAGTAATTATAGACAACGTCCCCGTCATTCGCAACGAACAAACCGCCGTTGTCAACGCTCAATTCATAAATGTACTGCTTTTCGGAAGCGGCGATCTCTCTCCATCGGTCATCCGAGTATCCCATACGCTCCTTATGTTCCCACGCTTGTAAATAATCAGTATAAACGCTCATGTAATGTTGTGCTTCCCAAATGTATCCTCCGGGACGCATATAATGCTTGTCGGATTCATTCTGCAATCTGTTAAGCAATGTGGGATCGTCAAGCATCTCTACGATAAACGGAGCAAAGTATGCATCATCCTGCGTAAAACCACGCACAATGACATCATAATATTTCAAATCCGTGTATTTTTCAATATTAAAGCTAAACAGCGCGTGTTTGCCAACCACTACATTGTTTTCCGAATCATAGACATCAATCTCGGGCAACTTGTAAGCAGGTGTGGTTACGCTAACCTCTTTTACGCGTCCCGTATAACCGTGATCCTCGCTTGCGTAGTATAACTTAATGGTGTATTCGGTTTTGGAATTGAGGTCGTAATATTCGGAAAAGCCTTCAAACTCGTCATCCGTTAAAACGAGTGTTTGACCATCGTAAATTTCCAAACGCTCAAAGTAGGCGCTTGTATCGTTTTCAATATAAGCGAGTACGGTAATCTTGGCGCCGTTCTTTCCGTTCTGTGCAACCAACTCTCCGCTAAGAAAATATTCATCAACGATAACAACGGCATCGGGTGTGTCCTCGGGGGTGGTATCCTCGGGGGTGGTATCCTCGGGAGTGGTGTCCTCGGGAGTGGTGTCCTCGGGGGTGGTGTCCTCGGGGGTGGTGTCTACAGGCTGGGTGGGATTGTTGTCCACCTGGGTGCCGCGGATGTCCTCGCTGCCACCGCAAGCGGCGAAGGACAGCATCATAGCCATCACCAAAAGACAAGCTAACAATTTTTTCATTTCTATCTCCTCCTTTTTTGAATAGAGCTATCATAGC
>JAZUAS010000032.1:0-3934 GCA_045638125.1 Eubacteriales bacterium | reverse complement strand
GGTTGGGGGACACGGGGGAGGGGCTGTTCAAAAAATCCGCCTTTGATTTATGTGTTCTAACGCCTTTCGCGGATTTTTAGAACCTACCCCTATCCTCCGTGCGGCGTTTCTTTTGTAACTTTTCTTGTCGCTGTTGACAAGAAAAGTTAGTATTTAATCCACACACAAGTCAAAATTAAAAAAACAAGGACTGATCTATGCGTCAGTCCTTGTTTTTCGCTTGCTTTAATGATTTGAAAAGCAGATTTTTATCGGTCACAAGATTAAGCCCCAACAAAAACACAATTATGCACACGGCGCTTCCGGTGCAAGCGTTCATAATCGTTATTTCGGCGTTCGTCATTCCCTCGAAGGTTACAAGCATGGAGCGTTGCAACGAAAAAATGGAAACAAAGGCGTCCGCAAAGGATATATTCCGCAGGGCTACCATTTGCGCGGATGCGCTGTGTCTGGATTTTATCAGATTAATAGTTGCCAACGTGATCTTTGTAAAGGCATAGGTTGCGATCGCTATCATGGCTATCATGTGAAATTTGTGTCCCCTTTCACTGATAACCGAGAGAATGACCGTGGCAGCAAGAGGCAAAGATAGAGCTATAAGCATCCCACCCGTAAATTTAGCAGAGTAGAGATTGCTTTTTTTACTTAATATCACCACGAATCTTACCACGCTTAAAATCACGAAATATAACCCGACAGCGAGAAGCCACCAAGATCGTGTCAGCACGCCGAAAACGATGTTATAAGTGCTATATGCTATATTCGACGTTAGGCTTAATATAGCAATTTGTCGAGTCCTACCCATCTATATTTCTTTCTCCCATAACGCAATCGGCGATGATCTTGGAAATTGAGCCGATCTCGTCGGAGCAGTTTTTGTCAAGCCATTCCATTACGATGGCAAACACGCCTGTCAAATAGAATTTCATTACGTAAGAACGCTCTTTTTGGGGAACGTGGAAGCGATCGAGAATAGGGTTGAAAATGTGGTTGAACATTTTGTCGTACACTTCGCCCATGTTAAAAGCATTGAAGTGCCTTATAGAAACCTTGAAGATTCGCTGATTTTCTTTAATGAAGGTCAGATAGGGAGTAAGATATTTTTCGGTTGTAAATATTAGGTCGCCCTTCTCACAGCCCTCAAATTGCAAGGACATGCTCTGTTTATCAAGCTCGTAGTAAGCAAGGTGCTTGTCGATGATATATTCGGTGGTTTCCTTTAACAGATCGCAGGTGTTTTCGTAGTGAAGATAAAAGGTTGAGCGATTCACTCCCGCCGCAGTACAAATCTCTTTGATTGTTATATACTCAAAGTCCTTTTTTTCAAGAAGCGTGATGAGGGCTTCGTCCATTTTAATAGCGGTATTGAAATATTTACTTTCGTTTTTGTTCATAAGACGTTACCCCTTTGATGAATTATTTAACTCCGCTTATCTCTTTTGCAAGCTCTACTATCTCAAAAGCATATTTCTTTTTGCCGTTCTCAAGAATTCTTTTGTAGATAGGATAGTTTACGGCGCAACCGACGATTCCTATAATTCCGATAATTATCCCCAAGACCATCATGATCGTTCCGCTGCCGATGACCTGCATGGCGAGGCACATTCCCGTGCCCAGCACGAGAGATGATATGATCCCGAAGGTGAAGGTAAAGATTGTTGCCGGCAGCTTTGCCTTTCTGTCCAGCTTGCGAAGTGCCACTATTTTGGAGCTGTCCTTGGGAGCATACTCCTTGGCGATGGATTCTGCGTAAATTTTGTCTGTGTTCATAGTTTTGTTCTCCTTTTGTGTTTTGTTGTGCTTATATTATATCAAGCCGCAAAGGAGAGGGGAACAACACGTTTTTGTGAAAATGTTGTTTTAAAAATAATTTACAGACCTAAAAAGGAAAATACGAGAGACGTTTATTCTCTCGTATTTTTGCCTTGATTATTCAATAACCTCAACCTTTTCGATGATTACGGTATCAACGGGAACGTCATCGTACCAGCCGCGGCTGAAGGTTCTCACGTTTGCGATAGAGTCGATAACCTCGAGACCCTCGATAACCTTGCCAAATCCTGCATACTGCGCGTCAAGGTGAGGCGCATTCTGGTGCATAATGAAGAACTGGGAGGAAGCGGAGTTGGGGTCGCTGGTTCTCGCCATAGAGAGAACTCCGCGAGTGTGACGGAGGTCGTTGGACATAAAGCCGTTAGCCATAAACTCGCCCTTGATGCTTGCCGCCTTCTTCTGGTTGAAGTCTGCGTCAAAGCCGCCGCCCTGGATCATAAAGCCCTTAATTACGCGGTGGAAGATAAGTCTTGTGAAGAAGTCCGACTCAACCAGGTCAAGGAAGTTCTTAACGGTCACGGGAGCTTTTTCGGGATAAAGCTCGGCGATCATTTCGCCGTGGTTCTTAATTGTGAATTTGATCTTGGGATGATTCATTTTGGTATTTCCTTTCAAAATATGTAGTGTTAATTAGTTTTCTTCTTTTGCTGTGTCTTTTTCGCCGAGAGAATACGCCGCACGGAAAAGCTCTACCATTCGATCTCGCTTATCGAGCAAATGTAGGTATCCGAATAGAGCCTCCATGCCCGTGGCGGTTCTATATTCTGCCATTGTCGCGCTTTTAGGCACGTTGCCGCTCGACATATTTCTGCCGCGCTTATATACGGCGGTCTCCTCCTCGGTGAGCAGAGGGAGAATATTTTGCATTGCTTGGCACTGCGACGACGCCTTAACGAAGGCGAGAGAAGCGCGATTTAAATTTCCGGAGCCCGATATGCCGAGGCTCACGAGGTGCTCTCTTACCAAAAGCTCAATTACGCAGTCGCCGAGGTATGCCAGAGCCTCGCCCGACACCTCTTTTATATTAACGCTCAAAATAATTCCTCCTCTTTGAAGACTATACGGCAATTTTATCACATTTTTGCTCTCTTTACAATAGATTTATAAAAATAAACGAAAAAACTTTGCCAAAACTCAAAAAAATTTCATATATCCCTTGATTTTTTTTCGAAATAATTATATAATAGTATTCGTATTACTATTTTTTACCCAAATGAGGATGAAAAGATGAAAAGAACACTTATTAAAGACGTATACGCCGATAAAGAAGCTTTCGGCGGAAAGGAAATAACCGTTGGCGGTTGGGTGAGAAACCTCCGTGACAGTAAGGCGTTTGGTTTTATCGACCTTAACGACGGCTCTTATTTCAAGAGCGTTCAGGTAGTTTTCGAGCGTGAAATCATAAATAACTACGACGAGATCGCAGGTCAGAACGTTGGCGCGGCTCTCGTTGTTACAGGCGTGCTTACACTTACTCCCGGCGCGAAGCAGCCCTTCGAGCTTAAGGCAACCGAGATTGCAGTTGAGGGAACTTCCACCCCCGATTATCCTCTTCAGCCCAAGCGCCACACAGTTGAGTACCTTCGTGAGCAGGCGTATCTTCGCCCCAGAACCAACCTTTTCTCCGCTGTTTTCAGAGTGAGAAGCGAGGTTGCTTATGCGATCCATTCCTTCTTCAATAGCCGCGGATTCGTTTACGTTCATACCCCCATCGTGACTTGCTCCGATGCAGAGGGCGCAGGCGAGATGTTCAGAGTTACAACTCTTGACCTTGAGAATCCTCCCAGAACAGAGGACGGCAAGATCGATTATAGCCAGGACTTCTTCGGCAAGAGCGCAAACCTCACCGTTTCCGGTCAGCTTGAGGGCGAGACCTATGCAATGGCATTCGGCAACATCTACACCTTTGGTCCCACGTTCGGTGCTGAGAACGCTAACGCGGCTCGTCACGCCGCTGAGTTCTGGATGATCGAGCCTGAGATCGCTTTCGCCGATCTTAACGACGATATGCAGCTTGCATGGGATATGATTAAGCACATCATTAACCACGTTATGGATAAGTGCCAGGCAGAGCTTACCTTCTTCAACCAGTTTGTTGATA
>JAZUAS010000031.1:0-25080 GCA_045638125.1 Eubacteriales bacterium | reverse complement strand
CCAAACGGTAAGAGATACTTGGCCGCATGTGTCGCGCCCTCGGGCTACGTCCTCTACAATTTTAGCTACTACCTCGACTGCGGCGTGCGTCCGTTTTGTATCTTTTCTTCTTCTATCTTTGTATCCCATGAAGCGTGATGGCAGAGAGTGAAACAAGAAATGCCCCTTGCAAGGAGGGGCAGGAGATGAAGGTTATCACCAAGGCTAAAGAACTGGCGGTGCATACCTTCAAGCTGACAATAAATACAAACCGATACCCAAAGAAGCTTCGTCATTCGCTTGTAGACAAGTTGCAGATAAAAAGTCTTGAAATCTATGAGAGTCTTTTTGAAGCGAATAGGATCAACATATCGAATAAAAACGAGCGTTGCGAAATGATTACTAAGGCTATCACTTTCTGCGACGAGCTGAACTTCTTTATTGAGCTGTCAATTGAGATATCTTTGCTCAGCACCAGCTCGGCGGGGTATTGGAGTCGTCTTGTATCGGACGTCAAAAATAGCTTGAAGAGAGCAGAGAGGATCCTGAGGAAAATGAGGTTTGTAATTCTTGCCGTTATTTTGGACTGTGTGAGCCGTTGGCTATGGTAGACGCGGTGGAAAAAGGGTGCGAGAGCTGGGAGGAGAAGTGATATACATGCTGGAAAAATTACCTAATGAAATAAAAGTTGGATGGAAGACCTATAACATAGAATTTTCAAGCGCCAAGCTGAATAGTGGCGGTGAGCTTTACGGTCAGATCGACTATGATAATGGCATCATAACCATAAGAGAGAGTTCTACGCCCGACCAAATCAGAGCAACCTTGATACACGAAGTTCTGCATGCTATTTCAGAAATGTATGGGTTGGAGCTTGAGGAAAAGCTTGTGACCGATGTTGCGAATGCTCTTTATACAGTTTATAAAGATAATGCTACAAAGAAATTATCGAGCGAAATGGTTGAAAACGACGATCAGGAGATTGAGTGTAAAAAACACAAATCCCCTTACGAAAATGACCCTGAAGGCGGTATTGCATGGCTTTTCGCCGGCACCCCGAGGACAAAAGATAAAAGAATTAAAATCAGAATAGAAGATATGCTTAATAAGCACAGAATATCCGCTTCTGATGTTGACAACGCTGTACTCTTTTTGTTCAATCATGATCAATCAGATTTGGAAGTGTGTGATTATGCAAAGAATTCCGAAGAACTAAATTGGATGCTAACAAAAATTAAAGAAAAAATAGAAACAATGCAGTAACAGTTACATTATTATATATAAGCTCTATGCAGGCTGGATCGGACAAGCTTCGGTCGGTCTGCAATCGGGCTTGTGGTAGTATATTAAGTAATCGACCACGTCGGTTACGGGAGAGGGAGAGCAAGGCTATCTCCTCTCTTATAGGCAGGAGGAAAGAAGGCGGCGATCTTTTCCATCGCTGAAGCGACCCGCAGACCGCAAGGTCGAGGGCAGCCGCCGAGCTGTGGTAAAGTCGCCGCCACGAGCAGTGGGTCAATTTAAAGGGCGGCACGGTTAGAAGAGTAAACGGAAGGAGTGCGGGTATGGCACAGTATCGAGAGCAGAGGACGGTAACGGGAGATTTTATGCGAGTTAACATCTTCCCGACACATACATACAACTATGGGCGAAAGAAGAAGGTTAAGGCTACGGGTGCGGCACAGGAGAAGCTTAACAAGGTGAGAAGAGAGCGACTCCTTTGCGATCTTGTGAATCTCAACTTTACCAAAAAGGACAGTCAGGTGAAGTTGGACTACTCGGAGTTCCGCAAGAGAAACGGCCGCAATCCCGATCCCGACGAGGTGACACGCTGCATCCGTAACTTTATGCGCCGACTCAAGCGTTTATACGCGACTCTCGGCATCGAATTAAAATACATATACTGCTCCGAGGTGGGAGCCAGAGGACATCTTTCGCACCATCACATTATCGTTAATTCAGGCGCGACCTACGAGCAGATAAGCGCGCTTTGGAATGAAGGCGGCGTTTGGAGCCGCAAGCTTTACTTTGATCGCAAAGGCTGTTACGATCTTGCAAGCTATTTTGTAAAGTCGAAATACACTTACAGAAGCTATTCCTGCTCCAAGAATCTTATTCGCCCTCAAGAGAGCGGAAAGGACAAGTGCATTTTTAAGGATGACCACAAGATCAGACAGAAGCAGGTCAATTATTTTCTTAACGGCGAGGTGGCCAAGCTCCTCGCACTTTATCCCGGTTGGCAGATCGCAGAGATGCCCGAGATCTCGCACACCGTAGACAAGGACACGGGGGAGTTTAAGCTCCCGACGTGGGGCGTGTTTATAACGCTTTATCTTTACAAGCCTGAAGGCTTGAGCGATCCCGAGAGCAGATACGAAAAAATGAGTGAATATTTGAGTTGGAGGAAGGTATGACGAGATTACCAAGATCGGTGTATGATATCGTTGTAGCGGTGGTATCCGATTACGACCGTATGAAGAAGCTACTCGACAAGGGAGAGGTGACCCGAGAGCAGGCTATTAGATTTACGAAGAAGATCTCTGCCGTAGATGACGCGCTCCTTGTAGTTTGCGAGGGCGAGGATGAGGACGTGATGGCGGCGTTGAGGCGTGATATAGGTGATAGGAGAGGGTTTTCGCGGTCTTTGACGAAGGATTATTATAGCGAAAAGTGTTTCACAAGGCGAAAAAGCGATGCAATTCGGCTGATCGCTCACCTTTTGAACTTGATTTGACATTTTTTAAGCGACTTTGCGCGCGTTATGCGTGTGCGCGGGAGGACGCTCTAAGCTAAATGATTGTGATTTGGGCAGCTAAAAGGTGCTTTTTTTCGCTTTGAAAACGAAATCACCCCGATTTACTACGGTTTTTGGATAGTAAATCGGGGTGGTCTTTTTGTTATGCTAAATATAGGGTGGTAGGTTGGGCGAGATAAAGGTAGGACTGAGAGAGAGGTGAGCCTATGGCTAAGACTAAATATAAAAAGCGGTATGCGGAAGATCTTCTTGCGTACTTTTTTAAATTCATTGAGATGCGCGACGATCCCGAGAAGGGCGATGCTGCAGAGCGGAGAGATCTTCTCCTGATGGAGCCGGGCGTGGACGGAATATATAAGACGATCCCACCTAAGCCTGCATCGGGATATCCTACGCTGACGAAGTTCGCGATCATGAAGGGCGTGACGATTCAAACACTCGGTAACTGGCGCAAGAAATACAAGGAGTTTGACGAAGCGTGCGATTTTGCGGACGCGATACAGGACGACATTCTTAACGAGCGCGCTTTGACGGGGGCGGTTGACGGCAGAGTGGCAATGAAGATCAGAGAGCTTAAGGCTGCGGCAAAGAGAGAGGCTGACGCAGAGCTTGGAAGTCATGTTCAGATCACCTTTAAAAATCTTACAAAGCCCGCTTTGGAATTGAAGGAGCAGGAGGGCATTACTAGTGAAGATACCGGATATATTGACGAGCGTTGAGTTATCGCCTCCGCAAGATGCATTTATGCGAAGCTGGTGTCACGAGGTGTTATACGGTGGCGCAGCGGGCGGCGGCAAGTCTTTTATACAGCTGTTCGAGGCGTTGTGGTATGCCATAAGCTATCCCGGATCTAAACAAGCGATATTCCGAAGAACGTTTCCCGAGCTTGAGAGATCGCTTGTTAGGGAATCTTTGCAGATGTATCCCGGCAAGCCTTTTGCAAAATACAACAAGACCAAGCATCTATGGGAGTTCTATAACGGATCTACTATTGAGTTTGGATATCTGGCGACCGATGATCAGACTGCACTTTGGCAGGGCGCCGAGCTTCACGTTGTGCGATTTGATGAAGCAACGCATTTCACGTTCTATCAAGTCAACTATCTGCGATCGAGAATAAGACAGAAGAAATCGCAGGGCTATCCGCTTGCGTTGAAGCTCAGCACAAACCCCGGTAACGTAGGACACATGTGGTGTAAGAATCGTTTTGTGGATCCTGCACCGCCCAACACGTTTTTTACCGTGGCAAACGGCACGAAGCGCATATTTATACCGTCAAGGGTTGGCGACAACCCGTTTGTTAATGACGATTACAGGCTGAACCTTGAGTCTATTGAGGATGAGGCGAAGCGGCGAATGCTTCTTGACGGCGATTGGGACGTTGCAGAGGGCGCGTTCTTTAACGAGTTCTCCAGAGATATTCACGTTTGTGAGCCTTATGACGTTACAAGGGACAAAAACGTGAAGCTTTATCGCTCGATAGACTACGGTCTTGATATGCTGGCGTGCTACTGGTATGCAGAGCTGCCGCCCTCGACTCATAATCCTCACGGTTCTATTGTCGTTTACCGCGAGCTTTGCGCTCCCGATAAGACGATATCCGATGCGGCTCGGTTAATTCGTGAAGCAACACCACCCAACGAGAATATTATATGCACCTATGCGCCGCCTGACGTTTTGATGTATCGAGATCGCGTGACGGGACGAAATCAAGGAGACATGTTTGCACAGAGCGGTCTTTCACTCGTCAAGGCTAACAACGACCGCAAGGCGGGCTGGATCGCCGTTAAGGAATTATTGAAGATCCGCGAGGGCGGCAGGCCTATTCTCAAGATCTTTTCAAACTGCACGACGCTTATTAAGCATTTGCCGATGCTGATACATGACGACAAAAACTACGGAGACGTTAAGACCGAGCCTCACAACATTACTCACGCTCCCGACTCGCTCCGATATTTTGCCATTCAATGGCACTCTCTGCATCCCGTAAGGGAAATAGAGGAGAACGAAAAGCGGGTATACTATCCACCCGATATGCTTGTCGACTATCGAAGAAGCTCTCCTACTGAAAGAGCGGAGATCGAGCGGATGATGGGCGGTAAGCCTAAACTGAGATAATAAAAAAATACATAAAGGAGAGGACATGAAGATTTTATCAACAAGCAAGGATGAGAGGCTTGCGGAGGTGCAGGAGCTTTACTCAAAGGCTTCGATGGCATCTGCGGACAAGCAGACAGATTTTGATCATTACGACCGTCAATACAGGGGGGACGGCGAGATCGACGGTTACATAACGGGCGACGAGGGGGAAGTCATCGGCAAGCCCAAGAAGGCGACGGCGGTCTGGAATATTTCCCACAAGCTGGTGGAGGGTTCTATTGACACGAACATCCCCCAGCCGCAGGTCACTCCTGCGCTTAGCTGCGTGCATCACGTAAGGAACGCCGCGCGGATCACCAATCTTATTAAGATGCTGCTTGACAAGCAGCCTTGGGAGATCTACAACGATCAGCAGGAGAGGACGGTCAAGATAGCCGGTACTGCCGGCTCTAACGTTGAATGGGACGTTGAGAGCGGAACGCACTCGACGGTTGGCGAGGTTCAGATGACGCCGATCCGTCCTCAGAACATTTACCCTCAGCCGGGTATTACAAGCATTGACGACGTGGATTACGTCTTTATAAACTACGTGACCACGAGGGCCGAGCTTATGCGAAAGTACAGCCTCTCGGAGGAGGACGTTGAGGAGACCGAGTTTGAGCCAACCTATGACAGTGACAGTGAGCGTCCTACCAACGACGAGGACGTGGTGACCTTGACGGTTATGTGGTACATAAACGAGCTTGGCGACGTTTGCAGATTTGCTTATTCGGGCGACCTCGTGCTTGAGGATGACGACGACTATTATTCCCGAAAGGTTGAATACTGCAAGTGCTGCGGTCGCCGACGTCAGATCTGCGAGAAGGACGAGTGTTCCTCGCCTGAGTACTACATGAACAAGCTTGACTATGATGAGCTGACAGAGGACGTCAGATGCTCTGACGGTCGAATCATCCCTGCTATGTCGCCCGTATTCGAGGACGGAAAAATGGTGTTTGAGACGGTAAGGATGCCGGTTAGCGGGGCAGATGGCTCGCAGGCTATGGAGCTTGTGGGCGGTGTGGAGCTTCCCGCGTTTATGGAGGTGCAGGTGCCGAAGATGGCGCCGACGCGTCTGCCTTACTACAAGCCGAAGAAGCTGCCTCTTGCTATCAGGTACAACATTCGCGACGACAAGAGCTTCTGGGGTATCTCCGACATGGAGGTCATTCGCGAGCCTCAGCAGAACATCAACAAGCTTTTTTCCCGCGCTATGGAGGCGGCGATGAAGTCGGGAACGGCGCTCATGGTACCCAAGGACACGGAGTTTAGTCCCGGTAACGGAATTTTTGAGGATATTATCGAGATAGCTCAGGGCGCGGACAAGTCGCAGTTCGGGCAGTTTTCTTACGCTTACGACATTTCTCAGTGGCTTATCCTTATGGACAAGATAATCGATCTTGCGTCTGATCTTAACGGTGTTACCGACACCTATCTCGGACAAGCCGACAACACGGCAAAGAGCGGTTACGCGAAGTCCATTCAGGTGGCGCAGTCTGCCGGGCGTCTCGCTTCCCGCAAGATGAACAAGCAAGCGCATTTTGCCGACATCTTCCGCATCATCTTTGAGCTTTATCTCGCCTTTGCGGACGAGCCTCGTGCCATAAATCACGAGGATGACGACTGTCGGCTTGCCATGGAGGAGCGTTTCAACAGATACGATTTTTACGAGTTTGACTTTAAGACGGGAAAATGGTACGTTGACGACAACTACACCTTTGCCGTCGACCCCAACGGTGCGCTTGAACAGCAATATACTCAGCTTTGGGAGATAGTCAAGGCTGATTTTGCGTCGGGTATGTACGGAGATCCCGCGCAGATCGATACCAAGCTTATGGCTTGGCAGCATTTGGAGCGGCTTAAGTATCCTTTTGCTAAAAACACAGTGGACAGCTTGAAGGCTATGCGTGACAAACTACTGGAGGCTCAACAGCAACAGATGGCGAATACAACGCTGAAAAAAATACCACAGGAAGGTAAAGTATAATGGAAAATACACCGAAACAATACGATCCAAATGAATACAATTACGGCGAATTTGCCGAAACGATGAATAATAATACGGCGATAGACATGGCGCAAAACGCACAGGGTGGCACATTCAACACCGGCGCGGTAAGCGTGGATGCTTCTGGAAATAAGACGGCTAACACCGTGGGCGCAGGCGGAGAGGTGAATCCTTCTGCGGTCGGAACTGCGGCCGGAGAGCCGACATACGGAAGCGTTGTTAATGGATTTAGAAAGGCGCTCGGCGAGGCTTCAAACGGACAAAATGCGGTTTATAACGGAGCTTCTGTCGTCTCGTTTTCGGCCGAGACGACGCCTACAACGACACCGGAGACGACACCGGAGACGACACCGGAGACGACACCGGAGACGACACCGGAGACGACACCGGAGACGACACCGGAGACGACACCGGAGACGACACCGGAGACGACACCGGAGACGACACCCGAGACTACGCCCGGTCCGCTTGATTGGATATCAGGCGAGGAGTCCTCGTGGGTGAGCGGTGGCGAGGGCACAGGCACGGAAACCGGAGGAGCGGGAACAATGACCGGCTCCGATCTTTCATGGCTCCCGACTTCATCCACTCCGAGCGACACCGAAAAAAACACCATACCGGAATTTGGCGAGTGGCAGAGCGCTTATGCCGTGGATCCTGAGACGGAATACAAGAGTGCGCAGGCTCAGCTTGATTACGAATTTCAGACTTGGATGAGCACATACGGTGCAAGAGCTGAGGAACTTCACCAGATGGGACTTTCAAACTCCGGTGTTAGTGATATATACGGCGCATCGGCTTATGCCGCTTATATACAGGCTTCTATGGATCTCAAACGCGCAGAGATCCAGATGAAAAATCAAAACAAGAATGGATACCAAAAGTACGTTGATGGGATCAAGGCGCAAGAAAAGGCGGATGCGGATGCTATCGCCGGCAGAATCAGTGCGGGAGCATCGGCTTATTTGAACACGTACACGCCCGAAAAATCTCAGCAGATATACCGGGCGCTTCTTGCTCAGGGATACAGCGAGAGCGAGGCGGCGTCTATTATTCAAAAGCTCGACAGCTATTACTACGCAACGCCCGAGGAGGACCGCCCCGACGTTATTGAAGGCAATTCGAAGGTTAGCGAGGGTTACAAAATGTACTCGGCTAACTATACGCCCGAAAACTCACAGAATATTTATAACGAGCTATTGAACGTTCACGGATTTACCAAGCAGCAAGCGATGGCGGTTATCAGGAAGCTGCAGAGCTCCTACGATGCTAACGCCCCAGCGAGATTTGATGCTGACGTGCAGAGTGCTGTTCAGTGGCTTGACGGCAATTACACTTACGGCATGACCGACGAAGATATTCGCTCGATGCTTGGTAGTGAGTACGATGAGGACGTTGTCAATGCGGCGATTAAAAAATTCAAGCCGTTTAGAGATGTTATAGATAAGCTTGGTGATGATACGGCGGCAAAGAATGCTTTCCAGTATATGATCACCGCGCTGAATGACGGAGACCATAATCTTGAAAGCCTCAAGAACAAGGCGAAGGGTTACGGATTTACCGATGAGGCTATCGCTAAGGCAGCTGAGAATATGACGCCCTTTGTTAATGAGGCTATTGCTAAGGACAAGAAAACCAGTGCAGATGGTGCAAAGAGCCTTATGATGGATCTGATCTTTAACGGAGTTACAAATATTGACAAGCTTATTGCGGCGGCAAAGACGAGCTTTGACGATGAGGCTATTGAAACTGCACTTAAGGCTCTTGGCGTAACCAAGGGAAAAGACGGCAGCTGGGTAGTTGATAAGAAGGGTTATCTTGGACTGTTGCAGGGCGAGCAGGCGGATACTGAGAAAAAGGCTACCGCAGAACAGTTCAAGGCAGACGTAGGCGATGCGAAGAGCGCGTTGTCGGGATACATCTTCAGTGGCATTACGGACAAGACGAGACTTGAGGCGTTGTTGAAGGACGGCGGCTGGAGCGATGAGGTCGTAGCGGAGGCTATGAAGTCATACGATCTTTACAACGGAATATATGCTGATGGGGAGTATGATGAAGATCTTGCCGACGCAGTGGCGTGGCTTGATAAGAATTACAGCTACGGCATGACCGACGAAGATATCCGCGCGATGCTTGGAAGTCAGTACGATGAGGACGTGGTAGACGAGGCGCTTGAAAAGTTCGCACCGTTCAAGGCTTACATTGATAAGAGCGCGGCGGACGCTGAGGAAGAAGCTACTGATGGGGGGTATAACGAAGGATGGCTATACGTTAAGGACATGATTAAGAATTATTCGGGAAGCGAAGCTGATAAAACTGCTATCAGGCAGGCACTCAGAAACACCAAGTATGCGCCTTATATCGAGGACTACATAAAACAGCTTGATGCGAATATGAAGGAATCCGCTGACGTGGTGGTCAATGAAGCGGTTAACGGAAAGACGGGCAGCGTTACGTTAGATGAGCTTGGTGAAAGTCTTGAAGGCGTAAAGAATGCATATGGTGAGGACACTGAAGGATACCTTGCTGCGCAGGGAAAGGTCAGCCAAAAGACGCTTGAAACGCTTAATTGGGCGCTTGAAGCCAATGGTGACGGAACGCCTAAGAGACTCGGCAATTCCGAGGTTGGCGAGCTTCTTGGATTTGATCCCGAGGATTGGGAATCTAAGGATGCGGCGGAGCAGGAAGATGAGATCATGGCGTATGCAGGAGAGCTGCGTCAGTCGGGACAGTTGACGGCGGCGGACTATGGAAGATTGGTTTCAGCGTGGGTGGACTCGGAAATAGGAGCTAAAATAAAAATG
Source organism: Eubacteriales bacterium (assembly GCA_045638125.1). Lineage (GTDB taxonomy): Bacteria > Bacillota > Clostridia > Oscillospirales > CAG-272 > SVTX01. Next base: position 15,395 of record JAZUAS010000031.1, on the reverse strand, counting down.
ACAGAGGCAGGTACGATAGTATACAAGCTTCAAGGATGGAAGGACGCCGGATACCTGTCTCAGAGTGAATACGATAATCATCTCGGAGAAGTCGTTAAGAATATACAACTTGAAGTTAAGGGTAATAACGGCGCAATCAGTTGGAATGGTGGTTCGGGTAGTGTAAGTGCCACGGGTAACAACCAATCCGTAGTTACCGATAATAGACTGATGGAAGAAATTAAATCCGCATGTTCTGCTCTGCTTAACGCCAACAAACTGCCAATTTATTACAATGCTATTATGGACGGAGAGTATAGCCAAGCGATATTCGCATATCAAGGAAGCATATATCTCGTTAGCTTTATTGACAATCAAGGACCACGTTATGTGGATCTTGCATATAAATTGGGAGATTTAGGCGTATCAATAAGAGGTGATTCGGAAAATCGTGCAACGGATAAAGAAAAACGAGGCATTTATGAATTGGTAGCATACGCATTGGAAGCGAATCAAAAGGCGGGAGGAAATAGCGCACCTAATCAAACGCAAAACAACAACAGTCCTTTTCTTACGCAAACCGTTAAATAGAGAGAGAGGAAGTTATGGCATACGGATCATCAAGAGTAGGCGCGTATGAGCCTATAAAAAGAAAGTCTAAAAAAAGTAAAAATAAAAACAACGGAGGAATACTCGGCGGAGCGGAATATCTTGTTAACTCGGCTTTGGCGGGTATTGGCGGTGTTGGAGAGGGGATCGTTGATCTCTTCTCCGCCGCCGGCGCGGCAATAAGCGGTGATCTTGAATACGCTAAGTACGTTTTCAAGGACAACGTGGTGGGCGACTGGCACGAGGATATTACCGAGGAGTACAATCCCGACGCTGCCTGGAAGTTTGGCGGTGACGTCGCTCACGGTCTGGGTCAGTCATCTTGGTTGCTTCTCAACCTTATTCCCGGTGCGAACTGGGTCGGTACTGCCACCTTTGGCGCAGGTATGGTTGGTCAAGGTATATCGGGCGCCGCCGAGCAGACCGGTGACGTGGGTCTTAAAGAGGTCGCTTACGGTGTGACTACGGCGGCGATAGAGACCGGTCTTGAAGTAGCACTCGGCGGTATGGGAAAGGTAGCTAAGACGGGCGCCGGTGCGTTCGCGAAGGCGACGGGAAAGCAGACGCTCAGATCCATAGCTTCGAGTTCGGTGAGAAAGGGGCTTGCAAGCAAGCTCTTTTCCGCCGCGGCGGGAGAGTTTGCCGAGGAGTTTGTTTCAGAGTATGCGGATACCTTCTTGCAGAGGGCGTATCAGATCAACCCCGACGCTGAATACTCTTTGCAAAACGCTTTATATGCCGGTGCCGTCGGTGCGGTGTCGGGAGGTATAAGCGCGGGAAGCGTTGACGTCGCTAACACTGTATCAAACCGTGCGCGAGGCGCGCGGATAATCAAGAACGGAAATTCACAGACGCTTGTGAATACTGCCAATCTCGTTGCCGACAAGCTTGCGGGTTCGGGTACGAATTTCAAAAAAGCGCCCGAGTGGGTCAAGACCTTACGCGGCGAGGTCGACGCATACAACAAGCTCGTTTCCAAGGGTCAGCAGAACAGCGCAAGCGCGGAGACGATCTTGGGCGAGATGCAGGCTTCCTTGTATTTTGCAGAGACGCAGGCGATACACAGCGGACTCGTCAACAAAATACAAAACGAGAGCGAGGAAAACCGCGCGGCTCTTGCCGAGTACATAAATCGCAGCATCGACAAAACAAAACGCCGCAGAGATTATACTGCGGCAGATATTGCGGCTGACACTGACGAGATCGCGACACAGCTCGGTATCATGAATATGGCAGGTGCGTCGTTCTTTAACTTTGAGAGCGCAATGGCGGATCAGGCGCAGGAGAGTGCGATCGAGGGCGTGGTCAAAAAGGAGAGAGCAGAGGCGGCTAAGAGAGCGGAGGCTGAAGCTGACAAGGCGGCAAATGAAGTTCCCTCGGTGTTTGCTGAATCGGATGAGTCCAAGAGCGTAACGCAGGCGACAAATCCTACGATCGCTCGTGCGGCGGAGACTCAAGCGGCTGTTAAGGTAGCACCCAAGAGCGACGAAGCTTTTGCGGCAGCGCAGGCGAGAGCGGCAGAGGCGAGAACGGTTGATACAGTGCAAAGGGCAGAGAGCGGAGTGCAGAGTGAAGGCCCTCCGGCTGTTGAAGCTATGCCCGAGATAACACTTGCAGAGAAGATCAAGGAAGGAGTTCCCACAATCTCCAAAAAGATAGAGGCTGTAGCCAGGAGAATGGAGATAGGGGATAAGACCTACAAGACTGACGCAACCGAGCTTGTTGCTATTTCTCGAACATTTGACACTTACATTGAAAGTGGCATGAACGAGAGCGAGGCTATTCGCAGAGCAGTTGACGAGAATCTTACCAGAATTACTACGACTGAGGGCGGAAGGATTACTACTATTCGGACAAAGGCAACCATCCGCAAAGCTAAAAAATCCATTATTAGCGCATATGCCCAGAAGTTTGGGATAAGTTATGAAGGGTCAGAAATGGCGCATACGGCTGACGAGGGCACAGTTGAGGGCGAAGCAAAGGAACCCTCCATCAATAGCGCAAAAAGTGAAGCGGAGAGCGGAGAGCCTAAGATAAACGAGGCGAAGGAATCGCTTACCGACGAGCAGAGAGCGGAGAGAGCTAAGAAGCGCGCTGAGGCGTGGATCGAGTGGGAGAAGAAAACAGCTCCCTCGGCGAAGGAGCTGAACAAAGCACGTGAGTACGTCAAGGGCTTTGACAACCTTGAAAATAGCAGACGCTTGGCAATTATAAGGCACATTCGTTCTGCGGAGGGCGTTAAGGCTGATGTGGTTAAGGGAATTGCCAACATAATGGCGGTGAATCCGAAATCCGATCTTGAATTCCGCTTTGCCGAGGGCATCGGTAACAAGGGCTTGACAACTACGATCGGTAAGAAGACGGTTATAGTAATCAATAGCAAAGCTGACACGGTTGCCGCGCTGAGAGGCACTATTGCCCACGAGCTTCTTCACTACCTTGAAACCAGAGAGGGCTACAAAGATTTTGCGGACTACGTAATGAGCAAAGCAAAGCCCGAGGTTATTAAAAAACACCGACAGGGCTATATTGACGGATACGAGAGACTCGGTAATAAGTACACCGAGGCTGATCTCGATAGCGAAGTTGCAGCAAGATTGCTTGGTGAGGCACTCCAGAGCGAACGCTTCCTTAAGAGATACGCCGAGCGCGACAAGAAGTTCATACAAAAGGCGGCAGGCTGGGTGCGCGAGCTTGCATCTAAGCTGAAGAAGAAAAACGAAACCGCCGAACAAAAGGCGGCGGCTGATGCGGCTATCAAGGTTGCAGACGAGTATGCGCAGATGATGAACGTGCTTCTCCAGCAGAAGACGGTTAAAGAGGCGGCTGGTGGGGTGAAGTATTCTGTTGCTGGTACAGAAAACGAAGAAATAAACTCTATCAAAGAGCAATTAAAAAAATCTAATGACACGCTTGCGTCTATGACTCCGATTAAAAGCAAAGAACCTCCACGAACATTCAAAAATGCAAAAGAGGCAGTTGAATGGGCAGTTGAAGTGTTAAGATCAAGCGGAGAATTGATACAACGTAAGGGATATGGAGAAGTAGTTTTAGACGAAAAAAGACTAAAAAATGGACTTTCATATTTAAAAACGGATATGGAAAAGGTCGCATTTTCTCTTGTTCCTAAAGTGATTAAAAACGGAATCGAAATTGGGCGTCATTCAAAGCACAAAGACAGAATTTATGATACGGTGACATTTGCTTCACCGGTTACTGTTGGAGATATAACCGGATATATGGCGGTTGTAATTAGAGAAGAGGGTAAAAACTATTTTAAACTGCACAGAGTATTTATGCCCGATGGCAGTTTGTTCGAATTTCAAGAAACAAAAAGAAGCAACGCAGAAACGGCGGGCTTGCACAATGCAAACTTGTCGCCAACTAACGTTGCCTCTAATAATAGTATATCACAAAAATCGGATTTGTCAACACCTTCTGCGAAAAAATATGATTTAGCGGATGATACCGCATATTTGTCCGCCGTCAAGAGCGGAGATATGGAAACGGCGCCGAAGAATAAGGCGAAGACGAAGGCTGAGGTTGTGGATGAGAACCGAGAGCTTAGAGAGGAGAACCGTGAGCTTAGAGAGGAGAACCGTGAGCTTAAGGCAAGTCAGCAGGCGACGCAGAACAAGATGCGCGGTATGCTTGAGAAGCTTGCGCGTGAGGAGGCGGAATATCAGAAGCGAGCGAAAGCAGAGGTGTTTGCCAAGGATGACGTTGCGCTTGCGGTCAAGTCTATTGAGAGCTGGACGCAGGAGGAGGCTTTGAGCCTTGCCAAGGGCTTTGATCTCAAGGGTATGACGAAGGCAAAGCGTGAGGATATGATCTCGCAGATCTATATCGCACTGCACGAGCAAAGCGCACGAGGCGAGAGCGGTCCCGGTAGCATAGCGGTTAAGATTCTTGCCGCCAAGATCGCGGCGGAGTATATCGACTCGGCGGCTATCAGGGGCGAGGACGGCAAGGTATACCACTTCAACGATATTTACGATGAGGCGACCGTGAACGGTTTCAAGCAGGAGCTTACCGATCTGCTTTACGGTGAGTTCTCTAATATGGGTAAGGCGACAGCGAACGCAGAGTTCTTGCAGAAGATAAGAGTTATGAACGAATCCTTCCGCAAGGAGAGGCTTAACGAGGCTATGCTCAGCAAGGATGCGAAGAACGTAGCATATCAAGCGCAGGAAATCAAAAAGCTTGCCGAAAAGCAAAAGCGCGACGGCGTGACCGAGAGCCTGGGAGCTTTGACAAAGGTGCTTGGCTCGATCGTAGACGCAAAGGGTAACATCCGCGTAGGTGTTATCGACAAGGCTATGGGAGAAATATCCGTATTCCTTGAAGGCGAAAAGCTCAAGATAGACAGCGAGAGAGGTCAGCTTTCCGAAGAAGCAAAGATGACTGAGATCGCGGACGTAGTTGACGAGGAGCTTCAGTTCATGGTTGAGGAGTTTCGCAGGATCAGAGCAGGGCGTGAGGGAAAGGTGCTGACCGCCGAAGAAATGAGGCTTGCCGGTAACATACTGCGCGGAATGAAGACATCTATTGAAAGATATAACAAAGAGTTCATTAACGGTCATTGGGTAGACATAGACACCGCGGCATCGGGAGAGGTTGAGGATCTTATTTCGATGACAAGGCTTGCGAATGGCAAGGAATACAAGACAAAGGTTGGACAATTCCTGGGGCAAAAGGTAGGCAAGGGAGTTAATGAGATCTATTTCTACAAGATCCTTTCGCCCGAGAACGTACTGGGTGCTTTGGAGTCTTACCGCGATGGCGGTCTGCTCCAGAGCATGTATCACTCGGTGAGAGTGGCGCGGCAGAAAGCAGGGCATCTTGCGGTACAGATGAAAAAGCCCTTTGCAGAGTTCCTTGACGACAAGGAGAATCGATGGGAAGGCAGCGAGGAGCAGGGCGGCAAGAGCGGAAAGCAGTATTCTTACCGCGACAAGCTGAACGTTCGTAAGATCAACGTAAACGGCGCTGAGTTGACTCTCGGCGAGGCGATCTATCTGCTTATGCTGACGAAGCGTAAGGAATCGCATGCGGGTCTTATGGAAAACGGTTATATCGTTTACGACGAGAACAATCAGAGAAGGCTCAAGGTGAAGCTTGAGGACGTAGGCCGCGCCGGAGATCTTATTTACAGTCAGCTCGACGGTACGGACCGCAAGTTCCTTCAGATGGCGGAGGAGTTCTTCAACAAGACCTCGGGCAAGGTCAAGCATGATGCGGATATGAAGATATTCGGTTACTCCAATATTATCGACGGATATTACGTCCCGATGATACGTGACCGTTATTCGAGAATGCAGGGAGTTACCGACGCGCGTCAGGGCGTTATGTCTATCGTGACGGTATACAACAAGTCGTTCAACCAAAACCTTATAGCCAACGCAAAGGCGCTTGAGGGCAAGAACATAATGTCTATCATCAACGATCACGCCGACGGACTTGCGGAATACTCTGAAATGTATCTGCCTCTTAAGGCATTCGACCGAGTCTATAACAAGGCGGTTGCGGCAAGCGACGGAGAGGTAAGATCTATTCGCGAGGTGCTTAACAATGAGGTCTGGAACGGTACCGAGCAGTATTTGAAGGATCTCTTTAAGGACGTACAGGGTCAGCGAGAGCGGCGCGACAACGTGGTTGATACTATCGTTGGTAAGCTTCGTGCCGGTTGGGTCAATTCGGTGCTTGGCGCTAACATTAAGGTTGTGGCGACACAGACCACGTCACTGGGGGCGGCTACGCAGATCATTGAGCCGAGATACATAACCAAGGCGGCGTCGGTAATCGCAAAGAAGGATATAAGCGAGCTTCGTGAGAGGGCATACAAGTACAGCGATATTATCGAGGCAAGAAGCTTTGACATGGGCGCACTTAAGGCCCAGGGTAACATCGAGAAGGTAAGCAAGCTTGGTGAAAAGAGCGGATTCCTTATAGGTTGGATGGACGAGCGAGTTTGTCTTGAGATATTCCATGCGGCGGAGATCAAGGTGGAGGAGCTGACCGGAGAGGCTATTGGCACCGAGAAGAACGCCGAGAAGGCGGCTAAGATCGCGGACGAGGCGATCTACACCACTCAGGCAATGAGTGACGCTACCGAGCGCTCGGCACTGCAGAGAAGCACAAGCGAGATAGCTAAGCTGTTCTCTATGTTTACGAGTGATACCGTCAAGAATCTTTCGCACACTTGGGGCAACCTTATGAAATATCAGGCGCACAAGGCGAGAGCCGATGCGGGCGATGCTAAATATCAAGAGATGCTTCAGCAAGACAAAACTGAGCTTGGACGCAGCGTGAGAACGCTGGCAATCACGGGAATTATGCTCGGTCTTATTACGCAGGCGTTCAAGTATCTATATGCAAAGGAAGAGGAGGAGCCCGAGGACAAGGCAAAGGATTTTGCCATTGACATCGTATCCTCAACGCTCAACATCTTTCCGATAGTATCCGATATTGTGGACAAGCTGTTCTTTGACTACGATATTTCAATGAACGTGCTTGACGTTGCAAACGATACCATTGAAACCGTGGGCAAAGGCGGTAAGCTTGCCGGCAAGGCGATGGCGGGTGAGTACGTATCGACCAACGACGTAGCCGGCGCGACGCTTGATATAGTTATGTCGGGTGCTCAGCTCTTTGGTATTCCCGTAAAGCCCGTGGAGCGAACCATCACGGGTCTTATGAGGCGATTCGTGCCCTCGGCGATCTACGGCTACGACTCTATGTTCTCGAATCCCTCTTACACGGCGGATCTCAAGGCGGCGGTTGAGAGCGGTGACGATGCTCTGGCGGAGCATATTCTCAACCAGCTTTACAAGAGCGAGGTCAACGGCACTTACACAAGCGCGGAGCTTGAGGAGGTCGCGCGCCTCTACTCGCTGACCAACGAGGAGGGCAAGCATTACAACGTGCTTCCTCAGAAGATAGGCACCGAGGTCAACGGTGTTAAGCTTAGCTCGGCGCAGAGAAAGAAGTTCATGAGCATTTATTCGGGCGCTTCGGCTGAGGTCAACAAGCTTATAGGCAGTTCTTACTACACGGTGCTTACCGACGAACAGAGGGCAAAGGCTATCAAGAATATCTATTCGATGTACTACGACCGTGCGGCGGCTGAGGTCGTCGGCAAGGAATGGAGCAACGCGGTGGCATACTCTTACCTTACGAGCAACTACACGGCTCTCTTTGCGGCACAGGCTTACAAGAGCGGTCTCGCTGAGCAAAAAGATGCTTCGGGCAAGAAGATAACCGTAAGTGAGCAGTTCGTCGAATACGCGAAGAATTTGGGGCTTCCTGAGAGTGATTACGTAGTTATTACTTACGCTAACGGCGTGAGAAATAAGACCAACAGAGCGGCGTTTATTGCCTATATCAATTCGCTGTCTCTCTCTCCCGAGATAAAGGCTCAAATTGCCGAACGCTTGGGATTTGAGATCAAGGACGGAGTCGTGAGGGAAAAGGAGGAATAAGGGGGGGCTATCCCCTCTGAGGCTGTGAAAAAGCCTGCAACTTTACCACAGCCTCATTCACCCCCGCACCCGCAAGGGCCAATCCTTCGATCACGAGAAAATGCTAACGCGCAGGAATTCAAAAAAGATGCAGGTTAGCGATTTGGTGGCAAATTACCGGCAAGTTAAAATAAGCGTTATTTTACACATTTTTACTCTTAAAAAGTGAAATCACCCCGATTTACTACGGTTTTTGGATAGTAAATCGGGGTGATATTTTTGCTATGATAAAGTTAGCCAGAAAAACAAAATTCAGGAAAGGAAGGTAGCAAGTTATGGCAAAGAAAACAGGTGGCGGTGCGAATCCTTACGGCGGCAACAGCGGAGCAGTAGTGAAAGGTACCAACATTAAGAAGAGCGGTGCAACATCAGTTACTATCAAGAAACCGAAGGGGTAATGCGTATGAAGGAAAGTGACGAAAACAAGCTCATTAGAATCTCGCTTCAGTTCTTCGGCGAATCCGGTGACGACTTCGATGACGATTTTGGATACGAAGACGAGGACGGATACGAGGACGGCGCTGACGAAGAAGGCTACGAGGAAGACGTAGATGAGGGCGCTGACGAAGAAGGCTCTGCAGGAGCTGAAGGTGGCGCAGGCGCTGGCGCGACGGATCACGCGGATCTTGTTGCGGATCTCAAGGCTCTCGGATTTGTCGGTGACGATCTTGCCGCAATAAAGGCAAGCGTTAAAGCGAGAAGAGAGGCGAAGGACAAGGGCGATGCAGCCGAGGAACGCACGGCGGCGCAGGCTGCAGGAAAGGCTCACATCAAAGGAAGCAAGCCCCGTAAGGGTGCAGGCGGCGACGGTACCGGTGGAGTTACCGAGAGACAGGTCGTAGGGTTTGCTGAGAGAGCAGGCTGCACCAAAGAGGAAGCAAGAAAGCTCCTCACAAAGCATTCAAGAATGATTAACAAATAAGGAGGATGGGATTATGTTTAATCTTATTTTGCGTGACGGCGCTCCCGAGAACGCCGGTCACTACGAAGGGATCGAAACTGTCAACGCTAATCTGAAGGTTGGTCAGGCGGTCCACATCGCAAGCGGCAAGGCTGTGCTTGCAACCGGAGACAGCCCTATATACGGTATCGTTTCCGAGCCCACTAAGGACGGCGTGGTTACCGTTCTCAAGGTAACACCCGATATGATCTTCAAATGTCCCTCTACCGCGACTCCCGCGGCTAAGGGTACAAAGGTAACTCTCAGCTCCGGCGCTGACGGAGTTACTGCAACTGCCGTATCCGGCGACAAGTACGGCGCGACCGTGGTTGAGAATCTCGGTGCAGCTGCAGGCGGACTCATTGAAGTTCGTTTTGAATAATAATACGGAGGTAACGAATAATGCCTATAGCACATTTTAATTATAACAAAAGTATAAACGGCTTCAACGATGAAAGAATCAAGGGTCTTGGTACTCAGGTATCCGCTTTCATCGAGGAAGGCCTTAAGGATAAGGCGGCACGCAAGTCTGCTATTCCTTACCTTTTCAACGAGGTTAAGTCTGATAAGCAGACCGAGACCATCGCGGTTAGCGAGGGCTACGATCTGATGGATCCTCAGGCAGACGGCGACGTTGCCAAGACCGACAAGGCTAACGTGATCGGTAAGAAGTCTATCTCTCACGTTATCTACACCAAGAACGTTATGGTCACCGAGACCATGATGGAGGACGCTTACTACAACCTTTCTCCCGATATCGAGCTTGCGGCAAGAGCTCTCCCTGATTCCTATTTCAGAACCAGAGAGACCGTAGCGCAGGGCGCTTACATCAACGGTGAGGCTTCTTCCTTCAACTTCCGCGGCGCAAAGATTGACACCACTACCTACGACGGCATGCCCCTCTTCTCGGCTAACCACAAGTACGGTAACGATGAGGTCGGTCGCGTACACGGTATTCAGTCGAACCTCTTCTACGTAAATCTTGGTGAGGGCTACACCGCAGGCGACATCGCAGAGGTTCTTTCCGCAGGTGCTGCAGCTATCAACCAGATGCTCAACTCCGACGGTGAGGCTCAGGACTTTGACGCTGATACCGTTATCGTTCCTCGTGGCGTTGCTACCAACGCTTTCGTTGACAAGGTAAGACGCGCTATCGGTTCCGAGTATTTCCCCGGCACCGGCAATAACGACATCAACACCCAGCACGGCGCTTGGGACTTTGTTCCTCTCTCCCTCTGGAAGCCCGAGACCGCAGAGCTTATGATCATGTCTCAGGATGCTAAGAAGATGATGAAGTCTATGTTCTACAACAGAGTCAACCTCGGCATCAACGTTTACGAGACTCCCGGCACCGGCACTCTCAACTGGAGAGCAAGAACAAGATTCGGCGTAGGTCACGTGGATTATAAGCACGTTATCAAGATCAAGATCAATCCCACCAACACTGACGGTCTCACCGAGCTTAAGATCTAAGAGGTGCTGTATGAACGGAAGAGAGCTTATACGCGAGATCGCTGATCTTGGCGGAAAAAGTCAGTTCAATACTGAATTTGAGATGCATGCGATATACACGGCGATCAACCGAGCAATCGACGAGGTCAACAAGCTCTTTCCCGCCGTTGAGACGATACAGCTACAGAACTATCCCGTGCGACCCAAAGACTTTTACAAAGGAATCACCATTCACAAGGGCGGCGAGGATATCACTTATAACGCAAGCGGCATTAAGTCGCTTGCGTTTACCGTATCCGGTACGGGAAGAGCTACACTCTCTTGTTCGAACACAGCAAACGTTTACGTCTTTGAATGGCAAGACGTGACGAGCGATCTTAAACTTTGCCGAGGCATAATTGAGGAAATTGTCGGCGTTGAGGAGTGTGACGTGACGCTTACCTTTAGCGGCGAGTACAGCTATATGATTTCGGACCTATCGTTTTACGGCGAGCTTATTTCTCCGATAGCTGAGGATATTACAACGTACTCAAAGTGGCAGAGGTATGATCTCGCCTCGGAAAAGTACGTTGGTCACAGGTTTCTAGGATTTGATTCCTTGCCGGTAAGACATGACAACATTGCTCTCAATTCGCCGAGAGATTTCAAAATCGAGGGCACGTCGGTATTTATTCGCAGCGATCTTAAGGGAATATACGAGGTTTCCTATCGCGTACGCCCTGCCAAGGTTGACGCTGATAACGAGGAATTTGAGATCGATATTGACAGAGAACTGCACAATCTTATAGCGCCAAGGGCAGCCTACTATCTTTACTACATGACCGATGAGGAGGTTGCCGACAGGTGCAACGTGGAGTATCAGAGGCTTGTTGCACAGTACATGTGCATACACAAGGTGAGGACTCCGAAGAAATTTAGGGATGTGAGGGGTTGGTGACATGGCAAGAAGCACAAAGGCACAGGGCTATTCAAATTTTATAGGGCTTGACGCATCGAGCGATCCGCGCACTGTTGCTCGTAACAGACTAGCTTATTCGGTTAATATGTGGCGCGACTACGAGAGCGAACAGGGTGCGGCGATTGAAACTTTCCCCGGATTTCGCCGCGTTGTACACTCGCTGGGAATAGACAGCGCCGGAGGCGAAAAGGCCAAGGTGCATGGGCTTTATCAATTCCGCAGCAGAAGGGGTATTGATTACATTGCCGTTCACGCGGGGACAAAGATCTACGCATTTGAGGCTGAGGCGCTTGCTAAGGGCGATTACAGCGAAATCACGAGTAGATCGTCTTTGCTTGCCGGTGACGTATCGGATAATGGTTCCACCGGATTTGTTTCCAATAACAACCTGTATATTGTTGACGGACACAAGATATTCTACATTTATGATTCTGGGACAAGTTCGCCTGAGATTAAAGCGGAGCAGATCAATCCATACGTTCCTACTACGTTCTACAATGGTAATGCTTTAGAGCAAAGGAATATGCTTTGTATGGAAGTGCGCCAGGTGGAAACCGGAGAGGGAACGATGGTTAAAGACGTCCCGTTGAGATCTCTTAAATGGTATGACATCCTTGGTTGTGACATTAATATAAACGACGAGGAGGTCGACGGATATTCAAACTTCAACGGTGTATATGAGGATGGCTATGTCAAGCTCAATCTAGAACCAAATGCAAGTAATTTTGTTTGCATTCCTGATGCAGTTACAAAATATGCTTCGTATTTTGTAATCAAAAATCTTGGAAACAACAGCAATCTTAATTACGTATATATTTTTCAGAATCAAGGTGCTTTTAAAACCGGAGTGGCAGAAGGGCGAAAGGGAATTGAACTGAGCTCAAGGGTTTTTGAAAAATGCGAGAAATTAAAGGCGGTGTATTTGCAATTCAGTTGGTGCAATAATTATCTCAGAATATCGGCAGACGCGTTTGTTGGTTGTGACAGCCTCACGGATATATATGTGTACGTGCCAAAGGATGCTGACGGTAATGATGTTTTTCATTACGAAATAGCAGACGGCGCGATACCTAACGGAGTAACACTTCATAAGATTTACGAGGAACCGCCGACAAGTATGAAGAAATTCGCAGAGAGTTCTTTAACGTTAACGTCCGAGAATTTTGATGTAAAATATTCTATTTGCGAGCCTTGTAAAAGCATCAAAGGAGTAAGTGTTATCGGTGCTACCGACAATATACACTATGTTCTTTGCCGAGAAGAAGAAAAATTGGGCGATGAAACTGTGGAGATTGTGAAATACATAGGTTTTGTCGCCTCCGATGTTGAAAACAAAAAAATCACGATCGAGCTTGAGATATATCCAAATCACTTTGCTAAGATTGAAAACATGACGAGCTTCCAAGAGGCAGATGTCGGTTATAAAAAAACGTCGGGTGAGGCGATCTTGGGCTGTACAAAGTGCGCCGTTTACGACGGACGTGTATTTTTGACTGGAAATCCCGACCTGCCGAACACGGTGTTTTATTCGCAGAGAAACAACACCGGTGCGAACGATCCAACGTATTTTGGAATATACAACTACTTTAATGACGGTATCGGCAACACACCGAACGTTGATATGCTTGCCACGCCCTCAATGTTGATGGTGATCAAGGGCGACACGGTGCAGGACGGCAGTGTGTATTACCACGTAGGTACCTACAATGCCGACGAGGACAGCAAGGGGCTTTTGCCGAGGATATATCCCTCTACGCAGGGCGCGGCGGGCTTTGGATCTGCCGGTGACGCAACACCCTCTCAGCTTTCGTGCAATTTCTTTGACGATCCCGTGTTTATTTCAAGGCGTGGAGTTGAGGGCGTCAGCAAGGAAGCTGTGAATCTTGAGAGGACTATTCAGCACCGATCAAGCAATATTGACAGGCTTCTCATTCGAGAGAACCTCGCAAATGCCAGCTTGGCGGAGTGGAAGAAATATCTTGTTATTTGCTGTGATGGACACATGTACCTTGCCGATTCAAGATATATGATACAGCACTCGGACGGATCGTTACAATACGAGTGGTATTACCTGGAGGGCGTGGGCACGTATGAGAGATATGATCCGCGATGGGAATATCTTGACGGAGTTTATCCTTACGTTGATGACAACTATACGCTTGACGAGTACATTGTATCGGGTGAGCGGATAGGCGACGTATACAAGCTACGCACTGACGACGCAGAACTTACAACTGGCGCTGAAATAATGCACGTGCTTGCATCGGCTCCCGACGGCAGTAATGACGTGGATCTTTACTTTGTGATCGAGGACGGAGAGAAATATATTGTTGTTGCAAACGGCGAGGAGAAGCGCGGAGTTGGTCAATTCTTCGGTGCAACTCGCATTATTGCAGTTGGTGACCGATTGATATTTGGTACGGATAACGGCGATGTTTGTATTGTCAATACCGATATGCGCGGTGTGTCCGTGGACGAAAGGGCGGTTGATTATGACCGCATTGACAGGAGCTTTTACAGCTTTAACGGTGTACCGTACCTTTCCGGATGCGCAACTCGACTTGATGACTGTGACCAAAAATTCTTTTCAAAAAACACGGTTTGCGGAACAACGGTAGCGCGATTCAAAATGATGCCTGGATCTCACTGCAAGGCAATGGTATCTACTAATGGGCGCGATTGGGAAAAGCTTGGCGAGGCGGGATCATCGCGCTTTGACTTTGCAGACATTGATTTTGCAAACATGTCGTTTGCTGAAAATGAAAATAACGTGGTGGTATTCCCCGAGATCTCGCGCGGCTGGGTGAATAAGCAATATTATTTTTATTCCGATCGGTTTGAGGCTCCATTTGGACTTTACGAGTTGTCCTATTTATGGTATGCCACCGGCAAGATCAGATATTAAGGAGGGTTTTATGGAAGACTTAAAAAGTGTGAAAATAAGCGAAACCGAAAAAAATAGGTTGCTGATTAAAAATGTCAACAATCGCCCGAACGCGATGACTTCCTTCGGTAAGGCTAAGCTGACAGCAGAGCAGACCAAGGACCTTTTTGATAAGCAGTTTGAGTTGATGGTCGCACGTCACAATGGCTTGTGCGACGAGACAGGACAGATACTTGGCATAGTTGGAGAAATTATAACTGAGCAAAACACGAAGCTTGCTGCACAAAACACGAAGCTTGCCGCACAAGACGAGAAGCTTGCCGCGCATGACAGCGAAATTGCCGAACAAAACACGAAGCTTGCCGCACAAGACATCGAGATTTTTGACCAAACCACGAAAGTCGCAGAGGTATATGAGGCGTATCTACGCGGAGATTTGAAGGGCGATGCCGGTGTTATTGAGTTTATCGTAGTGACCGAATTGCCGAAAGCGGATATTAAGAACGCTATTTATCTTGTCCCTGCTACCGACACGGAGGGCGGCGACGCGTTTGATGAATACATCTACGTTAACGGCGTTTGGGAGCGGATCGGCAACGCAGGGGTACAGATAGATCTAAGCCAATATGCAACGGAAGCGTACGTTGACGACAAGGTTGGGGATATATCCGCAGCTCTTGATGAATTACACGCTTATGCCGAAGCGTTGAAGGGCGGTGAGGCGTAATGACAATAGCGGACAAGGTAGTGCTTTTGAAGCAGGACTTTGACGAGGTCTACGACACAGGCTATGAGAAAGGCAAGTCCGAGGGCGGCGGTGGTGACACCGAAGCCGCATACGAACAAGGTGTTGCGGACGGAAAAGCTTCTGCCGAGGCGGTTACTATGTCGATTATAGACAGAAGCATTACAGAATTTGATGTGCCTGTCGGGGTGACGGCGATAGGTCCGTATGCTTTTTGCTATTGCGCAAGTCTTACAAAAATAACTATCCCCGAGGGGGTCTTGTCACTGGGTGCGAACTCGATGGAGGGAACCGGCATTACTGAATTG
>JAZUAS010000030.1:0-15986 GCA_045638125.1 Eubacteriales bacterium | reverse complement strand
CAATTATACCAAATAAATAAATCTTTTGCAACTAATAATCAAAAAAATACCTAATTTTCATTAAAATTTCGTAAAATGACAAAAGGACGAAAACCTCGTTTCCGTCCTTTTAATATCTTACAAATCAAAGATTTCCAAGAGCCTTATGAATATGAGGCCAAGAATCGTCAGCGTAGAAGCGGTGACCGCCGTCTCCGATAACGTGAACGATAGCATTCTCGCGTCCCACTGCCTTGTACGCTTCTCTGCCCACCTCAACGCAAGCCTTGGCGCCGTCAATGGGGAAATCGGTATCAAGCACACCGTTTATCACCACAAGATCTCTCGGCGCGACCATAGCGCAAAGGTCCCCCATATCGAAATACTTGGCGATTGAGGGAACAAAGTTGCACTCGCAGTGGTATCTCGCTCCGATAGAATCTGCGTAACGACAGACAGAGCATGAGGGCACCGAGATCTTAATTCTCTCATCCAGTGCAGAAGCGTAGATGGTAGCCGTTCCGCCACCGGAATTTCCGAGACAGATCAGCTTATTTATATCAATTATTTCGGCAAAACGAGCGTCGGTGCTGAGCGCGTCGATAAGTCTCAAAATATCCCAAACTCTCTCGCCCACAAGAGTTCTACCAAGAAGCAACGCTCTCATAGCAACCTCGGTGCAGTCGGGAACACCTGCCGTACCCTCCTTGCTGCCGTTCTCTCCAAAGCATCTCTGCTCCACGGAAATGCCGCAAACGCCTTCCCTCAAGGCGCGTCTCACAAAATCGCGGTCGCCGCCGTTAATAGTCTCGGGATCGGTGGGGTATTTGGGACGAGCAAGAGAAATGTGCATTCCTCTCGAATGTCCCTGCATGGTAATTGCAACCGGCAACGCCCCCTTTGCGTCCTTGGGGATGCAAAGATGACAAGGAACGGTCACGTTTTCCTCGGTCGTAACTCTGAATCGGATTTCTCTGCAATCGAGATCCTCCGCGTATTTGTCATATTCTATCTCTATTTCGGGCTTGATCGCATTTTTTCTGATTTCGTTAAAGCCAAGAAGCTCTTCAAGCTTTGCTCTTGCCTCTCTCTGCCAAGCGGAAAGCTCTTTTTTTCCGTCGTATCTCATGGAGGGAGTGATAGCGTCCAAAAGTCCGTGATGAAACACTCTGGGAAGTAATCCTGCGTTCATATTCTTCACCTCATTTTTAAATTTTCAAAGCAAAAATCATTTTTCTGATTTTCAAGTTAATTATACAACAAGAATCGTTTGCTTTCCTTGAAAATTTTGACTATTTAACGCAAAAAGCTTTGTTTTTTTGACAGGTATCAAGCTTCACCCTCAAGCGACAAGAAAGGAAGCCTTTTTCTTCCAAAAAGCTTCCTTCCCTGGTTTTATTACGTCTTTGTACTAACACACCCACAACTCAAAGCAGCTCTGCGATTATCTCGCTATAGCTTTTGGGAGAAAGGTATGCGGGCGGCACGTCAAATACCGTTTTACATCCTACAGTACCCTCTTTAACCATTCTTGCCGCGGCGCGAGCATAGGCAACTATCACCGACGCGGTAAATTCGGGGTTGGAGTCGAGCTTGAGACTGTACTCAATAATATGCTTGTTTTCAAGCTCCGCGCCCGTCTTGCCCGACCTTATAACGAATCCGCCGTGAGGAATTCCGCCGTGGTCACGCTTCAATTCTTCCATGGATATAAAATGAACAGTTGTGTCGTAGTCGGCAAAATAGTTGGGCATCTCGCATATTTCTTTCTCAATTCGAGCCTTGTCTGCGCCATCCTCGGCAACCACAAAGCACTCGCGTATATGCTTTTGTCTTGCCGTCAGCTCGGGGTTTTCGCCGCGTCTGACCGCATCCAGTGCCGCATCAACCGGAATAGTGTACTGCTTGCCGTCCTTCACGCCCTCGACTCTGCGTATAGCGTCGGAGTGACCCTGACTTACTCCCTTGCCCCAAAAAGTATAATCCTTTCCGTCGGGAAGTATCGCGCCTGCCATGAGACGGTTGACCGAAAACATACCGGGATCCCAGCCGACCGAGATCATAGCTATATTGCCCCCCTCGCGAGCCGCCGCGTCCACGCGGGCAAAATGCTCGGGGATCTTGGCGTGAGTATCAAAGCTGTCGACGACCGTAAAATGCTTCGCCAGCGCAGGAGTCTGCGCAGGCAGATCGGTAGCACTACCGCCGCAAATTATCATAACGTCGATCTTGTCTTTATATTTTTCCACATCGGTGGCGGAACAGACCGCCGCCCCCTCGGTACCTATCTTCAACTGTTCGGGCGCGCGTCTTGTAAAGACCGCAACAAGCTCCATATCATCGTTCTGACGTATAGCACTCTCCACTCCGCGACCCAAATTGCCGTATCCGAAAATTCCAATTCTTGTTTTCATGCTTTTTCCCTTTCATCAAAGGATATTTCAATTAAGTATATCACTTTTTTTGCCGCATTTCAATAGCTTTTAGAAACTTTTTTCTGTTTGAGCAACTAATACTGTTAAAAATAACAGGTGGCAAAAGCGGAGAAAGGGATTCTGAACCTTTTCACAAATTCGCGAGCGAATTTGGAGTAAGATTTCTCTGTACCCTACGGGATTCTGAACCTTTTCACAAATCCGCAAGCGGATTTGGAGTAAGATTTCTCTGTACCCTACGGGATTCTGAACCTTTACGCAAAGCCTGCGGCTTTGGTGATCAATTTCTCTGTACACTCACTCTACGAGATAAAAATAACGGGCGGCAAAAGCCACCCGTTATTTTTATGGCGGAGAGAGAGGGATTCGAACCCTCGTGTGCTTGCGCACAAACTGATTTCGAGTCAGCCCCGTTATGACCACTTCGATATCTCTCCATATTTAATTCATTTAAAAGTTTGCAACAAATCGTACAAACACCGATTTATGCTCGACTCAAATATTATATCACATTTTTCTAATAATTGCAATACCTAAATCAAAAATAATTTATCATTTTTTAAAAGAGGACTTTGCCGATAAGCAAAGCCCTCTTAAATAATTATTCAAGCTCATTAGTAGCGTTATACGTCTTGAAAAGCTCGCGCCAGACGTCTGTATGCGCCTCGCAATCAAGATAGTGTGCAAAAAGCTGATACTGATCGGGGGTATCCTCGTTTGTATAATGTCCGTTCTTGTTCCACTTTCCCGACATCGCATTTTTGTATCCTGCCGCTTCTTTTTGACAGAATGCCAGCCAGTGCTCCTTCCACGAACCGTCGTGAATGTGGCCGTTGCGAACGAGAAGCTCGGAAATTATCTTTTCTTTCTCTTCCTCGGTGGCAAGACGAATTCCGGTATCGGTGGCGATAATAGGCTCATACTCGACCTTAATTCCGTCCTCTTTCGTAATATTGAGGCAAGCGATAAGGCCCTCGTTCCACATTTCGGTATTGAAATATTTGGGGAAATGGAAGTTGCCCTGACCGTAGAGTATATGTCCACCCTCAAAGGTCTCAAAGCAGCCGATACAATGGCTATGCTGACAGAAAACAACGTCCGCACCGCATCTCACCATCTCGCGACAAGCCTTCATAAGTCTGGGCGAGGGATAGCGACAAAGCTCCTTTCCGCCGTGGTAAACCACGATAACGTAATCGGCTTCCTTTTTCGCCATACGGATGTCGTGCATGGTTTCAAACTCGTCAAAGGGTCTTGCTCCCTCGCGGTTTTCCGTCGCATAAGTATATTCATGCTCACAGACGTTAACGATACCAACCTTAACGCCGTTATGCTCTAAAAACATATTCTTTCGAGAATCCTCGTAATTTTTGCCGTATCCCGTATATCCAAGTCCGACTCTATCAAGCTGGTCGAGAGTGTCACGAGCCCCCTCCTTACCAAAGTCAAAGATATGGTTATTGGAAAGAGTGCAGTCGGTTACACCTGCTGCCTTCAGAGTGTCAGCGGTAGTCTTGGGCCCTTTAAGGTTAGGACCGCACTTCTTAATGCGATTTTCGCTATCGGTAAGCGCACATTCAAGGTTTACTACAACTCTGTCATATTCGGCAAAAAGCCCCAAAACGTCTGCAAAGGCAGCTTCCTTATCCTGTGCCTTAAATGCCTCCACAGAAGACGCAGTAACCGAAAGGTCTCCACAAATTATCAATTTCATAGAAATATCCTCCTATCCGATACGGATACCGTATTCATCACCACGATTATAGCACCTACAAAGAGAAAAAGCAATACATTTTTCGAATTTTATATCAAAATTTTTTATTTTCTTCCAAAAAAGCCCGAAACAAAACAAAAAATCAACAAAAAAAGCCCGAAATTCGGACTTTTTTGTTTTCACTATTATTTTTTATTTTTCGGAATGGGCAGTAGCGCTCTCGTTGCCGACTTGTACTCGGCAAAGCTCTCTTTTTTCGATTGTCTGCCGTCCGCCATGGGAATACTGACAAAAAGGAAGAGCATCGTATTTGCGACCGCTCCAACAAGCAGATAGCAATAATTCATGCCCAGTGCGCTGACGGCGCATATTCCCACTCCCCACCACATAACTATCTCACCGAGATAATTTGGGTGTCGGGAATTTTTCCAAAGTCCCTCGCGAATAAATCCTCCCTCGCCTCTCTTGCGGAATTTGTGCATCTGTATATCCGCCGTTCCTTGAAGCGTCGCCGCGCCAAAGCACAAGACAACGGCAAGATACGAGATGACGTTCCCCTTTAAGTTACTCATAGTAACCGCCACCGCGGGCAGAGTGCAAAGATAGACCACAAGCGTAGGAACCAAATGTATTCCCACAAAATTGATTATAGGGTAAAACCTTCCCGTCTTGTCGCTGAGCATACGGTATCTCCAATCCTCGTGCGCGAGAGACTTGAAGGTATACGCCCAGTTTGCGGTAAGCCTGATGCCCCAAAACAGCACCGCCAGAAAAAGAAGCAGCTTCAAGGGGGTGGGCTTCTGTCCTATCAAAAAACAGAATAGAATGACTATGGGCTGAACGCTCCAATATGGGTCATAAACCGATGCGTTACGAAAAATCAAACTAAAGGCAAAGACCGCTACGGTCGCCAAAACGTCGGCTATGAGAAGCCTTATCCAAAAGCTCCATAGATACGGTGTCATAAGATACGCACCTATACCCACCGCCGCCGCAATAAGATAAACCGCACCAACGATGAGAAAGCTCTGCGTTCTCGTAAAATTAGACTTCATTTCAATTTTCTCCCTTAAGGTCAGCGACAAGCTCGTTCATTATCTCCTTCTTGTGGAACGGGAAGATAATTATATGCGCCCTTTCCTCTCCCTTTGAATCGATAAAGGTTGCAAGCTGATATTTTTTGCATATATTTTCGTCAGGCTTCCTTATAACAAAGGTATTGGAATTTCCGAATTTTTCGTATTCTATACCGTTTTTCTGCAAGGAATCCTCGAAATAGGAGACGTTTTCAGAATAGTGACCGCTCTCGCGTCGAAGCAGAATCTCTCTCGCTCTCTGGTAAGTCGAAAACGGTAGATAGTCACGAGATCCGAGAAAGGTCGAATCCTCTTGACCTATGTAGTCTATAATCGGTCTGTCACGTCTGGAGAGCGCAAGAAGAACACCGTTTACTCTGGCAGTACCCATAAATTTATGCATACTCACCGCTATCGAGTCTACTCCAAGCTCGGAGAGATTCTCGACGTACGGGGCATTCTCTTGATTTTTTGCGATACCGCCGAAATGAGCCGCGTCAAGGTGACAGTAATACTCTATTCCCAGTTTTCGCAGTCCGTCGGTAATCATTTTCACCTCGTCAACCGCTCCGCGGCAGGTAGTTCCCCATGTAAGCACCACTATCGCACCATTTACACCGTTTTCGTGGTCTTTTTTCACCACTTCAAGGAGTTTTTCGACAGAAATGCGTCCGAATTCATCCACCGCGATCTTTTCATAGGGGTATCTTTCCGAGTTTTCGCCGTCAAAGACGTATTTTTCAACACTGTAATGGGTGTCCTCGGAAAAATAAAGCTTTCCATTCGGGAAACGGTTAAAGCCCTCGCGTATTCCCCAGAAATTGCTCTCGGTTCCTCCCGACGTGATATATCCCCAATAATCTCCCGCGGCAACTCCGAAATTCTCTGCCACAAGCGAAATTATCTTCTTTTCGGTCGATTTTGAGTCCATACCGTAATTGCCTTTTTGATATGGGTCGCCGCAGTTATTCATAAGATACATCTTGCTTTCAAGATGACGCAGATAGCTTGTGGTGTAGGAATAGTCCTCCATGTTGGCAGGATACCCAAACATATATTTTCTCTTGTCGAGATTATCTCGGTAGTACTTGTCCACCTTGGCAATATACTCCGAATCCTCGCGCTCAAAGCCACCGATCTCTTCTCGGGTAAAGCCCTTTTTCTTCAAGTCGTTATAGTCAAGGATGCGTCCGATCCTCGCGCGCAGCTTTTCGAGCCTGTCTATTTCGGTTTCAATGCCCTCTACCAGTGCAAGCAGCTCGACGCTCTCGTAATCGTGGAGCGTTTCATCACTCTCGATTATACAAGCTCGCGCACCGGCGTATCTTTCCTGCCACTCGTCAAAATTTTTACTCATTCTAAAAACCTTCATTAAAAAGAATTTTTCTCCGCCTGCAAAGACAAAAGACGGCAATAATATTCGCAGGCTCATAATCAACCATTATAATTTATCATAAAGACAACCAAAGGTTGTCGTGCCCGTAGGGCTTATGATTCAATAAAAATTTCATTAAAAGTGTCAACGCCGCAAGGCATTGTTGACACATATCTTATTTTTATTATACCATAATTTTCATTCCCTGTCAATGAGCGAAAACCGATAATTGTCGCATAACAGAAAAACGGCCCTCACGAGCCGTTTGTTTGAGTTCTGTATTCGATAGGCGTCAAGCCGTATTTCGTCTTAAAAACTTTGTAAAAATAGTTGTAGTTTTCAAAACCCACGCGGCGGGCGATCTCGCCGACCGTCATATTGGTATGCTTCAACATCATAATAGCCACCGACATCCGCTTTTGGTTGATGTAGTCCGAAAAGGAGCATCCGTATTCTTTTCTTATGATCCTCGATACCTGCTTTTCGCAAAGATGCAGATCTGCGGCAATATCGGCAAGGCGTACTCGCTTTGAATAATGCTCCTCGATATATTCTTCAATGACGAAAGCGTATTTTCCCACCGCGCGCTCGCCGCTCTCGCCGCCAAACAGACTAATCTCAAGCCTTAAAAAAAGCTCCGAGAACAAAAGAGATAGCAAATGAGGGTGATCGTGAGAGCTTTTCGCCACAGAAAGCTTGTCAAGATAGAATTTTTCATCCTCGTCAATATCAAGACTCAAAACACCCGATGAAAGTCTCTCTGCAAGAGCTTTACCTATCTCTCCGTCGGAACGGTCGATATTCATATAGATTACGAACATCTGCTCCGCAGAAACGACCGTATAATGCCCGACACCGGGCGGCAGGATGATCGCCGAATCGCTAAAACGACGGTTTTCTTTTTCAGTGACAAGCTCCATCGCTCCGTTTCTTATGAAAAATATTTCATACTCGGCGTGTTGGTGGATATTGCTTATCTTGTCAAAAATCTCACCTAATGGCTCTCTCCTGCCCGCACCCAGATCGTCCGCGAAATAAGTGACGGTAAGCGACAGCTCTCCCACCGAGATCTTATACGCTCGCTCTTTCATTCTTGCTCCTTTTGTATATCAGCTGCCTTGCTCCTCTTGTAGAGAATAGTCCAATTCACTGCCGCCTGTACTGTTCTGAAAAGGTTGTATACGCTTATTATCAGGAAATTCACGTTGCTGGGGTTTTCGATGCACAGCAAAACAAACATTATAAGGTTTAAAGCACAGGACAACACGTTAAAATACTGTCCCTCGACAAATCTGAAGGCGACCAATGCCGAGACAAGTATGCCGAGAACGAAAATAAAGCTGTCGAGGAGAGCCATATTGCCCTCAAAAAACGAGCCCATACCGAAATAGCATCCTGCCCATACGGGAAAGATCGCAACGATAGACGAGATCAAAAGCCAAGGCTTCATCGTTACAAGCTTTGATCTGGTCTTGCCGTCCTTGTGTCTGCTCCACACAAAAAACGAAAAAATCTGTATCGGCATCGACACAAGAAGCGCGTTTGCCGCCGAAAAGGTCAGTCCCTCCGACCAATACGCCAAGGTATACAGCACGCAGTTTGCCGCTCCAACGAGAAACGCGTATCGGTTGGCGCGCACCGACATGATAAGAATTACCGGCGTTATCAGGGTAGGCAGAGTTTTCAGAAAGCTCTGCTCGTTCAACACGGCGAAAACGATGATAAGCACCGCCACCAGAAGCGTGGGTATGTAGTCAATAAATAATTCTTTTTTTGTTATCTTCATTTGTTTTAGCCTCCAAATCAATATGTCCTAATTATATACCGCATCCGTCGATAAATCAAGCAAAATTAAAGACCACATTACGGTAAAAATGTCCGTTTTTTGCAGTGTGGTTGCGAGCTCAAAAATATACCCGACCGACGGCGTGCACAGTTAGCGGTAAATTGAAAGTCAATTTACGCCGTCCCGAAATATTCCTCGCAGTCTAAACAACTGCGTTCCGCAAGCGGAAACGGAATATTTCCAAAGCAAAGTGCAGACCGGAAGTCGGGTTATTTTTATTTTAAGGACAGTTCATTTCTGCTCTTTTTACGGTAAGATTTAAGATAAGTCGCATAAACAACGATAGCCGCCAACGGGAAAAGCATACCGACGATCATACCGAGCTTCATGCCAAACTGCTCGGGCGAGAGACTGAGGCTCTCCGCCACGGAAATCAGAGCCGCGTTTTCAAGCGCCGCGTCGGTAATAACGCCGACCAGCTGAGGGCCTACCGAGGCGCCGAAGTCGCCGCCCGCCGCCATAAGAGCAAAGATCATAACGCCACCTGTAGGATAGCGGTCGCTTGCCACTATAAGGCTTCCCGGCCACATCATCGAAACGCAGAAGCCCGTCAAAGCGCAAGCGATAAGTCCCACCACGGGGAAAGGCGAAATCGCCGCGATAAGATAGCAAAGCGTAGCTCCGATAGCGCCCAAGAAAAGAACTTTCGAGATATTTTTGCCGACCTTGGCATAAAGCGAGCGTCCAAGTCCCAAGGTGACGGCAAATATCGCCACTCCGAAAATATCGCCCCAAATTTTGGGAAGAGAGAGCGATTGCTCAATGTAGCTTGACGCCCACTGCGCCATCGTCACCTCCGCCGCACCGCCGAGAAAGATTCCCAGCACGCAGAGCCAAACCCCACCGTTCTTCAAAAATCTGACCGCTCCCGACGTCCTTTCGGGCGTTTCCATCTTGGGGATCTCGGCCTTTGCCAAAAGCACAACCGCAAATATCGGCACCGCAATAAATATCACGGGTAACCACTGCCAATTCTCCCGTCCGCAGAAGTAGAGAAAGACTGTGGAGATCACCGCCAAAGCCACCACGCCCCAAGCGTAGATCGAATGAAGCTTGCTCATTTCCCTATCGGGGTCTTTTGCGGGCAGAGCCGCAATAACAGGGCTTATCAGCACCTCACAAAATCCGCTGGAAAGCGAGAAGAGAACCGTACCTATGCAAAGTCCGATATATACGGAATTCGGGAATATGATGGGCGAGAGAGCGTAGATGGCAAGACCTGCCACGGTCAGCATCGGCGCACACTTCACCGCCATGGGAATATTGAATTTATGTGAGAAAAACGAGAAGATAAGGTCAACGGCAAGCTGAGTGCAGAAATTTATCAGCACCAGGAGACCAAGCAACGAATATGAAATATCGTAAAGCTCATGAAAGGTCAAAAAAAGCAGAGGTGAGAGGTTTCCCACCACGCTCATTGAAATATTGAATGCGTAACAACCTAATTTTACACGCAAAGTGTTCTTGTCCATAATAAAACGTCCTTTTTACATTGACGAAAAATGCTGTCTCTCCCAATTTGGGTAGCTACCGAGATTATACCACCCGAAGTTCATTTTGTCAATCCAAAACAACGATTTTGTTTATAAATGCTTTTAATATTTTTTGCTTTCTTGGTTTATTTCAGCCTCTCACCGTTAAAATTCTACCACTTGATAAAAATCTCTTTACAAAATCCATCGAAAATGATAGAATATAGATATAAAACAACGAAAGGAGAGCGGGAATGAAGATTCGCACCGAATTTTCTGATACCGAAGAAATAGTAATTCGTTGCCGAGAGCGAAACGAAAAGATCCGCTCTCTTGAAGCTGCCATTGAGGTGACTCTGCGCGGAGAGAACGAGATTATGCTCGTCTCCGACGGGATCGAGTTTTTCGTACCTAAAATAAGCATACTCTTTTTTGAAAGCTCGGACGGCAAGGTATACGCCCACACCCGCGACCGTATCTATACCGCTCCGTATAAGCTTTTTGAGCTTGAGGGGCTGATGCCGTCAAGCTTCGTGCGCGTGTCAAAATCGGTTATAGCCAACATCTCGGAAATATCGTATCTCCGCCGTGAGCTTGTGGGTAACGGTGAGATCGGCTTTCGCGGCTCTGACAAAAAGGTCTATTTTTCAAGAGCTTATTTCAAGCTTTTGCAATACAAAATTGATGAAATGAGGTTAAAAAAATGAAACCGTGGAAAATCTTCTGGGGGCTTGGCTTCGTCCTTGCCGCAGTATTTATTATTCTTGACGTCACCGGTGTCATCGCTCCGTTGGTTAGCTTTATGGGCGAGGTGTCGGTATTTGCACTGATTTTGGCGTTTTTGCTTTTGGCATTTATCATTTCAAGGCTTATCAGGGGCAAGATAGCGTCGATCTTCTTTCCTCTCGCCTTCATCTTTATGCTTTTTGAGAAGAATATTGCAAAGATGGCAGGACTTGAGGGCGAAAACATAATCGAAAACTGGTCGGTTCTTCTCATAGCCCTGTTTTTGACCATAGGCTGCTCTATCCTCTTTTCTTCCAAGAAAAAGAAGGAAAAGAAGAAAAACAAGCACAAAATAAACGTAGAATATAACGCTGACGGCGCTGAAAGCAATCTCGGTTCGTCGGCAATATACGTGGATTGCGTCACCTTCACTCCCTCTCGCATAGAAAACAATCTCGGCTCCTGCTCGGTTCATTTTCAGAACGTCGAAAGCTACAAGGGCGGCGAGACCTTATACGTCGAAAACAATCTCGGCACGCTGTCTATTCACGTACCCGAGGGTTGGGTCGTAAAATCCTCTATCGATACGACCTTAGGCGGCACGGGAGTAGCGAAAAGCGAGACGCAGGACGGTCCGCTCCTCTACATCAAAGGCGAAAACAACCTCGGCTCAATTTCAGTAAAATACGTATAAAAATGCAAGGCGTTACACCCGGATCGGTGTGACGCCTTATTTATATTCAAGCGCTTTAATTTACGCAGCGCCTACAATTTAGCAAAATAATAAAATCTGTCCATTTTAGCCAAAAACCTACACGGTTAATAGGGAATTTTTACGAATTTTCAAAAAGCAGTTGACTTTATTAAGTTGTATTGTTATAATATTATACGTAAGTTAAATGCCATAAAAAACGCAGCTCGTTCTCGGTCGATTCATGCCCCACCCAGCACGACTGTTATTTTTATGAATTGCTTAAAATATACTTTGGAAAGAGGTACAAAATGAAAAAATCTCCTCAACTCGATGCTAACGGCAACCGCAAATTCGGTATACGCGACAAGCTCGCTTACGCCGCAGGCGACCTTGGCTGTAACATGAGCTTCTCCTTGAAGAGCACCGTTCAGACCTTCTGGCTCGTCTTTATGACTATGGAAACCGGTCTTCTTTCGGCGCTCCTCCTTCTCGTTCAGATCTGGGACGCAGTAAACGACCCCCTCATTGGTGCTCTTATCGACAGCGACAAGAGAAAATACAAGATGGGTAAGTTTAAGACCTACATCTTCATCGGCGCGTGCGGTCTTCTCATAGGCGGAGCGGCAGTATTCCTCCCCTTTCCAGATGCGCCCGTAGTTCTTAAGGCAGTACTGTTCATTCTCGGCTACATTGTCTGGGATGCATTCTACACTATTGCAAACGTTCCCTACGGCTCTATGCTTTCTCTCGTAACCGATGACATCGGCGAGCGCGCACAGCTCTCCACCTGGCGTTCCATCGGCTCTATGATCGGAAACATTCTTCCCAGCGTAATTCTTCCTTTGCTTATCTGGCAGAAGGTTGAATTCGATCCCGCAAATCCCACCGGCTTCCTTAATAAGATCGAGATTCCCGAGGGTGCGGAAGAAATGTTCAAACCCGAAAATTTCCTCACCAATCCCGTAACAGGCGAAGCTTATGTAAATGGCGATGCTGTCCTCAGTCCTCTTACCGGTAAGCAGATCGAGATCCTTCTCGGCGAAAGAGTTTTCTGGGCGGCTCTCATTATGGGTGTCATCGGATTCCTTTGCTTCCTCTTTATGATCAAATTTATCACCATTCGCGTTGACGAGAACTCCGTAAAAACAAGCGAGGGCGGCGAGAAGATCAATATCTTCAAGTCCTTCGGTAAATTTATGAAAAACCGTCCCGCAGTCGGTGCTACTCTTGCAGCTATGGGTATGTTCCTCGGAATGAATGCCGCAACCACTGCAACCACCATTATGTTCGCAACCTACTTCAACATGGCATCCCTTTCCGGTCTCGTTCAGATGATCGGCTTCCTTCCCATGTTCTTCTTCATGCCCTTCATAACCAAGATCGTTAAGAAGATCGGTAAGAAAGAGGCATCCGTAATCGGAACCATCGCTTCCCTTGTGGGCGGCGCGATCATGCTCATCTTCCCCTTGATCCCCAACGTAACCGCAGCTCTCGTAGTATATCTTGCCGCTCTGGTAATATACGGTGTTGGTATGGGCGTTTACACCTGCGTATCTTGGGCTATGATCAGTGATGCTATCGACTATAACGAGTGGAAATTCGGCACTCGCGAGGAAGGTACCGTTTACGCGCTTCACTCCTTCTTCAGAAAGCTCGCGCAGGGCGTTGGCCCCTCCGCAGTTCTACTTATCATGGGCTGGCTTGGATATGCTGCCAAGTACGGAACTATCGGTCAGAGTGCAGAGACCGCACACAATATGTGCTGGCTCGTTGCAGGACTCTACCTCTTCTCCGCAGTTCTTCAGTTCATCGGTCTCGCTGTAATCTACAACCTTGACAAGAATACCGTTGACACGATGAGTGCAGAGCTTGCCGAAAAAAGAGCCGCTGCCGTAGAAGCTCCCGCCCAAATCGTTGAAGAATAATTCACATTTTCAGGTGTCCGATCTCTCGGTCGGACACCGTTTTTGAGAAATTAATACCTAATTAATATTTTTATATTATAATTTTCGTAAATCTTATTTCAGGAGATAAAAATGAGAAATATTATCAATCTTAATGAAAATTGGCTCTTTAAGAAGGACACCACCGACATAACCGCTCGCGACGGCGCACTCGTCAATCTTCCCCACACCTGGAACGCAGAAGACGGCTTTGACGGTGGAAATGACTATTTCCGTGGCTCTTGCCTCTACGTCAAGACTATCAAAAAGTCCGAGCTTCCCATCTCGGACCGCTACTACCTTGAAATCCGCGGAGCAAACTCCTCTGCAGACGTATACGCAGGCGGCGAGCATCTCGCTCACCACGACGGCGGTTACTCCACCTGGAGAGTTGACCTTACCGAAAAGCTGAGCGACGAGACCGATATTGCTATCGTTGTAGACAACTCT
This sequence comes from Eubacteriales bacterium, assembly GCA_045638125.1. Classification (GTDB taxonomy): domain Bacteria; phylum Bacillota; class Clostridia; order Oscillospirales; family CAG-272; genus SVTX01. Next base: position 2,276 of record JAZUAS010000030.1, on the reverse strand, counting down.
CCCAACGAAGAGGTTTACCCCCAGATGGCAGACTTCACCTTCTACGGCGGCCTTTACCGTGACGTAAACCTCGTTTGCGTTAACAATACACACTTTGACCTCGATTACTACGGCGGAACAGGTCTTGTTATCACCCCTGCGGTCGAGGGCAAGGACGCAAAGGTGACCGTTGAAGTCTACACCACCGAGCTCACCGATGCTCAAAAGTTGGTCTACACCATCTACGACAAGGAAGAAAACGAGATCGCAAAGATAGAGTCCACCGACAAGAAGGTAGAATTTACCCTTGAGAACGTTCACCTTTGGAACGGTCGCAAGGATCCTTACCTCTACTGCTGTGAGGTAGAGATCGTTGATGGCGAGAACGTTCTTGATAACGTATGCTCCAGATTCGGTTGCCGTACCTTCAAGATCGATCCCGACAACGGATTTATCCTCAACGGCGAGGAATACCCCCTCGCCGGTGTTTCCCGTCACCAGGACAGATGGGGCGTTGGTAACGCGCTTCTCCCCGAGCATCACGCCGAGGACATCGACTACATTATGGAGGTCGGTGCTACCACTATCCGTCTCGCTCACTATCAGCACGATCAGTATTTCTATGATCTTTGTGACGAAAAGGGTCTCGTTATCTGGGCAGAAATCCCTTACATTTCAAGACATATGCCCGGTGGTCGCGAGAACACCATCACACAAATGAAGGAGCTTGTTACCCAGAACTACAACCATGCTTCTATCGTGGTTTGGGGTCTTTCCAACGAGATCTCTATCGCAGGCTCTGACGATGACCTGCTCGAAAATCATAGGATCCTCAACGACCTCGTTCACGAGATGGACAAGACTCGTCTTACCACTATTGCGGCGGTTTCTATGTGCAAGATGGACGATCCCTATCTACAGATTCCCGACGTTGTTTCCTACAACCACTATTTCGGCTGGTACGGCGGTGATACAAGCATGAACGGCCCCTGGTTCGACAAGTTCCATGCTATGCATCCAAATATTCCGATCGGATGCTCCGAATACGGCTGTGAGGCTCTCAACTGGCACACAAGCGATCCCAGACAGGGTGACTACACCGAGGAATACCAGGCATACTACCACGAGGAGCTTATCAAGCAGCTCTTTACCCGTAAGTACATCTGGGCTACTCACGTTTGGAATATGTTTGACTTCGGAGCAGATGCCCGAGCCGAGGGCGGCGAGAACGGTCAGAACCACAAGGGTCTTATGACCATGGACCGTAAGTACAAGAAGGATTCCTTCTACGCTTACAAGGCATGGCTCGTTTCCCCCGAGACCGATCCCTTCGTTCACCTCTGCGGCAAGAGATATATCGACAGAGTTGAGGACGTTACCAAGGTGACCGTTTACTCTAACCTTCCCGAGGTTGAGCTTTTCGTAAACGGCGAGAGCATCGGCAAAAAGACCGCCAAGGATCACTTCTTCTACTTCGACGTAAAGAACGTTGGCGAGTCCACTATTGTGGCAAAGGCGGGAGATCTCACCGATGAAGGCAAAATCCGCAAAGTTGACGAACCCAATATGGACTACGTTCTCCGCGAAGTGGGCGCAGTTCTCAACTGGTTCGACATCAACGCTCCCGAGGGCAGATACTCTCTTAACGATACCATATCTGACATCATGAAGTCCAAGAGAGGAAAGCTCTGGCTTATCGGAAAGGGACTTATGCTCAAGAAGAAGATGGATAAGAACAACAAGGCAAACAAGAAGGGCGACAAGAAATCAGGCGGCTTTGAGGTCGATCTCAAGGGCGGCGCTCCCAGCGGACTTATGGATATGATGGGTGGCTTCAGCGTTCTCCGTCTCACAAGCATGATGGGCATGATGAACCTGAGCTTCACTAAAGAAGAGCTTCTTAAGTACAATAAACAGCTCAACCGCATCAAGAAACCCAAAACCGTAAAATAATATATTATAATTAAGGGCAGGCCACGATAACGCCTGCCCTTTCATTTTTTACCAACAAATAAAACACCAAAATATCTATTGACAAAATACAAAAAAAATTATATAATTATATTCGATAAAATATGACCGTATCGGTCAAAGAAAGGTAAAAACATGAAGAAATTTTTTGAAGAATTTAAGACATTCATCACCCGCGGCAACGTGGTTGATATGGCAATCGGTGTTGCCGTTGCCGGAGCATTCACAAAAATAGTAAATGCCTTTACAAACGGCTTTGTAAGCCCGATAGTGGGTCTTATTACGGGAGGAGCAAATCTTGCTGACCAGAAGTGGGTACTTCGTCA
>JAZUAS010000029.1:0-14832 GCA_045638125.1 Eubacteriales bacterium | reverse complement strand
AAGAGCGTTAAGAAGGGTCTTCCCCTGCTTCACCGTTATTACAGAGACAAGAAGAAGCTCATGGGTCTTAAGTCTCTCCATATGTACGACGTTTACGTTTCTCCCATCGAGGATGCCGAGATTAAGGTTGACTACGAGGAGGCGTTCAGAATAGTTAAGGAGGGTCTTGCTCCCCTTGGTGCAGAGTATCAGACTCTTCTCCAGACCGCTCACGATAACGGTTGGATCGACGTTGAGGAGACCGACGGCAAGAGAAGCGGCGCATACAGTGCCAGCGTTTACGGCTGTCCTCACCCCTACGTTCTTCTCAACTACCAGAAGACCACAGGCGACGTGTTTACTCTTGCTCACGAGCTGGGTCACGCTATGCACTCCTACTTTTCTGAGAAGAATCAGCCTCAGGAAAAGGCAAGCTACAAGATCTTTGTAGCAGAGGTTGCTTCTACTGTTAACGAGGTGCTCCTGCTCAAGTATTTGATGAAGACCACCACCGACGAAAAGCTCAAGAAGTATCTGCTTTCCTACTATATGGATATGCTCAAGGGCACGCTCTTCCGCCAGACCCAGTTTGCCGAGTTTGAGTACATCGCTCACGATATGGCAGAGAAGGGCCAGCCTCTTACCAAGGATTCGCTTAACGAGGTCTACTACAATCTTAACAAGAAATATTACGGCAGAAGCGTTGTAAGTGATCCCGAGATCGCTTACGAGTGGGCGAGAATTCCTCACCTTTATAGAGGCTTCTACGTTTACAAGTATGCAACGGGTATTATCTCTGCGGTATCTATCGCCGAGAGAATCTACAATGAGGGCGCACCTGCTGTTGAGGACTACTTCAAGTTCCTCTCCTCCGGTGGCTCTGACAGCCCCGTAGAGCTTCTCAAGCTTGCCGGCGTTGACCTTACCAAGATGGATGCCTTCAATTCCTGCATGGCTTCCTTTAAGGCGGCTCTTGAGGAGTTTGAGGCTCTCGGTTAATATGGGGAGCGTGAAGGGATGCGGTTGCCACCTTTTTTGAAAAAAGGTGGAGCCAAAAAACTTCCCGGAATTGGGGTTCTAAACCCTATCAATACAAAAGCGACAGTGAGGGATTTTTTTGGAGCGAAGCGAAGTGAAAAATCCTACGGCACCTTAAGAGGACCCAAAAAATTCGGGAAGTTTCTTTGCTTACTTTCTTTTCCAAAGAAAGTGAGCCGCCGGAGGCACGCATCCTCCCCGACAAACTCCAATTTGTCAATAATATTAAGGAGACATTTGCTATGAAAATTAAAGACGGATTTGTTCTGCGAAGCGTTATGGGAAGCTACGTTGTGGTGGCTGTCGGAAGCGCAAGCAAGAGCTTTCGCGGAATGGTGAAGCTTAACGCTACCGCGGCTGATATATGGAAATGCATCGAAAGCGGATTCTCGAAGAGCGAGATATGCGATATGCTCTTTTCCAAATACGAGGTTGAGAGAGAAAAGCTTGAGACTGACGTAGATACCATTATCAAAGACCTTGAAAATCAAGGATTTTTGGAAATCGACTGACGATGAACAAAAGTATCGAGAGTGTGCTTGCCGAGGATGGCGTTTACGTCAGCGTTGTAGTAGGACACAGTATGGAGCCGATGCTTCGTGAAAGAGAAGACACGGTTGCGGTCGTTCCTCTAAAGGGAAGACTCAAAAAATATGACGTAGCGCTTTTCCGTGACGGAGAAAAGTACGTTTTGCACCGTGTTGTAAAGGTTCTGCCCGATTCCTATATTTTTTGCGGAGATAATTGCGTGACATGCGAAAAGAACATCACCGACAAGGACGTTTTAGGCAGACTGGACAAGGTCTGGAAGGGCAAGCGCGGCGAAAAAGAGATGAAGCTTGAAGGCTTCGGATATTGGCTTTACAGTCGGTACAAGGTTTTGGAATTTTGGCCGCGAAAAATATTCAGAAAACTGAAAAACGCGCTATCTTGGCGCTTGAAAAAGATTTTTGGAAAAAAGAAATAATCGGGATGGAGGTGAGCCTATGGAGGACATTAAATCAATAATTGCAGAAAATATTGCCCTTCTTCGCAGAGGAAGCGGTATGACTCAGATAGAGCTTGCCGAAAAGCTGAATTATTCGGACAAGGCGGTATCCAAATGGGAAAGAGGAGAGTCTGTCCCCGACATTTCCGTGCTTAAACAGATTTCGGTTCTTTTTGGCGTTACGGTAGACTATCTGATCACCCCCGGACACGATGCTCCCCCCTCGCATAATGAGGCGGAGGAAAGAGAGCAGATGCTCAGAAAAAAGCGCAGAGCACATGGGACTATAACCGGTATGAGCGTGCTTTTGGTATGGCTGATAGCGCTCACCGTGTTTCTGGCGATCGATCTGCCTACCAACGGTGTAGTCGCTCATTGGTTGGCGTTTGCTTACGCATGTCCGGTATCGGCTATCGTGTGGCTGGTTTTCAACTCGCTATGGTTCAGTCACAGAAGAAATTATCTCATAATTTCATTACTTATGTGGACGCTGATATTTGCGCTCTATATGACGATATTTATTGTTTGCGCGGTTAATCTCTGGCAGCTCTATATTCTGTGTATACCCGGACAAATGATAATAATGCTCTGGTCTCTTATGGGGAAAAAGCCTAATGCAGACTAAAAAAAGATGCTTCACCTTACGGTGAAGCATCTTTTTTTAAACAAATTTTGCAGGGTATAGCTTGTGTAGCGAAGTATCGCCACGGGAAGAATGCTGAGAACAAAATTCACCGCGAACACGGGTATCCATATAGTCGGCGATGAACAGAAAGGAATAAACATTATGGCAAATCCAAATACTGCGTTGGCAAGATGTATCACTACGCCGTAATTTGCCTCGATTATAAAGCGTTCAAGATAAGCGGAGTCGCTGATGCTTTCGAGTTTGTCCTTGTGAAAGCTTGTAAAGCCGCCCAGCTCGGGAACGCTGTCCTTCCATGATTTTATTTTAAGCGCACGATAAATGTTTCTCTCTTTTTTAGACACCTTGAAAAGCTTTTTGTCGGGAGTGTACCAGCTTTTGGGTGTGAGACGGCGAATAATAAGCGCGCCTATTGCGTCCAGCGCAAAGATCGCCACCGCCGCGATGACTACGGCGAACAGCACAGAACCGACCTCTTGCGGAGTTATCGGGATTGTGAACAAGAGATTAGCTCCGCTGATTAGGACGATCGATATGAAAATGATTATCAAGTAGAGCATGGTGAGACCTCGCCCTCTGTAGTATATTCCAGCTTTATGCCGTAGAAGGATTCGTATGTCTCCTTCCAGAGCCTATAGTTTTCGCGACACATTCTTTCGGTGTCCTCACGCACCGTTAGGCTTTCGTCGGGGAAAATGGGGGGGAGCACGTGAACCGTGTACGCTTGAATAGGAAGTCCGTCAGAGCCTGATTTGTCGGTGTCCTCAAGAGTGATAAAGAGCGGAATGACGGGAACTCTTTCCCTCGCGGCAAAACGGAAGCTTCCAAGCTTTAGAGGACGCGGCTTGCGATAATTGTACCACATACCCTGCTCGGGGTATATCAGTATCTTTTCTCCGCGAGCGAACAGGGTGTGCATAGCAGCCATCAGCTCCTTGACACAGCTGAAATTGGACGAGAGGGGAAGAGTGTTGCAGTGACGGAAAAGATAGCCGTAAATACCGGGGAAGGAGGTGTAGTTTCCTTCTCTTATGACCTTGTAGAGTGTGCTCTTTTTAAGAATAGGATCAACTGCCTTGAGCGCGGCGTAGTTGTCGAACACGCTGAAATGGTTGCAGGTGATAAGCGCGCCCATATCTCCGACCGCCGCGAGATTTTCCTGACCGCGTATCTCCTTGAGAACGACATCGCCTCGCTTCATCATTTTTTCAAAGTGGTTCTGACCGATCTTATTTGCTACCTTGGTTCCGAGCCTTGTGGAGAGCTTTTTGCCTACGTAGTCGACCTCACCGGGGCGAAGAGGTCGTGTGGGGGGATCGTCATTGATGTCTTTATCGAACCATCCCTTTTTTTCGTACTCCTCTATTCTGTCAAGAAGCTTTTGGGTTTCGGGAGAAATTGCCATGCTATTTTACCGCAAAGAGCATAGCGTTATCGAATATCTCCTGCTCTTTTTCCTTTTCATCTATCTCGCTCAACGCTAAACGCACGAGATCCTCGTACTGTTTTTTGTCGCGGAGCTTGTTTTCCTCACTGTAATTTTCCTTGCCTGACCAAAGCCCCTCGTAGTGACGGGTGTTTTTAGCGTACTGCCAGAAAAGCTCACCGTAGGGAACACCGTCGAATTTCCAGGGTTTGAAATTGATCTTGTAGTGGGCGATTTTCGGTGTAACGGACACGTCTGCATAGGGCATAGGGGTTCTATTCCATGTCTTGTCGAGGATCACGGTCTTATCCTTGCAGATGACGTTGAGATAATCCTGATCCTGCGCTACGCGGTAGGTAACCTTTTCAAGGAGAGATGCAAACTGCTCCTTTAAGTGAAATTTTCTCATGACGTCAAGATTCATAACAAGTATTCCCGCGTTTATATACTCCTGACGCGGAACACCGAGAACCTTTTCGGAATAAATGCCGAAAACTTCGACATCTGTGATAAACTCCTCGGGAATAGCGGCAATATAGTTGTCGCCAAGCTCTGTATGATAAAGCTCGGAGATGTCTGTGGTAATAACTATGTCGCAGTCAAGATAAAGTCCCTTGTCGTATTCGAGGAAAAGCTCGGGGATAAAAAAGCGATAATAGGTCGCTTTAGTATAGTAGTCTCTCAAATGGAGCTTCTTGCATATTTCGCGAAGCTTTTCGGTGACGCTTACAAATTTGATTTTGATGTTCTCACGCTGAAGCTCAAGTATATCGCCCTTGCTCTTGTCGGACAAGTCCTCGATAAGCACGTTGACGTCGTAATCGTATTTATCACTGCTGTTCTCAATGAGGGATTGCAGCGTAACGCAGAGGAAACGGGCATAGTTGTCGTCTACCGCAAAAAATATCGGGATAGTTTCTCTTGTTTGGAGATGATTCATGGTGAAATTTGTCCTTTTTGGTGGGTTTATTGCGCTTGGAAGCAGCTTGAAATAAAGCCTGTCGCTCACTTCAGCCTCTGCCGCGCGTCTTCTTACATATGATACCCCAAAATTTAGAAATAGTCAATAGCCAAACGGGAGGAGGGGGGTCTCCACTTGCGATAATTTGACTCTACTTTTGGTGAAAATCCGATTCTACCGCGAGTAGAGTTGAAATTTCGTATATCCTGAAAGGATTTTTGATACTGTGTGATTTTGCGAATTAAAATGCGATCCTGCATAAAATTTGTATATCTCCTAATGGGAGAGTAAAATATTTTGCCTGTGACTCAGAATAAAATGTTATTGAAGATGCGAATTCTTATCGAAAAAAGCTTGAAGTGCGAAATGGCGCCTCGCTTTTTTGGGGAAAACTTTGGTCAGGGAGTGAAAAATAAGAATTTTTAAGGATTACACTATTGCGATTTTGGAAAATATGTGGTATTATAAATAGTGTATAGCAAATAATTAAAATTAAATTGTGGAGGTACGGAATGAAAAAAACGTCATATTCAGCGGAGCAGTTAAAGATGCTGGCTCTCCTATCCCATGAGTATCCTACCATACAGGCGGTAAGCTCCGCAATAATCAACTATAACGCAACGGCAAATCTGCCCAAGGGCACGGAGCATTTTATGAGCGATCTTCATGGCGAGGCGGAGGCGTTCAATCACATAATTAACAACTGCTCGGGGGTTATCAGGGAGAAGGTGGACGGACTTTTTTACCGTTCGATGTCCGAGGGAGAGAGACGTGAATTTTGCACACTGATATACTATCCCTCCGAAAAGATAGAGGAGCTTCGCTCAAAGGGTATTGCCGATGAGGATTGGTACAGTGTGACCCTTTACCGTCTGGTAGACCTTGCGAGAGCGGTGGCATCAAAGTACACGAGAGCCAAGGTAAGAGAGGCTCTGCCCAATGACTTTCAGTATATAATCGACGAGCTTCTCCACACCAGTGGTGAGGAGCATAACAAGCAGGAGTACTACCGACACATTATTTCGACCATAATTGACATCGGTCAGGGAGCGGCATTCGTTGAGGCGCTTTGCTCACTTATCAAGCGCATGGCAGTGGACTGTCTCCACGTGGTGGGCGACATATACGACAGAGGCCCCCGAGCCGACAAGATACTTGACATGCTGATGTCTCATCATAACGTGGATATTCAATGGGGAAATCACGACATCGTGTGGATGGGAGCAGCGGCGGGAAGTCCCGAGTGCGTCGCGGCGGTCTTGAACTCGGCTATACAGTATAATACTCTGTCTATAATCGAAAACACTTACGGAATCAGCCTTCGCGATCTTATCGGATACGCTCAAGAGACCTATAAGGGCTGTACTTGGTTCATGCCTCGCAACGGAGACGACAAGTATTACATAAAAAATAATATGGATAATCTCTCCAAGGCGCACAAGGCTATCGCGATAATACTTTTCAAGCTTGAAGGCCAGCTTATTTCGAGACATCCCGAATACGGCATGGATGACAGACTTCTTCTGCACAGGATCGATCACGAAAAGCACACCGTAGAGATAGACGGCAAGGAATATCCTCTTAACGACTATCATTTCCCGACGGTAGATCCCACCGACCCTTATGCTCTCTCACAGGAGGAGCAGAGCCTTATGGACTCCTTGGTGTCGGCGTTCAAGCAGAGCCGAGTTCTGAAAAAGCATATTCGCTTTATGTATAACGTAGGCGGAATATATAAGATACACAACAACAATCTTTTGTATCACGGATGCGTTCCAATGACCGAGGACGGCGACTTTGCGTCGGTAGACCCTTTCGGCACGGGCGCAATATCCGGCAAAGCCTATCTCGATGCCTGCGACAGAGTTGCGAGAAAGGCATATTACAACGGAGACAGGGACGCGCTGGATTTTATGTATTATCTTTGGTGCGGCAGAAAGAGTCCTCTTTTCGGAAAGGACAGGATAACCACCTTTGAGCGTTACTTTATTTCCGATGAAAACACATGGATCGAAAAAAGAGACCCGTATTACGGCTTCATTGAAGACTTTGATGCGGTCTGCCGTATTCTTGAGGAATTCGGACTTGACAGAGACAGCTCGCATCTGATCAACGGTCACGTTCCCGTCAAGAGCGGAGAAAATCCTATTAAGGCGGGCGGCAGATATATCCTTATCGACGGCGGATTCTGCAAGGCGTATCATAACAAAACGGGTATCGCAGGTTATACCCTGATATACTCGTCGAGAGGGCTTCGTCTCGTTTCTCACGGCCCGTTTGACGGAAAAGAGGCGGCGCTTAAAGAAAATAAAGATATTATTTCTACAAAGGACGTCATTTTTGAGATGATGGCGAAGCGACGCTTAGTCAGCGACACCGACGAGGGCAGAGAGATACTTGGACACATGGAGGACTTGAAAATGCTGCTTAACGCATACCTCGAGGGAACTGTCAAGCAGGCGGGTCAGCAATAAATCGGAATTAGCGAATAATTTTTAACAAATCTTAAAAAGCCGAAGCTTTAATTTATAACAAAAAACGCGTCTTGCTCACCCCTTTATTAAAGGTTGTGCAAGACGCGTTTTTTGTTTATTCTGGTTTAGCATGTTTTGCAATGGCGCGCTTCCAGCAGCTATGACACATAGCAACGTATGCGTCGTTGCCTCCTATGAGGATCTGTCCGCCCTCTACAAGCACGCGTCCATCTGCGTCGATACGGGCATTGACGATCGCTTTTTTGCCACAGGTGCAGATCGTCTTGATCTCACTGATCGAGTCAGCTACTTCAAAAAGTCTCTTGCTTCCGTCAAAGAGATTTGTCATAAAGTCGGTTCGAAGACCAAAGCAGAGTACGGGCGTGTCGTATTCGTCGACAATGCGGCGAAGCTGATCGATCTGTGCCGCGGTGAAAAACTGACATTCGTCAGCTATGATTACGTGAATTCCTTTGCGACTCTCAAATTCGCGGAAAAGATCGATCTCGGGCGAGACAACAAAGGCATCCGCCTCAATTCCTATACGGGAATGTACCTTTGAGATACCGTCTCTGTCGTCGATAGAGGGCTTGATGAGCCAGACGTGCATTCCGCGTTCCTCGTAATTGAATTTTGTAATAAGTGCGTTCGCAGTTTTGGAGGAACCCATAGCTCCGTATTTAAAATAAAGCTTTGCCATTATAAAGTTGTGTCCTTTCAGCCCGTTTTTACGGGCACGCGTTTTCTAAATACCAGTATAACATATTTTTTGTCATAGAGCAAGGGAAAAAACGTAAAAATATATTTTAATATTGAAATTTGACCGAAACTGTGATATAATGTAAAAGGAGATTTAGCGACCTTGAGTCTATGCTCGCCCGAAAGAACCTTTGGGAGAGCACAAGGCTATTTTTATACGTAAGGAGGGCTTTATATGTTTGAAGCCATTATTTCACTGATTGAAAAATATGATACGATAATTATTCATCGACATACCAAGCCGGACGGAGACGCGATCGGAAGCCAGATCGGACTCAAAAAGCTTATTGCCGAAAATTATCCCGACAAGCGAGTGAGAGCCGTGGGAGACGCCGCAGGAAGATATGCCTTCGTTAAGGATAGCAGCCCCGACGCGGTTTCGGATGAGGACTATGCAGGCGCTCTTGCCATTATTCTCGATACGTCTGCCAGTGCGCTTATCAGTGACACCAGATACAATCTGGCGGCAGAGACCGCGCGCATAGACCATCACATCTTTTGCGAGAAGATCGCAAACGTTGAGGTCACTGACACAATCTTTGAGAGTTGCTGCGGCTTGATCGTCGCCCTCGCCACAGAGGCAGAATGGAAGATCTCAAGCGACGCGGCAACGGCGATCTATACGGGTATGGTGACCGATTCGGGACGTTTCCGCTATGATTCTACCACTCCCGAGACAATGCGCCGCGCGGCACGTCTTCTTGAAGAGGGAATAGACACGTCCGATATATACCGCAATCTCTACGCAGACGATTTTTCCTATATTCGCCTTCGCGCACAGTTTGTGCTCAAAGTTCGCTTTACCGAGCAAAACGTGGCATACATCTACACAACTGCAGATGAGGCGCGTGAGAGTGGTGAGGATACCTTTACGATTTCTCGCGGAATGGTTGGAGTTATGGGTGAGATACGCGGAGTTGACATCTGGGCCAACTTCACCGAGACCGAGGATGGTGTGCTTTGTGAGCTTCGCTCCAGCCGCTATAACATAAACCGCACCGCCGTCAAGTACGGTGGCGGAGGCCATGAAAAAGCGAGCGGATGCACATTGAAGAGCTACGATGAAGCGATGGCTCTGCTTAAAGATCTTGATAAGATTGCGGAGGAAAACAAATGAACAGAGAAAAGATGGAGCTGATACTTGGAAAGATCAAGGAATATAATAGAATCATCATATTCCGTCATTTCAGACCCGACGGCGACGCTATCGGTTCTACCAAGGGTATGCGTGAGATCCTTCGCGCAACCTATCCCGAAAAGGAAATATACCTCATCAACAACGATTACTCGGATTATCTTCGCTTTCTTGGCGGAGAGGACGAGCCTATTGCCGACGAGCTTTATGCCGACGCGCTGGCACTCGTGCTGGATACCGGAACCGAGGACAGAATTTCAAACCCCAAATATAAGCTTTGCCGTGAGATCGCAAAGATCGACCACCATATCGACCACAAGCCCTACGGTGATTATTGCTGGATAGAGGAGGAAAAATCTTCGACCTGCGAGATGGTTGCCGAGTTTTATTACACCTTCCGCGATGAGCTGAAGATAAATAAAGAAGCGGCTACCTACCTCTATACAGGTATGGTTACCGACTCGGGACGCTTCCGCTTCCGCGACGTTTCCGGTGACACCATGCGATATGCAGGTATGCTTCTCGACGAGGGAGTCGACACCGATACCCTCTACGCAAATCTTTATATCAAGGATTTCGAGGAGCTGAAATTCCAGTCCTACGTCTATAAGAAAATGAAGATCACTAAAAACGGCGTGGCATACATCTACGTCGATAAAGCGATGCAGAAAAAATTCGGTCTTTCCAGCGAGCAGGCAAGTGCGTGCGTGTCTCACTTGGAATCTATCAGAGGCAGTCTTATTTGGGCGGCATTCATTGAAAACGCCGAAAGCAAAACTATTCGAGTGCGTCTTCGCTCCAGATTTGTAACCGTCAGCGAAGTGGCAGAGCGCTACCGAGGCGGCGGTCATGCCTGCGCGGCAGGCGCAACGCTCCATGCCAAAAAGGAAATGGGCGCGTTGCTTGCGGAGTGCGACGAAAGACTCAAGGAATACAAGGAAAATAACGAGGGCTGGATATGAAAATACTCGTAACTAACGACGACGGGATCGAGTCCGCTTCTCTCAAGGCTCTCGCGCGTTGGGCGACCAAATTCGGAGAGGTTACCGTGGTTGCGCCAAAGGTCGAGCAGAGCGGAAAGAGTCAATCGATAGATTTTTTCCATCCCGTGGAGATAAAGCGAGTCGATTTTGACGGAATAGAAGCGTGGGCGATGGATTCTACCCCTGCAGATTGCGTCAGATTCGGAGTTCTGGGGCTTGAAAGAGAATATGACCTTGTCCTCTCGGGAATCAACAAAGGCTACAATCTTGGCGACGATATAGCCTATTCGGGAACGATCGGAGCGATTTTTGAGGCATCCCGTATGGGGCTTCAAGCAATAGCCTTTTCTACCGACAAAACGGGATTTGATAACGCTATAGCCGAGCTTGACTCGGTCTATTCCTTTATTGAAGAGAACGCTTTGCTTGACTCCACCCAGCTTCTCAACGTAAATATCCCCACCGAAAAGAGCATTGGTATCAAAATTACCAAGCAGGGCGGAATGTTTTACAGCGATTCCTTCGTTTACTGCGGAAACGATATGTATAAGCAGGTAGGCGACCCCGTAGAGGGAGACAAAAGCGACCTTACAGTAGATATAAACGCCCTGACGAGCGGATACGTCTCCGTAACGCCCTTGACCGCCAAAAAGACCGATCTTGCCGCGTACGATAAGCTTAAAACACTTTGTAAATAAACAAAAACCGACGAATTTTGTTCGTCGGTTTTTATTGTCAACAGAATTTTGATTTGTTGAGAACTTCACGGCGGTGTCTTTTGAAAAGTTTTGCTCGAGCTTTTTCAAAAGCTCGTCTGAGCCGCCGAGATCGGCGGTCGCGCCTCGCAAGGCGCGAAATTCCTTATCGTCAGAAAGCGCCACGAGGGGTGAATGCCAAGCCATAGGCTTGGCAGAGGGGAACACACAATTGGGGGTTCCCCTTTCTACGCAAAGTGTATCTGAATCGTTCTTCGCTTTTCTTTTGACACAGCAGGCGCAAAAGAAAAGCTAACAAAAGAAAACGCCGATAGAGATGTTTCGCCCTCTGCGGAGGGCGACCAACGCTCCGCACGTTGGATCGGCTGTCGCTTTTTGGAAAAAGCGACGTAAAAACTTTCAAAAAGACATCGCCGAGAAGTCCTCGATAAATTGCAATTTATCAAGCACTCATCGCCATTTCAAACGCTCGGCGGTCGAGCCATGCGAACAAAACGTAATCCTCGCCGAGGCGAATTTCAGCAGTCTTGGGAGAAATGCCGCCTGCGATGACAGGTACGTAGGACGTAGGATTGTAGTCGCTCTTGCTGGAGATCTTTCCGCCACCCGTGATGTTTCCAAAGATCTCACCCCAGCCGCCGTAATAATTCAGATACTCCTGAAAATCGTTATAGTGGTTGTAGGTGTAGAATACGAAAACTATATCCGTGGAGTCGGTCAAGCCGTTGCCGTTGAGGTCGTTCCAGGTGTAAACTATTCTTGCGGCTCCGCGCGTGATCTTAGAGCCGTTGTTATAAATTTTGGCGGTATAGCTGGGGTCGCAGTCGGTACCGGTGGTGCCTATATCCATCTCCCAGTATTGGAGATCCCCGCCGCAGCCGCTGATGCGCGGAAGCTCGGGCTCGTAGGGGTATTTGGACGTGTCACCGGTGAACTTTGAATGATTGGAGCGCAGATATATGCCCCATGCGTTTCCGGAGACGCTGGTGGTCTTTTTCGAGGTGTGATTTGCGGGATAAGTGCCAAAGGCGTATACGTATGCGGCTACCTCCTCAAGGGTTATGTACGCGCCTCCACGGTAGATGCGGAAGACCTCTCTGCCGTATGCGTCGACGACGACGTAGGTGTTGTAGTCGATATAGTAGGAATTATTATTTTTGATATACTTTCCATCCTGCATCGGGCGGTATTCCGAGAGGATAGGCGCTTGATCGGGAACGAAATCGTAGCCCGAGAGCTGATTTTTCTCGGTTCTCTCGATGGCCTCCTCATAGCTTCCTGCGGGGAGATGGTCGGATGGAGAATTAACCGCCTCGTGGATCTCCTCACGGGGAAGGGTTTCAAGCAGACCGTCGCAAAATGTGGAGGTTTCATCGTCTATCGGTGGCTCTGTTTCGGTCGTAACGGTGGTATCCTCTGTCTTGGCAATTACATGGATAAGAATGCTGTCGGTAGCCTTGCCCGCGAATGCCGTAACCGTAACGTCTCCTACCTCAAGCGCGGTGAGGTGTCCGGTTTCGTCAACGTAAACGATTCTGCTGTCGGCAGACCAGCCGACGTTTTGCTTGATAAAGGGGGATTTGTATACGGTCAACCTGACGCTTTCGCCTACCTCGAGGGTGATCTCGCTTCCGTTGAGAATGCTTATGCTTCCAACACGCTCTGCCTCGGTCTCGCTTTCGCTTTCAGACTCGGTTTCGGTATCGGTTGCAGGCTCGGTAGAAGCGACCTCAGAGTCGGTTGTCGATTCCTCGGCTTCTGTATTCTCCGGCAGATCGGATTGAACCGATTGATCCTTCGACTCAGACTCGCTTTCGGTTTCCAGAGCACCGAATATGCCGTCAAGCGCGCCGTCTAAAAGGGAAAGCTGATCGCATCCCGTAGCCGTTGTCGTAATAATCAGTAGCGCAAGTAATATAGATAGTATTTTACAGCTGATTTTCATACTTTACCTTCCAAAACAAAATTTACATTGATATTATAACATATTTTTCGGCTTTTTTCAATAAATTTGGTCAAAAAACAAGTAATGCTTTTGAAAAAGAGGGAATATATGATTTTTGAAACTAAAAACCACCCCGCCGAAGCGGGGTGGAAAATGTTCGTTTAAATTTATTTATTACTTATAAATAACCTCAATTGCAGTGATCTGAGCCTGACCGTTAGTTGCATCACCAGTGTTTCCTACACCGAAAGTTATGGAGGAAGCATTAACGTCAACAACAGTTGCACTTGCTATATTAGCATCATTGAGTGTAAGAGTGCCTGTATTCTTTACAGCATATGTAATCTTTACAGACACAATAGTCTTGCCATCTGCCGCAGCGATAGTAACTGTAGCTTTTTCAGATTGGTAAATTCTCCAGTTTTCGCCGGAAGTGTAATACTTACCGGAGTTCTGCGCGTATTCACCAACGGGAGTTGCTGCAACCGATACAGTAATGTTAGAATCAACATTGAAAGATGTATAAGCCGTGCCATTTGCCCAACCGTTAGCATCTGCAAGATCAGCAATTACTACATTTGCAGTAACTCCTTCCCCTGCAACAGGCTTCTTTGCGCCACAACGGTCGCAAACGCCGTCTACGTAGTTGTGTCCAAGAGCCTCACCGTCGGTAGCACCGCAAACGGTACAGGTCTTAGCAGCTTCACAAGTAGCATCGGTGAACTCGGTGCAGGTGTGAGCGGTTACAATCTCAGCGGTCGCACCCTCTGCGATCTGCTTCTTGTTGTTATAAGAGCCTACCTTACCGTAAACGAGAATTACGTCGCCTACGCCAACCTTAGAGCCAAGCTTGTATGCGTTGAGGGTGGTAGTGCCGTCGGTAATGTCAACGGACATGTTCTTGCTGGAATCGCTCCAGTTGTAGGTGATCTTGGAAACGGTTGCGGTGATGAGAACGAGAGTGCCGTCTTCAAGAGCAGCAGCCTCGGTAACGGTTACAACCTTTGCGCCACAGTTCTTACAAGCGTTGTCAGCGATGTCGTGACCAAGAGCCTCGCCCTCAGTTTTGCCACATGCGCAGGTCTTGGGGGCAACACAAGTAGCATCTGCAAATTCGCAAACGTGAGTGTCTTCCTCAATAACTGCTACGATTGCAAAGCCTGCGGGGAACTGGCTTACGCCGGTGTTATCGGGCTTGATGTAGGATGTAGCAGAAGCACCAATGGTGGTGTAGCTGCTGTAGGTGCCAAGGTAGTATGCGTTCTCACCGATGGTAGCTGCCCAGCAGTTAGTGTCAGCAACGTAGTTGAATACTGCGGCGGGGTTCTCGGTTACGAGAGTAGCCTTGCCGTCAGTGGTGATGTCAATGTAGGTCTTAACGCCTGCATTGTCGAAGTAGAATCTGTATCCGGTAACAGTCTCACCGTTGAGAACTGCCTCAACGAATACGTCAATACCCTGGTGAATATCGGTAGTTGTCTGGAGGAACTTGCCGCTGATGATACCGTTGAAGTAGTAGTTCTTGCCGTCCTTAGCGGTGAGGTAGAACTTGTATGCGGTGTCAACAGAGGGAGCGGTTACGTCGGAAGGACCAACGGGAGCTACGGAAACACTTGCAAAGTTAGCAGGGAACTGGCTCTTGCCGGTGTTATCGGGCTTGATGTAGGATGTAGCGGAAGCACCAATGGTGGTATAGCTGCTGTAGGTGCCAAGGTAGTATGCGTTCTCACCGATGGTAGCTGCCCAGCAGTTGGTTTCAGCAACGTAGTTGAATACTGCGGC
>JAZUAS010000028.1:0-7967 GCA_045638125.1 Eubacteriales bacterium | reverse complement strand
AAGAGTAACTTTGCTTCATTATACCATAAATCTGTGAATAGTTCAAGCATTTCGGTAGTTCAAGTCCTTTTGATCGAAAAAACATCGAAAATGGATCTATGGAAATTCGAAAAAAGTTAGGGGCAAAAAAGCGGAGAAATTTTTATTTGTTCTCCTTCGCCGTATTGATGGAGGCGATCAGCATTCTGCGGATGGTGCCGCAGTATTGCAGCCTTTCTGAATTTATTATAGCATAAAATCAAAGGTTTTTCAAGTGAAATATTGGGCTTACGCCGAATGTGAAATAATTTCCTTGCGGAAATTGTGAAATATCTCCCGCCGCCTACGGCTTTGGTCGATGTGAAATGAAATTTGCCCACATTCGCGCCAGCGAATATTTCACATTTGCGGAGCAAATATTTCACAGCGAAGCTATTTCACTTTCCCGAAGGGCAAATTTCACTGAAAAAAGCCAAGTCGAAATTCGATTTGCCTTTTTTCTTGGCAGGGGCAGAAGGACTTGAACCCACGACCCTTGGTTTTGGAGACCAGTACTCTACCAACTGAGCTATACCCCTGTATTTTGTGCCGTTTTTTGGACAGCTTAACTATTATATCACAGTTTTTATGAAATTTCAATAGGTTTTTGAAAAATAATTGAAATTTTTTGATTTTAAATAAAAATATTTGATTAGTTGACATGGGAGAGACTTTATGTTACAATTTAAACAGATTAATGAAAGAGGTCTTAAAATTGTGATCAGAAAAACAAGGAGAGAGGACATTAGGGCGATAATGCCTATATTTGACGAGGCGAGGAGAACGATTGCCACGCTAGGTATCGACCAGTGGCAGAATGGCTACCCATCGGAGGAGGTCATTTTGTCGGATATTGAGCTTGAGCAGTCTTACCTCTGCGAGCTTGACGGCGATGTCTGTGGTACGTTTGCAATAATTTCTTGCGGCGAGCCGACCTACGATAAGATATATGACGGTCACTGGCTGACGGGCGATGAAAGTCAAGATTATATCGCCATTCACCGAGTTGCCATTTCTGTCTCAAGTCGCGGAAGCGGACTTTCCGGGAAATTTATTTCTTATGCCGCCGATTTCGCGAAAAATCTTGGTAGAAAAAGTCTCAGAATTGATACTCACCGTGGAAATCTCGTTATGCGACGCATGCTTGAAAAGAACGGTTTTTCCTATTGCGGAGTTATCTATCTTGAGAATGGTGACGAGAGGGTCGCCTACGAAAAGATCATCTGATAGAGATGGATTTGCAAGCAAAAAAGTCAACTTTGGAAAAGAATATTTCTTTTGATTGACAATCGTTTTGCGTTGTGATAAAATTTTTGCAGATAAAACTCTTGTGCGGAGGATTGAAAATAGCAAAGAGAGCATAATACAACAAAAAAGTTGCGATTTTCTCGCAACTTTTTTGTTATAATACGAATATCATGGTGACTGTCAAAATTATCAGAAACCCGAAGTTGAATGCCGAGAAAAGACCGATATATTTAAGGGTCTTTCCCTTGACGTGAGAGGTGTACTCCCTAAAAGTGATAAGGCTCGCCAGCGAGGAGATCAGAGTTCCGACACCGCCAATGTTTACGCCAACCAGCAGCTCTCTCCAGTTATCCGTGAACTCCGACAAAAGGATTGCCGAGGGTACGTTGCTTATGACCTGGCATGAAAGCACGCTTGTGAGAAGCGTGTTTTTTTCAAGCAGAAACGAGAAGAAATCGCTGACGGCACCGATGCGCGATACGTTTCCCGCAAGCAGGAAAAAGGCTACGAAGGTCAAAAGCAGGGGGTAGTCTACTTTCGTCAGCGCGCCTCTGTCGGAAATGAGTATAGCCACGAGAATAATGGGCAGGCAGACGTAGTAGGGTACGAGTCGGAATACGGTCAGTATGGTGAGGGCGAAAAGTATCAGATAAAATACCGTTCTGCCTTTTGGAAAGCTTTCACTGTCGCCGTCGGTCAAGGTCAGCGATTCTTTGGGAACAAATAAACAGCAGAGAGTGAAAAGCACGATAGAAAGGACGAAGGGCAGAAGCATCACGCCCATAAAATCCAAAGTGGGAATATTGAATTTTGTGTATATGTAAAGGTTTTGGGGGTTGCCGAAGGGTGTCAGCATACCGCCGAGATTTGCAGCGATGTTCTGGAAAATAAATATGGGTGCCATATATTTTTCCTTGCCCGTGGAGCTGAGGGAGATATAACCCAGGGGCAGGAATGTCAAGAGCGCCATATCGTTGGCGAGGAACATCGAGCCGATAAAGGTTATATAGACCAGCGCGAGGGCGAGCGTTCTGGTGTTACCCGCGTATGTTACTATTTTGCGTGCGGTAATAGTGAAAAATCGGATATTTTTCAGCGCGCATATTACTGCCAGAGTGCAGAAAAGACAAGTGAGCGTCTTGAAATCGAAATATCCGACGTATTCTGCGTCGGGCTTTACTAAAAAGCAGGAAATTATTGCGAGGGTGGACGCGATGACGAGAATAGTATTCTTCGCCGCAAAATCCTTGACGAGTGCTCCTGCGCGACGCAAAATATCAATAATATTTATATGGTGATGATGGTGATGCCT
Organism: Eubacteriales bacterium; assembly: GCA_045638125.1. Lineage (GTDB taxonomy): Bacteria > Bacillota > Clostridia > Oscillospirales > CAG-272 > SVTX01. Next base: position 5,389 of record JAZUAS010000028.1, on the reverse strand, counting down.
ATGGTGGCGTACTGCCGTTGATCTGTTCATAAAAAAGCTTCCTTTTAGTTAATATACTCAAACACAAACCAAGAAAAGAGTATATCACCAAAAGGAAGATTTGTCAATATGTTTTTTGAAATTTATTTCTTTATTATCCGTTGATTTTTTACGAGATATGTGATATAATGCAAATTAAGTCGATGTGCCAAGAATTTCTTTGGGCGTTGGCGGGCTGAAAGGCTTTTAAACAGATTTCAGAGGGGGGTCGTTATGAAAAAAGCAAGGGTCATTCTTTTATCGGGACAGTCCAATGCCGTTGGCGTGGGATACGTAAAATATCTGCCGAAGCATTTCGACGAGAAGACCATAAATGTGTTTAAATACGGATACGAGAAGATTTTGATCCACTATATTTCCCACAATAAGGAGAACGAGGGCTTTGAGTCGGTCAAGGTCAATCAGACCGAGCGCACAAAGGATACCTTGGGTCCGGAGGTGGGAATTGCGAAAAAACTGACCGAAAAATACCCGGGCGAGCAGTTTTTCATCATAAAATGCGCGTTTGGCGGCTCGGATATGAATACCGGCTGGCGTTCGCCCTCCAGCGGAGCGCCTTACGACGAAAACCGTGTCGTTGAGTATGCAAAGGCTATAAACGATTCAAAATTCAGATTTCCCGGCTGGTGTTATCACGAGCAGATAAGAGCTATCGACGAGGGCTTTGACGCGCTCCGAGAAATGGGATATGAGCCCGAGATAATTGCGTTCTGTTGGATGCAGGGCGAGAGCGATAGTGGAAATCCTATCGCCGCAGAGCCTTATATCAAGAGATATGATTGTCTTATCCGCGATCTTCGCGAGAGATACTCCTCGGCCTTTGATAACTGCACCTATATTGAGGCGGGAATTTCGGCGGAATGGGGCAATTATGAGAAGATGAATGCAAATAAAAAAGCGTATGCCGAGAAAAACGGTCACCGTTTCATCGACACGATCGCCGCAGGACTTACTACCCTATATGAGCCCGAGGAAAATCCCGACACAGCGCATTATGACGTCGAGTCGACGGTAAGACTCGGAGAGCTTTTTGCGGAGTTTATTTAATATTATGCAGGGGGGAGAAAACCATTTTTGCAAAATAGGTTTTCTCCCCCCTGCACCCCCCTTTTTCCAAAAAACTCTCAAAAAAGTGGGGGAAGGTAAAGATGAGGTTTATTTAAGGACGGATAGGGCAACAACCGCTTCGAGGCAGGTCTCTCCTGCTTCGTTGAGGGTTCGCATCTCGATGATTCCGTCGTCACTCATTTCGCCGCGAGTGACCGTCAGTGTCGCGCCGAGGTGGGATTCCTTGAGATAGGTCAGTGACATCGCACCCACGGTATAAGCCGAGTTGCCTGCGGTCATCTCGTCGAGAAAATCGCATAGCATATCGGGATAGTGGGTGTTGTTCATGTGCATATTGTAGTCGATGTCGGAATAGCATATCTTGCGCTTGCCAACCTCAAAAAGGGGAGTGTCCTTGGCTATTCTTGCTTTAGGGAGTAAAGCCTCGGGGTCAATCGGCTCGTCGTAATAGAAGCAACCGTCGAGAAAATCATAAGCAGAGGCTCTGACCATATTTTTTGTGTTAAGATCGATAAGCACCCAGGTGCTTGCCGCCTCGGCGATCTTCTCGCCACCACGCATTATCTCAAAATAACGCATGAAAATATAACTTTTGGCTTCCTTGCACCAAGTGTTGACCTCGATATCCTCGTAGGCGTGGAGCGGCTTGTAGATATTCATCGAAAGCGCGCCGAGAATAAACGCCAGCCCCTTCTCGTCGCGGAGCTTTTCGAGGGGAAGTCCCGAGCATTCGCACTGACGGTTGGCGGTTTCTTGCATATATTCAAGGATTTTACTTGGTCTGACACAGCGATTTGCATCTGTATCGTGCCAGTTTGTTTTGATTTTATAAATGAATTTCATTTTCAAATAATGGGACACCCTTGGGTGTCCCATTCTCCATTTTTGTTTAAATTAGAGAGTGTTTGCGCTTCCGAGAACGTTCTGAATCTTATGAGCAACCATCTTCTTAACCTCAGCTCTTGCAACGGTCAAGTAGGTTCTGGGGTCGAATACCTCGGGCTGATCGTTCATAACGCGGCGGATACCTGCGGTCATGGCGAGACGGATATCGGAGTCGATATTGATCTTACAAACTGCCATAGATGCAGCCTTGCGGAGCTGCTCCTCGGGAATACCAACTGCGTCGGGAAGTCTGCCGCCGATCGAGTTGATCTCCTGAACGTACTCCTGGGGAACGCTGGATGCGCCGTGGAGAACGATGGGGAACTGGGGAAGTCTCTTCTCGATCTCTTCAAGAATATCGAAGCGGAGAGGGGGAGGAACAAGGATGCCATGCTCGTTTCTGGTGCACTGCTTGGGAGTGAACTTGTATGCGCCATGGGAGGTACCGATAGAGATAGCGAGAGAGTCAACTCCGGTTCTGGTTACGAACTCCTCAACCTCCTCGGGCTTGGTGTAGGAGGAGTGTTCTGCAACCACATCATCCTCAACTCCTGCGAGAACGCCAAGCTCACCCTCAACAACTACTCCGCGCTCGTGCGCGTACTCAACTACCTTCTTGGTGAGGGCGATATTCTCCTCGTATGGGAGGTGGCTACCGTCGATCATAACGCTTGAGAAACCGAAGTCAACGCAAGATTTGCAAGTCTCGAAGCTATCTCCGTGGTCGAGGTGCAAGCAGATTTGTGGCTTCTCCCAACCCAACTCTTTTGCATACTCTACAGCACCTTGTGCCATGTATTGGAGGAGGGTTTGGTTAGCGTAGTTACGCGCACCTTTAGATACTTGGAGGATAACTGGGCTCTTGGTCTCAGCAGCTGCTTTGATGATAGCTTGGAGTTGCTCCATGTTGTTGAAGTTGAAGGCTGGGATAGCGTATCCGCCTTTGATTGCTTTAGCAAACATCTCTTTGGTGTTCACCAAGCCAAGTTCTTTGTAACTTACCATAGTAGTAGTTGATAATTAATAGTTAATAATTAATATTTTTTGCTTAAATGTTTCGTTATCATTTGACATCGTCGCCATTTGGCGACAAAGGTACTACTTTTTTTGCACATCTGCAAGTTTAGTGCCTATATTTTTAAAAAATGATAGGTGCAACTATCAATATGCGGGAGTGATTAATTATGCCTTTAGAGTGCTTGTATGGCAAATAGATGTGGATTTTTTTGAAAAAATGTACATATTCCTTGCATATTTGCTTTTTTTGTTGTACCTTTGCACGGATTTATAGATTTTGGGGAAGTGGGGCAGAAAATTAGAGGAAAAGAAGAAGATGAGCAAGAAATAATAATACCTATTAATAAATAAGATAACAAAAATGGGACTTTTTTCGTTCACACAAGAGATTGCTATTGACCTCGGAACGGCCAACACCATCATTATCTGCGATGATAAGGTAGTGGTGGATGAGCCTTCGGTAGTAGCCATCAGCGCCGCCGACAACAGAATGGTTGCAGTGGGTCGCCGTGCACAACAAATGATTGGTAAAGGAGGTAACCTCATCCGTACCGTACGCCCCCTGCGCGACGGTGTAATCGCCGATTTCTACGCCTGCGAAATGATGATTCGAGGCATGATTAAGATGATTCCAAAGCATAATCGCCTGTTCACTCCAAGCATCCGCATGGTGGTATGTATTCCATCTGGTAGTACCGAGGTGGAGATTCGTGCGGTACGCGACAGCAGCGAGCACGCAGGCGCACGCGAGGTATATATGATTTACGAACCAATGGCGGCAGCCATCGGCATGGGCATTGATGTCGAGCAACCAGAAGGCTGCATGGTGGTAGATATAGGTGGTGGTACCACAGAGATTGCCGTAATGTCATTGGGCGGTATCGTAGCCAACAAATCCATCAAGATTGCTGGTGATGACCTCAACCGCGATATTGTGGAATATATGGGTCGCACCCACAACCTGCGCATTGACGAACCAACCGCAGAGCGCATCAAGATGCAAGTAGGTTCGGCGTTGCCAGAACTGGAGGAGGCGCCAGAAGATTATATGGTAATTGGTCCAAACAAGGTGACCGCGTTGCCTATGCAAGTGCCTATCAGCTATCAGGAGATAGCTCACTGCATGGACAAGAGTATCGCTAAGATTGAGAGTGCTATCCTACAAGCCCTGGAGGCAACACCAAGCGAATTGTACGCCGACATTGTGAAACGCGGAATCTATCTAACAGGTGGTGGCGCGTTGCTGCACGGACTAAGCAAACGACTTACCGATAAAATCACCATTCCATTCCATGTGGCAGAAGATCCTTTGCATGCTGTAGCTCGCGGCACAGGAGTTGCACTGAAGAATGTACATAACTTTGGCTTCCTGATTCGATAAAACTGAAGGTACATGCGAAACCTGCTACAGTTTTTGGCACGATATAGCAACTTCCTAATATTTCTGATATTGGAAGTTGTTGCGTTTATACTGATAACCACCACGCACCAATATCAACATAGTGCCGTGTGGTCATCAGCCAATCGGGTTGTGGCAGGGGTAGAGAATACAGTAACCACCATTGAGAATTATTTTCAACTACAACAAGAAAACGAACGTTTGGCAGAGGAAAATGCAAGGCTTAAAAACCTACTGATAGAGCAATCGAACCTGTTGGAAACAATAGCAGAGACTGATAGCCAGTACGTATATTCACATTTAGATTGGGAATATACACCTGCCAAAGTAGTTCACATAACCACCCACAAACAGCACAACTACCTGACAATCAACAAAGGACTGCGAGATAGTATAGAGGTAGATATGGGCGTAGTAAGCCAAGATGGTGTAGTGGGTATAGTGAGCGCTGTGGGCGAGAGATACTCCTTGGTAGTACCCATTATTCATGTGGGAATGAACTTGAGTTGTAGATTGAAGACTAATAATTATATCGGACGCACCCAGTGGAATGGTATGCGCTATGATGAAGTAGCATTGGAGGATATATCACGCCATGTTGCTATTGCCGAAGGAGATACCGTGGTGACGAGCGGTTTGACCAATGTCTTCCCAGAAGGAATATTGGTGGGAACGGTGATGAAAACCGATATAACAGAGAGTGATAACTATCACCGTACTACCCTGAAAATCGCTACCAACTACAAGACCGTGAAATATGTACAAGTGATTCGCAACCATACACCATACGAGGAATAATAATGAATATAATCAAAGAAATAGTACGATTGATATTAGTATTTGCGTTGCAAATATTGCTCTTTGACCATCTGCATATCGGCAGTTGGGGTGTAGCTATGGTGTATATCCTATTTCTAATTAATCTACCCGTTCGTTTACCTCGTTGGGCCGAAATGCTTATAGGTTTTGGCGTAGGTATGT
>JAZUAS010000027.1:0-8786 GCA_045638125.1 Eubacteriales bacterium | reverse complement strand
CCCAAAGCAGACAGTGGCGGTAGCTGACGCCGGTGTAGAGGTGGCGCACGTCGTTGCCGAGAGCCGCTTCAACTGCACAGATTAGCTCATTTGCCTCGGCGGTGGAGATCTCGTCGGCACTGTGGTCGATGATGGTCTTTTCGTCGTATTCTTCGTCCTCGGAGAGAGTGACTACGTTGCAACGGAATGCCACCTGAGTGTCGTTCATCTTAAGTCCCATGCTCACCGCCTCAAGAGGGGAGCGACCCTTGGAATAAACCTTGGGGTCAAAGGATAGAATTGCCATATTGGCAGCGTCGCTACCGGGAGCGATGCCCTCGGGCACATTGGACACCATACCCACCTCACTTTTCGCGGCGAGATAGTCGGTCACGGGCTTTTTAGCCGCCTCCATAGGAGTTTTGCCTTCGAGTTCTTCTATTTTTACATCCGCCATACCGTCGGGAATAAGTACCAGATATTTCATGAGCGTGGGGAGTCCTTTCGGAATAAATGAAAATAATATTACATTATACATTATATCACATTTTAAAAAATAAAACAACATAAAATTGCTCTTTTTTTTGCATTTCGGTATCTTGCTGAATTTGAAACGCGTAAAATGCAATAAATTTTACACAATGACGATTTTTCTCTTGAAATCATTAAATTTTTATGTTATAATAAAGTAAAGCGTACCGAAAGAAGGTTTTTAAAAATGAACGCGCAAAATTTTGAGCAGAATGACGGTGGAAATGAAAAAAATCCGCCTCTGATTAAAAGCAAAAAGAAACTAATAATAATTATTGGAGTCGGAATTAGCTTGTTGCTCTTGATAGCAGTTATAACAGCCGTATTGGAGTCGGGAATTTTTGAAGAAGATACCGCAAAGCCCTATCCACCACTCGACCCTTCGTTGCTTGCCGACACAAAGGACGAGGACTTCGACATCTTTGAATATAAAGATTATCTCAACTACAACAGAGTTGTAATGCTCACCGACAAAAACACGGGTGTTACCGAGAGCATCGACGACGAGACGTACAAAAATCACGGCGAGGCGATCGTCCTTATCTACGAAATGCTTCAAGCAATAATACGAGGAGACAGTGAGGCGTATAATTCCATGGTTTCATCCTCCGTGGGGCATTATGAGAGCTTTACCCAGCAGCAACTTTACGATATGCGTATAACGCGTGAAAGTCATACGACAATGAAGAGTAAAAACGGGACATACACCGAGTACGTTTTTACTCTTGAATATAAGATACACGAAAACAACGGAACTTTTAAAAACAATCTGTTGCCCGATTACGCGAGACCTCATAAAATAGTTATCAATGACAGTACCGGAAAGCTTTTGGTAATGGACATTATTGAGCCTCAATATAAGGAAAAGTAATTTTTGAAAGGAGTTAAATTATGGAGCCTTACGTTATGACGATAGTCTGGGCGGTGCTGTTTATTGCCGCAGTGGCGATAGAAGCGCAAACCGCAGAGCTTGTGGCTATCTGGTTCGTACCCGGGATATTCACATCCCTCGTCTTGTCGTTCTGCAACGTTGACGAGTGGATCCAATGGCTTGTTTTCGCCTCAATATCCGTGATACTTTTGACGCTTGCCTTTACCGTGTTTAGAAAGAAGCTTCTGAAAAATCACGGCAGCGAGCCTACCGATACCGATCTTTTGCTCGGTAAAGAGGCAAGGGTAGAGGAGGATATCGACAATGCGCGAATGACAGGAGCGGTGAAGATCGACGGTAAGATCTGGAGCGCCAGAATGGCTGATGACGGCGAGAGCGCATCGGTCGGAGAATTTGTTACAGTGGAAAAAATATCTGGTGTCAAGCTGATATGTAAACGCAAGTAATACTTGACAAAATTATACACAAGAAAGGAATTAAATTATGGAACCCTGGCAGGCAATTTTACTCGCAATAGCGGCAGTTGTAGTCGTTATTATCATTTCCAACATTCACATCGTACCTCAGGCAAAGGCATACGTCGTAGAGCGCCTTGGCGCTTACCACTCAACGTGGGGAACCGGACTTCATTTCAAGATCCCCTTTATCGACAGAATAGCCCATAAGATCAACAAAATGGAGCAGGTCGCGGACTTTCCTCCCCAGCCTGTTATCACAAAGGATAACGTAAGAATGCAGATAGATACCGTTGTGTTCTATCAGATCACCGACCCCAAGCTCTACGCTTACGGTCACGCAACTCCTATGATGGCTATTGAAAACCTGACCTCCACCACTCTCCGTAATATCATCGGTGATATGGAGCTTGACGAAACGCTCACCTCTCGTGATGTTATCAACGGAAAGATGCGCGCAATACTTGACGAAGCAACCGACCCTTGGGGAATCAAGGTAAGCCGTGTTGAGCTTAAGAATATCATTCCTCCCAAGGAGATTCAGGACGCCATGGAAAAGCAGATGAAGGCTGAGCGTGAAAGACGTGAGGCGATCCTGCGTGCAGAGGGTGAAAAGAACTCCAACATTCTGGTGGCAGAGGGCCGCAAGCAGTCAATGATCCTTGACGCAGAAGCTGAAAAGCAGTCGAGAATACTTCGCGCCGAGGCAGAGAAGCAGTCTCAGGTGCTTAAAGCAGAGGGTGAAGCAGAGGCGATCTTGAAGATCCAGCAGGCAACCGCCGACGGTATCAGAATGATCAACGACGCAAAGCCCGGTGAGGGCGTTATTGCCATCAAGAGCCTTGAATCTCTTGAAAAGGTAGCTAACGGTCAGGCGACTAAGATCATTATTCCCTCCGAGATCCAGAATGTTGCAGGTCTCGTTGCATCCATCAAGGGTGTGGCAGAGGAGAAGTAATAGCCAATTAATAAAGTTAATGATAAACAAAAAACGGAGCAAAAGCTCCGTTTTTTGTCATTTATTTCTTTCTCGTATATTTTACGTGAGAATCGTACCTGTGATTGTATTTGTAAATTATCACAACCGCAATGATCAGTACAAAGCAGATGATAGTCGCTATAAAAGCTCGGCTTTTGGTGTAAGATCCTATGAGGTCGATAATCTTCATAATGCCGTTGATCTCGTAGTCATCCTTGAGGATAAGATCACACTCACCCACATTTTCGCCGTCAACGGTGGCGATGATCTTTCCGATAACGTCACCTGCCGACAGAGGGGCACGGATATCATCGTATAATTCGGTTTTATATGAGACGCTACCTACTCCCGCAGGGATGTAGACCACAAGATCGTCTGCAACAATATACGGGGCATCGCCAACAGTTGTAAGTCCAATGCTTGTTGTACCGAGCTGTGCTCCCTTAGTGAAAAGCACCTTGTTATCGTATGTCCTGCAAGCCCATTTTGCAACCGAATTGAGATCGTCATAAGCATAGATCTCGCTTCCGTCCTCGTTTTCCTTACCGCCGAGCAGCACGCAGATATAGTCAACGTCGCCGCCAACACTGTCGCTGTCGCGGACGAGAGTGACTATGCTCCAGCCTCCCGCCTCGCCCGAATATCCCGCGTTCATTCCAAGACAGTACGAGTTATAATACTTGGGATTTGATGCCGATGAAACGAGATAATTTCGGTTATAAAAGCTTCTTTCAGACGAGAGATTCGTCGCCGCAACCGTATGCTTAACCGCTGAGCAGATCTCCATATAAAGCTGGTTTTCGGACGCGGCAAGTGCTATTTTCAATACGTTATATGCCGTGGTGGTCATAGCATCGTTGTCGGGGTATCCCAGGGGATTTGTGTATGTGGTGTCCTTTGCTCCAAGTTCAAGTGCCTTGGCGTTCATCATTTCCACAAAGCCCTGACTGCTCCCTCCGCATATATTCGCAAGAACGTATGCCGCGTCGTTATATGAGCCGCAGATCGCGCCGTAAAGCAGATCGCGTATAGTGATCCTCTCGCCGTCCTTCAGCTTCATGCTGTATCCCGACGCGCCCTTTAGCATTTCTCCCGTAACTGTGATCGTCTCGTCAAGCCTGTCCGCAAGGGTCTCACACGCTACAAGTCCCATAGTTATCTTTGCACTTGTGGATGTGTTGAGGATCGCGTACCCGTTTTTCTCTATAACGTATTTTTCGTGAGTCTTGTCGTATAGAACAAAGGCTTGGCAGTTGGTCGTCTCGGGCGGATCGGTCGATGCGGCAGAGACGGGAACTACGGATAGAACTGCTAAAAATAAGAAGAGGAGCGCCGATGCAATCATCAAGTGGCGCTTTCTTTTGCTTGTGCTCTGCATTGGCAACTCCTTTCAATAAAATTTTGTGTCAATAAATGTCGGAAGCTTCAAAAATCTTCAATGCGTTAGTTGCGTCAATCGCAATCTGATGGCAAAGCTCATTTACCGAGGAAAACTTTTTTTCTTCACGAAGGCAGGTGCAAAACTCTACTTTGAGAGTTTGACCGTATATGTCACCCTCAAAATTGCATATATATGTCTCGCAGTTTACACCGTGAAGATCGCTTCCGTCGGTGATAGTTGGGCGAATCCCCACGTTGGAAACACCGATATGGCGCTTACCGTCCTCGGTGTAGCAAAGAGTCGCGTAGATGCCGTGCTTGGGAGTGATCACGCCGGCGGGGAATGTTTGATTTGCGGTTGGAAAACCGAGAGCGTGACCGAGACGCTTACCCGACACCACGGGGGATAACAGGTATATTGGCTTGCCCAGCATGGCCTTTGCCGTCTCAAGCTCTCCGTTTAGTATATGCTCGCGTATTGCCGTTGAACTGACCGTCTCGCCGAACATGGTTATTTCCGGAACGACGGCAACGCAATCCTTGCCAAATTTTTCTCTGAGTAGATCGCAAGTGCCGAGACCCTTGTGGCCAAAACGGTGGTTGAATCCACAGACGGTACCGATGCAATTCAGCTTGTCCGCAAGTATTACATTTACAAAATCCTCGGCACTGACCGAGGAAAGCTCTCTAAAATTTCCAATTGCTACAAAATCGACACCGGTGTCGAGTATTCTCTTGATCTTTTCTTCAAGAGTGCAGATCATAGGAGTTTTTTTATTGCCCAAGACGTTTACGGGCAGCTCCGAAAAGCACCACGCTCCGGCGAGCGACGCGCCGAGTCTTTTCTTTAGCTCCAAGGCTTCATTGAAGATCGCCTGGTGAGCCACGTGAACGCCGTCAAAGCTTCCGAGGGCGACCACACATTTGCCCTGAGGCAGGGTAGAGACCTCACCTTCGGCAGTTACTATATAAAACGATTTTGTCATTATCAGTTGTTCTTTTCCTCAAATTCTTTTTCGATAGTCTCCATGTAGTTTAACACCATCTGTTCAAGAAGCTCGTCGCGGTCGATTTTACCTATAAGTGTGCGCGCGCTTTTGTAGTTGGTAATATGAGCAGGGTCCTCGGAGATCAAGTAGCCTACTATTTGGGACGCGGGATTATATCCGCCCTCCTTGATAGCGCGACAGATGTTGTAAAAAATCTCTTTGGGGTCTGAATTTTCATCGGGTGTATCGATTGCGGGGCGCGAATTTGTTTTAATAATAATTCTTTCGTTATTGTTGAGTATCATGCTTGTCCTTTAAATATAATTTTATTAATATAAGCATTATACCTCACCCAATAATGATTGTCAAGCAAATTTACAAAAAATACAAATATTCTTTTCCCGTCAGACATAAATTTTACTTATAGGGAAAGGGGCGATTTGGTGAAAAAGATGAGGTTTGGAGTAGGTGGGATACTGATGATCGCTGCTATGCTGATCTCGGATAGTTGGTTGGTTTTATGCATATATCTGTTTGCCGCACTGCTACATGAAATGGGACATCTTTTGGCGGCAAAAGCTTTGAAAATCAAGGTAAAGGAGATCACTTTCGGCTTTTCGGGAGTGAGGATAGTCACCGACGAGAGACTGACATCCTACAAAAATGAAATCGTGTTGGCGGCATCGGGGCCGCTTGTCAATATGGCGGTCTTTGGAGTCGTTTTTGTGGCATTTTCATTTTTCGGAGAGGGCAGTGATGGGCTATTGAACTCACTTGACGCATTTTTGCTTTCATCGGAGCTTGACAAGTGGGGTATGTTGTCGTTTTTTGCGCTTTCGTCACTTATTCAGGCTATTTTGAATCTTATGCCCGTCAAGACCTTTGACGGTGGACGAATACTCTCATGCATAACGGCACAGATTTGGGGCGACCGCGCATCGGAGTGGATACTGTCAGTAACCTCTGCGCTTTCTGCGCTGATTTTATGGATTTTGGCGCTCTATCTCATGCTGAAGGTTGGCGGAGGACTTGGAATATACGTCTTTGCCGCCTGCATATTTGTCGGAATAATAGGAGAAAAAAGCGCCGATTAGGTTCTTTTTCATAAGGATATTAACACACCTTTCGTAGGGGTCGACGTCCTCGGCGACCCGCAATAAACAAATTTCGGCAGAGAGATTGTTTTCTCTGCCGATTTGTGTTATAATGTTATGGGTGATGAAAATGGATAAAGAAAAAGAATTGCCGAAAAGAAAGCCTACAAGATTAAAGAATTTCGATTATAACACAACCGGGGCATATTTTGTAACTATATGTACGAAAGATAGGCGACAAATTTTATCTCGCATCGTAGGGGTCGACGTCCTCGGCGACCCGAAAAACGTGGAATTATTGCCATATGGCATTGTTGCGGATAAATACATAAACCAAATAAATGATTTTTACGAAAATGTATCCGTAGAGGAATACGTTATTATGCCCAATCATGTTCATATTTTATTGTTTGTTCGTGATGACGGGTCGCCGAGGACGTCGACCCCTACGAAGCAAACCTCAACGGTGTCGCATTTTGTATCGACGTTTAAAAGATTTTGCAATAAAGAATATGGTGGAAACATTTGGCAACGAGGCTTTTACGATCACGTTATCCGCGGTCGAGAGGACTATGAGGAGATCGTGAAATACATTTACGAAAATCCGATGCGTTGGTATTACGACGAATTATACGCAGAGGAATAGGGGTATGGGCTTTGCCCTGTGCGTTGGTAATACAAAGGCGAAACTGCCGATAAATCAGAATAATAAACAAGAGTTTAATGGAGGATTGTTAATGAATGTGTATGATTTGATTGTAAATGAATTATTTGAAAAAAAGTCTCTTGCGGCACTAATATTTTTAATTGATTGTGGACGTGAATTAGAGCTCAATGTAAATGGAAATAAATGTTTCATTTCTTGTGACAGTTCCAAAAAGTATGTCTCGATATACGTAAATAAAAATGAGCAGAGCTTTGATAGTGTGTCTGAATTGATTGAAAATGCAACAATAGCGGATATGAATTTTTTATTAGCTTGGGAACAGGCGGAATTAGAGTTTTTGTATTAGAAGAATCCTTATTTATCAAACAAAATAAAACAAACCCCGACAGACTTATAAAAAATCTGTCGGGGTTAAATTTTTGTTTAATACAGAGCAAATTCACATTTGCGAATGAACTCTCTTATGAGAAACGCCGATTAACGGAGCTTTTTATCCGTTGATTTACTTGAAAAAATTACATTTTTGAGATTTTCGTGATCCTTTCGGCACACTCTTTTAAGAATTCGTCCTCGTCAAGCTCCATGTATTCGGGCTTGGACGAGTTAAAGACCTCAAGCATGAGGGAGCCGTCATAGCCGACCTTATCAAGACGTCGCATCATATCGGCATAATCCAGCGTTCCGTCAAAGGGCAGTATATGAATGTCGGGGTCACAGCTTCTGTCATAACCAAAGTTATCGTGAATGTGGGTGCAGATAAGCTTTTCCCCAAAAATTTTTATCCAGTCAACGCCGTGGGTATAGCAGTATTCATGTCCGCAGTCATAGCAGAAGCGGACGTTTTCGCGATCCTTGTAGCGCTCCATGATCACCATAAGATTTTCGTAGTTTCTGAGGTTTTCAAAGGCGAGAATTACGCCTCTCTGCTCTGCAAACTCAACGAGTGCGTCAAAACGTGACAATCCCAGCTCGCTGACGGCGGGTGGTTGCCATCCGCTTGAGAGATGCGTAATAACCACTGGTACGGAGCAAGCCGCAGCCGCATCGATGCTTTGGCAGATTTTGTCGTAAAGATCCTTGTATTCGTCGCCCTCAAGCCACATTTCATTGATGCCTCTGAAGGGCGCGTGGATGAACTCGAAGGTCAAGCCAAGCTCGTCGGAGAGGCGCTTGCAGCTTGCGAAATCGACATCGTAGCCGTTGACAAAAAAGCAATCAAATCCAAGAGCCTTTATTTTTTTTAGTGTTTCACATATGTCGCCGCCCTTGATGCAGTCGGCGTTGATGCCAAGCTTTCTTTTCATGGTAATAGTATCAAAGATTATAGTACTTATCAAACTCCGCGGGGTGGGGAATTTTGCTCATTTCCGAACACTCGGCTCTCTTTGCCTTGATGAAGTTCTTGAGCAGCTCCTCGGGGAATACGCCGCCGGCGGTTAGATAGTCGTGATCTGCTTCGAGAGCGTCAAGCGCCTCGGGAAGAGAGGTGGGAAGTCCCTGAAGCTTTGCCTTTTCCTCCTCGGGGAGATGGAAAAGATTGAAATCGTAAGGTCCCCAGCCGTTTGCATGAGGATCGATCTTATTTTTAACACCGTCAAGACCTGCCATAAGGATTGCCGCGTAGCAGAAATAGGGGTTGCAGGTTGCATCGGGGTTTCGAAGCTCAAATCGGCGTTTGTCGGGGCTCTTTGCGTATGCAGGGATACGAATTACCGCAGAACGGTTACTGGTGGCGTAACCAACGGTAACGGGAGCCTCGAAGCCGGGGACAAGACGCTTAAAGGAGTTGGTCGAGGGGTTGGTAAGTGCGCAAAGGGAAG